>JADGNY010000013.1 GCA_017883235.1 Thermoanaerobaculia bacterium | reverse complement strand
CCGGTTTGATCCCGCAGATCGAAAATTTGATCCTTCAGATCAACCGGTTTGATCCCTCAGATCGAAAATTTGATCCTTCAGATCAACCGGTTTGATCCCTCAGATCGAAAATTTGATCCTTCAGATCAACCGGTTCGATCCCGCAGATCGAAAATTTGATCCTTCAGATCAACAGGTTTGATCCCGCAGATCGAAAGTCTGATCCTGCAGATCAACAGGTTTGATCCCTCAGAACAAACGTTTAATCCTTAGAATCAGCAAGTTAGCGGGCGAGTGGCACCTTACGTCTTCGGTTTCAGCGTAACCACACCGACTCTCTCTCCATTCGCGGAGTCGTTGATCAGTGTGGCCAGCCGTCGCGCGCGTGTCTCTTCCTTTTTCGCGCTCGTGACCCAGTAGATGCAGACGCGGCGATAGGAGGGCGCCTGGGCGTTGAAGAACTGCCATGCCTTCCGGTTCGCGCGGAACGTCTTCTCAGCGGCCGGATCGAGCGTGCGTACCGCGTTCTCGTAGGTGTAGATGGCCGACTTCTCTTCGCGCCGCTGTTCGAAGGCGCGCAGACCGGCGGGGCGCATCAGGCCGAGCCTGGTCAGCTCGGCCACACGGGCGATGTTGATCGCGCTCCAGTTGCTGATCTGCTTTCGCGGCGTGAAGCGGATGCTGTAGCTGACCTCGTCGATCCGACGGCGCACGCCATCGATCCAGCCGTAGCAGAGAGCCTGATCGACTGATTCCGGCCAGGTGATCGACGGCTTGCCCGAGTCCTTTTTGTAGAACCCGGCCAGAAGCTCCGTCGCCGAGGCATGATTCGTCTCCAGCCACTTGCGAAAGGCGGCGGGCGTCGGGAAAAACGTTGGCTCCATCGCCGTCGAGGATAGCAGGCAGAAATTTTTTCGATCAGCCTGTCGATTTCGGGCCGGGCCGTTCGACTATGGAGCAAGGAGAACGAAACCATGGAATACCTGCTGCTGATTTACGAGGGTGAGAAGCGTTGGGAAGGACTGGACAAGACGGAGTACGACGTTCTCGTAACTATCATGTCGGTCTCTTGACCGCCATCGAAGAGATCTTCCGGGACGGTCCCGCCGCGGCGTTGCCGCTCGTCGATGCGCTTTCGGAACCGCTGGCCGGCTACCACCTCTGGCACGTCACGCGCGCCGATCTTCTCCGTCGTATGGAACGCTTTGACGAGGCCATCGCGAGCTACCGGAGCGCGCGCGAGCTGGCTGGGAACGAAGCGGAACGGCGTTTTCTGCCACGAAGGATTTGGCAAGGGCAGATAGACAAGATCCTCAGCCTATGTAAGCAGATGGGCTTGGAGTGAGCCGCGCCATCTGTACTACCTTTGGCGCGAAGATCTCTTCCAAAACCGTGGGGCCGCGCCAAGAGAGCAAGAGCTTGCGCGGTCTTAATCGGCATGTCTCACAATCTGCTCCAAACTCGCAACTCCCTTTCGTCGAGAGTCCTTCTCCCCCAGCGCTTTTCAGCTGGGGGAGAAGAGCCTGCCCTGAGCGAGCGAAGCGAGTCGAAGGGTGCCGAAGGCGGATGAGGGGGCGGTGCTTGCCGCGCCCTCGCCGGCATCCACGTTTGGTTGCTTCGCCGCGCTGTGTCCATCTGCGTCATCCGCGGATGGCCGTGTGTGGCGGAGGGGAATCAAATACCCCTCCCACCACGCCGTGACACCTCAACTGATCCGCGTCGATTCGGAGGACATAGTCGTCTGAAGACGCCGTGACTGAGATTGAGATCGGTTCACAGCCCCTTTGTGCGACGCGCAGGCGTGCGGCTTTCGTGGACAGCGACAACGGAAGTGGTTGCCTCGTACGGTATAAGCCTCAAAGAGACGCGCCGAACAAAGCACCAACTCCGGCGGTTATTGCCATCGCCAGAGCTCCCCAAAACGTCACGCGTGCGACGGATTTCCACACAGGTGAGCCTCCGGCTCGGGCTGCCAGGGAACCCAGCAGCGCCAGAAAGAGTAACGAGCTGCCCGAGACCGTCCAGACCAGCGCGGAGACGGGCACAAACAGGACGAGCAGGATTGGCATGGCGGCACCGACTGCGAATGTGGCAGCCGAAGCCAATCCCGCCTGAATCGGCCGCGCTGTGAGCGTGTCGGAGATGCCCAACTCGTCGCGGGCGTGAACCCCCAGTGCATCCTTGGCCATCAATTGAGTGGCGACCTGGCTGGCGAGTTCGGCGTCGAGTCCCCGCGAAACATAGATGGCGGCCAGTTCGGCGTGTTCGCGGTCGCCGTCAGTCGCCAACTCTTCACGCTCCCGTTCCAGATCGGCGCGTTCCGTGTCGGATTGTGAGCTGACGGACACATACTCGCCCGCGGCCATAGACATCGCGCCCGCCACCAGACCGGCAACGCCGGTGAGCAGAATGCTGCTGCGGTTTACGTGGGCCGCGGCCACGCCCACGATCAAACTGGCGGTGGAGACGATCCCGTCGTTCGCCCCGAGGACGGCGGCACGGAGCCATCCAATCCGGTGTGTTCGGTGCTTTTCAGGATGTCTCATCGGGAATCGAAATCGTCAAGGACCAGACGAAAGGCAGAAGCAGCTGCCATGTAGCAACAGCAGGCCATCCAGTATCTCCCGTTCGATGTCCGCCAGGCAACGGCCGTTGCCGGAGTGAGCTCTCCGATCTGCTGCGGCTCGGCGCACTCGAGGCGGTCTTCCACGGAGCGCCCGAGGTGCTCATAGCCTTCCAGATAGGGGGCGTTCTCTCGGCGCAGGCGAGTACTTGCTCAGCGCGAGGAGTCGGGTGTCGAAACTGCTGACGCAGCGAACCTGCGGTTCCAGACGAATCGAATCCGAATGGCATCTCTTCGACAGCTTGTCCCGCACTTACCGCAGACCAGACACTCCGGGTTCGTAACCAGCCCACCGCGCTTCGAAACGTACTCGCGGATCGGGATGCGCACGGGGCAGGACTCTTCACAGATTCCGCAGAGATTGCAGCGCGCGGTGTCGACTACCGGGATGAGGCGCGAGTACGATGCCCCGGCCGCACAGAGCAGACCCATGGCGCACGTGTTGCGGCAGGCCCACCGTCGCTCGAGCAGAAGTCCGAGGAGTAGCGCCCCCATCGCGTCGCACATCCAAACCACTTTGTAGTGAGTGTTGAAGTTCATGTTCAGGAGCAGCGGGCTGAATGTCACTCCGTGAATCCTGCCTCCGCTCAGTCGAACGAAGAAGAACGTCAGACTGGTCGCAAAGAACGCCACCAGGCCGGCGAGCCGGGGCCAGTGGAGAGGTTCACGCCATGGAATCCGGAAGAAGGCATGCTCGCTGGCGATGTCCTGAATCGTACCGATGAAACAGATCCAGCCGCAGCCGACCCGCCCGAGGAGTGGAGAGATCACGATCATGAGGCTCCAGAGGAGCACGACCAGCGTAATGGCTCCCCTGTAAATCGAGTGCCAGACGAAGGCGAAGTTCAGCGCGCAAAACAGCACCGGGGTGAGAATGAGAAAGGTCATCCGCGAGATCACGTTGAATCGCGGCAGCCAGCCGGATCGAGGTCTCTTCACCGGCTTGCTCGCACCTGCTGATTGGCCCGAACGCTGAGGCATCGTTGGTATGCACGATAGGCACGTCAGGAGAAGAGCGCCATATGCGTGGGATGAACTGCGATCGAGAGGGACGAACAGCCGGTCCAGGTGCTCCGCCCATCACTCGGCGGCGTTTGTTTCTCCCCTCCGGCGCGAAATGCGGGCTCGCGGTCTGCGCGGAGAATGTTCGTTGCGCGCCTGTTGGCGGGAGCATTGGGCAACCGGCGCCGCCGGCTGTGCCGGCTACCTCTTGCCCCTGCCGCCAAGACGGGCGAGCAGTTCATCGCGGTATGTCCGGCCGACGGGAACTTCGCGTCCATCAATCAGTACCGCGGCGTAATCGCCTCCCGCCTGCGCGACGAGCTGCCGGATCTTCGTCAACCGAACGAGAAACGAGCGGTGCGTTCGCGCGAACTGTTCCCGGTCGAGCTTCCGCTCAATGGCACGGAGTGTCTCGCGCAGTAGCGGGTGCCGGCCGGCGGTATGGAGCCGGACATAGTTTCCCGCGGCTTCCACGTAATCGATCTCGCGCTCGTCGATGACGGCGATCGTTCCGGACGTCATGACTAGAAACCGTTCGCCAGGCGTAACGGACGGGCTCGGGGACGCCGGCGGATTGGCCCGGCCTCGTCGAACTCGCTCGAGCGCGCGCGCAATTCGTTCCCCGCGGTACGGCTTCAACACGTAATCGACCGCTTCCAGATCGAATGCCCGAACGGCGAACGCGTCGTGAGCCGTGACGAAGACGACCAGAGGTCTCCGCGCAAGTGGAAGGGATGCAACCGCGCTCACCCCGTCGAGCTCGGGCATCTCGATGTCGACGAAGAGAGCGTCGGGAGAGAATTGCGCGACAGCATCGCGCAGTTCCATGCCGTCGCTGCAGGAAGCCAGCACCCTCACGCCGAGAGAATCGAGAAGTGCCGCCAGATGCTCGCGCGCGGACGGTTCATCGTCGGCGACGATCGCGCTGAGCCGCTCAACCACTTCCACATCCCCTGGCCGGCAGATCGACTCTTACGTGCGTTCCCCCTTCTGATCGCCGGCCGATGGCAAAGGAATGATCCGTTCCATAGATCTGCCGAAGCCGCTCGCGCGTCGCGCCGAGTCCAATCCCCTCTTCATAGTCGTCGGCCAGCCCGCTGCCGTCATCCGCGACCGAGACGATCAAACGGTCCCCGGCTCGCCGAATCTCGATCTTCACTTCTCCTCCGCGTCGAAGAGGAGCGATGCCGTGAGCAACCGCATTCTCGACGATCGGCTGCAGGAGAAGGTCGGGAACGAGGCAGGAGAGGGCTTTCTCGTCGACTGCTTCGATGACTTTCAAGCGTTCACCGAAACGTTCTTCCTGAATGGCCAGGTACAGGCGAGCCGTCTCCAGTTCGTGTGCGACGGTGGTCATCTGCTGGTCGTGCCGGTCCAGCGTCAGGCGCAGCAGTTCCGAAAGATTCTCGATCATCCTCCTTGCACGCGCCGGGTCCCGCTCCACGAGAACGTTGATCGTGTGCAGGGCATTGAACAGAAAGTGAGGTTGAAGCCGCGACTTCAGCGCCTCGAGCTGCGCGGTCGCAAGCTGCTGTTCGGCACGAGAGTGCGCGGCGGAAGCGTCCGCGGCGCGGAGCATCCAACGGTACGCGAGCACTCCCGCGGCAATCAGCGAATAGATCAGGAGATCGACCGGCCAGCGTTTCCCGAACTGTTCGTTGAATCGCAGACCGCGCAGCGATGCGTACAAAGGGTCGGGATGGCTGAAATGAAGCCACCAGACGTTGAAAGCGCTCATGAGTGCGACGAAGAACGGCGTCGGGACGAGGACCGCGTGAAGCGGCCAGCGCAGTCTTGTCAGGCCAGCGACCAGAGGGACGAGCGCTCCCCAGACGACATACTGCGGGGCCAGCCAAAGCAGCAGACGAAGGAAGCCTGGGTGGCCGGGAATGTTCATGTTTCGCGCAACCAGAGCCGACCCGACCGACGAGACAACGACGGCGTACAGCAGAAGCGCAATGGCAATTCGCTTCTTTTCGATCGCCCCCATTTCCCTGTTCTTTCTCATTCATCGTTCTCGGACAGCTCGCAATACCAGCAGACTTTGGAAGTGTTGCCCATGTCTCACAAGGCAGCGTAAGCCGGCCTCGCGCGCCTGCTGCCGGCACGATCGCGAAGGCGCTTACAGTACCAACATTGCGGCAAAACCCACGATTTGAAGTCCGAGCATCGTGGCGCAAACGGCTCCATACTTGTTGCCGGCTGTCACGCCCGGGCCGTATGCGATTCTGCCGGCGAACATGATGAGCAACATCGGCAACATCACGAACAGCGTCGGCCTGTACATCTTCCACGCGTATGCGCGGACCGTCTGCCAGGGGTGGGCGAGCGCGTCCGGGAACACCACTCGGACGAATTCACCCTGAATCTGCGCTTCGGTTGCGTTGGGACTATATAGAACGTGCACCTCTTGACCAGGAGTGACTTCCGGCCTTTGGGCGCGATCCTCGGTCCAGCGGCAATCGTTCAGGCTCAGTCGTTCGCGTGTGTGACCGATCACCCCTACTGCCCAACAACCGGCAGCGTTGCCGCTGCGCCGGCCACTGTTCCACCCGAGACTCTGCACCACGAAGATCGCCTGCCGATAGGTCGGTGCCGTTGCGGCAACGCGGACGAAATTGGATAGAGTGCCGACAAAGAGGGTAGCGAAGAACATCGTTGCGATGGAAGCTGCGCCGAGCACGTGAACCGTGATGTTGAGCCACTGTTTCATTCTGACCACAGACGCCTCCGGCGCATGGCTACGAGGTGCGTTGTTCGAACACGAACAGGTCCGACGCAACCAACCGCTCAAACGCCTCCCGCGACCGGCGAAGGCGAAACTGCATCATCTGCATGACCACAACCTTCGTGAGCGCGCCCAGAAGAAACACGATCACGACAAGGGTTCCGCCGACGAGGTGAAGCTTCCCACCGGAGCGCGCCAGTAGGGATGCGATGCCGAGGCAGACTGCTCGCGCGAATACATCGAGGAAGGCGAAGTTCGGCCGGGCCAGATACCACGAGATTGCCGACAGCACCGACCAGATGACGAGCGCCGGACGGCCTTGCTGAACCGCATTCCATGCGAACGCAACCGGCGCGAGGAGAATGATGCCGGCGATGCTCGTGACGGCCACGGTTCCGATCCTTCCAAAGACGACGCGCACGGCTTGATAGAAGTCCCGGACACCCCAGACCCATTGCCGGTCAGAGGACATATCGACGAAGTCTGCGTGGGAAGGCATCCTGAGGCTTGGCGTGACGTCACCCTGCCGCCGTCGGACAAGGTTTGAAGATCGAGAAGTCGAAGGTCTTGATGTAGTTTTCGTCAGCCGGGAACGTGTTCTTGAACAGTGCGTTGATCTCGTCAAGGCGTGCCACGAATCCCGCCATGATGGAATCGTCGAGGGGCGCCCTCATGCGGGCGATGTTGACTTGTGCGATGTGGTGCCTGGACATGTTGCATTCCTCTCTACGCCCCTACTTTGGGAAGAAGCTGCCGTATGTAGAGCAGGTATCCTTTTCTTCCACCTTGTTCACTCCATCCTTTCACTGATTTCTCCAACTGTTTGAGGCACCGGACGAGAGAATCGACACGGATGCTCTCGGATGGCTCCATTCCTCGGTTTTCGATATCGTCCGGCGCCCGGCCCAACAGCAGTTCGCTCGCTCCGCAAAGGCCGGCGAAGAGCTCGCTAACTCTCTCATCTCCCAGCCGGGGCTGGAAGGTACGGCCCTGAGCCTCGGCCGCGAATAGCCGCCGGGTGGCCTCGAGTGCCTCGATCACGTGGAGATCGATGACACTTTCATCCGTGCTCGCGTACGAGTTGATGAACGTTTCGAGAAGGAACAGCGGTGCGGCATTCTCATCGGTGACGGACATGTGAGCGTGCCTATTCTACCCACGTATGAAGTCCCCATCCTGACGGCGAGCGCAGCGAGCCTGTCAGGATCTCCGGTGGATCCGCGCGTCACTCGGTTCCATCGGGGCTCTTGCAGTGCCACCGGAGATCCTGACGGGCTCGCTGCGCTTGCCGTCAGGATGGGGGGTTCGTCACCCGCTCCGCTTCACCACCACGATCGTCGTGTCATCTGCCGGCGCTTCGTTGCCGGCGTGGGCGCGCCAGTCGTCGACGATCGCGGACAGGATTGCGGTGGCGGGGCGGCGGGCGATCTTGCCGAGGAGCTGGCGGAGGCGGTCGAAGCCGTAGGGGTGGCCATGGGCGTCGCCGGCTTCGAACAAACCGTCGGAGAAGAGGACGACGGTGGTGCCGATCCGCATCGATAGCGGGGTGTCGTCGTAATGCCGCTCCGGTCCCAGTCCCAGTGGCAGCGAAGGAAGGTCCATCTCGCGCACTTCGTTGCTTTGCGTGATCCAGGGATAGGGATGGCCGGCATTGCTGACCAGCACATCGCCGGTGGCCGGATCGAGACGCAGCAGCACGAGCGAGGTGAACGTGCGCGGAGAGCCGATCGTGCGCAGCACCAGGTCGAGCCGTTGCAGCACCATCGCCGGCGTTCGCTCCGCCTCGACGAGGCTGGCCAGTCCGGCCTTCGTCATCGCCTGCGCGATCGCGCACGAGTATCCGTGGCCGGACACGTCTCCCGCGGCGATCCAGAGCCGCCCCTCCGCATCGCGCACGAAGTCATACAGATCTCCGCCGGCCTCGGTGGCGAGAATGGAGCGGGCCGCGATCTCGTAGCCCTCCACCACCGGCATCTCCTGCGGCAGGAGACCGAGCTGCATCCGCGCGAGCAGATCCATCTCGTACTTCAGCCGGTTCTCCTCTTCCAGCCGCCGCGCGAATCCAGGGAGGGGAAGCGGGCCTTCTTCCGCCTCGTCGCTGCGCCGGACGCCGAGGAGGCCCAGCGGGATGGGGGCGACAGCCAGGGTGAGGAGCAGCACCGCCGATACCGGCATCCATGAGAAATGAAGCAGTGAAAAAAGCGCGGCCGGAAGAACGGTCGACATCAATGCCGCGGTCAGGAGGGCTGTCAGACCGAACCTCGCGTACCCGATGACCAGCACAGCCGTCAGGAGAAGGCTGGCGGCGAAGGCGATGCCGAACGATGACAGCGGGATCCGCGTGGCCAGCACCAGCGCGCCGAGGACCGTTGCGCCGCCGCGAATGCGCCGGACCAGTGGGAAGCGCAGCGCCGCGCAGATGATGAGCATGATCAGGCCGGTCCGGAACGCCCCGTC
The DNA here is from genome assembly GCA_017883235.1 of Thermoanaerobaculia bacterium. GTDB lineage: Bacteria > Acidobacteriota > Thermoanaerobaculia > Gp7-AA8 > Gp7-AA8 > JADGNZ01. The sequence continues at coordinate 70,342 of JADGNY010000013.1, read as the reverse complement.
GTCGATTGGCGAGGCGGTAATGCCGAAGAGCGGCAGCCGGATGCTTCCCTCGGTCGTCGCCACTCCCGGCACCATCGTTCCGAACGACATCGCCATCAGCCACAGGCCGGCCACGCATGCACCGATCGACCATCCGGCCAGCAATGCCTTCCCTCCTTTCGGCCCGAGGCGTCCCGAGCGGAGCGTGTCGAGGGATGTGCGGAAGCCCGGCACGGTCGAGCGGAGCCACGACTCCGCGGCCGACCACAGGATGAACAGGAACAGGGCTTTCAGAAACACTCCGCTGGCGGCACTGATGACCTGAATCCAGGTCGTCGAGCTCCACAACGGTCCGGGGAGGGAGAGGGCGATCGAGAAGGCCGCGAGAACAAGGCCTTTCTTCAACTCGATCCGGCGTCGTACCAGAAGGATGAAGAAAAGGATTACGACGCCGAGTACGAACAGACTGCGAACGGTCACATCTGCCAGCCGCGCTGCCAGAAAGGATCCGAGCGTCAGGCTCTCCAGCCGGTTACGCCACCAGCCAACCGGACCGGCAACGCGTTGGATCATCGGAGCGACCGGTCCGCTGACGGCCATCCGGATCAGAGACTCCGGCGGCGAGGATCCGGGTATGCCCGACAGACGGATCGTCTCGGACATCACGTGCAACTCGATATCGGGTTCCCACCTGACCGCGGGCAGAAACAGCCTGTCCAGATCGAGGTGTGGCGGGCTGGTGGCCGTCACCGGAGCGTGGAACAGATTGTCAGGAACCCACATCGCCGCAATGGGGACTCCCCGAAGAGAAAAGATGACGCGAAGCCATCCGTCTTCGTTCCAGTTCCGCCATCGGCTTCGCGCGGTGACCTCGACGAACGGGCCGCGTCCCTCGCGCGCCAGCCAGTCGGGAGCCCGTGTCCCGAGGATGTCGTAGGCCGTCTCTCGCTGCGGGAAGGAGCCATCGTCATAAATGATGCTTTTCGATCGCAACTGCGCGCGGGGAGAGGACTCGATCTGAAGACCGGCAGGAGCGGCGAGTTGCTGCAGTCTCGCCGCGAAGAAACTGTCCGCGGGGAAGCTCCCGTGCCGCCAATCCGGAAGCCGGAGACAGGCGATCGTGACGCCGATTGCGAATACAACCACGCCGGCTGCGCCGAGAACCAGGAGCGACCGCCGTTCAGACCCGACCATTCACGTGAAGATATACAGGGAATGGGCGGAAAAGTTCAAACGGCGCGCGCTCCGGAACATCAAACCCGAACCAGGCTGGGTCAAAAAGTGACCTCGCGAGGGTCAAAACGAAGCACGCGAGGGTCAAAATGAAGCACGCGAGGGTCAAAACGAAGCGCGCGAGGGTGAAAATGAAGCGCGCGAGGGTGAAAATGAAGCGCGCGAGCATCGAAATGAAGCGCGCGAGGGTCGAAATGAAGCGCGCGAGGGTCGAAACGAAACGCGCGAGGGTCGAAATGAAGCACGCGAGGGTCGAAATGAAGCACGCGAGGGTCGAAATGAAGCACGCGAGGGTCGAAATGAAGCGCCCGAGGGTCGAAACGAAGCAAGTGATCGTCGAAACAAGGCAAGCGAACATCGAAATGCAGCAAGCTTCGGTGGGTTACTTCCCCGCGTTCTTTCTTCGCGCCTTCGCGGCTTCGCGTGAGATTGATGTCACGCGAAGCCGCGAAGCCGCGAAGAAAGCACTACTCCTTCGCCGCATCTTTTGGCCAGCCGCCGCCGAGGAACGCTTCGATGGCTGGGAAGACGATTGCCGGCTGCTCGGCGTGCGGAAAGTGCCCCGTGTGTGGCAGGCGGAGGATGCGCGCGTTCGGCAGCGCGGTCACCCAATGCGACACCATCGCCATCGGGATGGAGTCTTCCTCGCCGTGGATGATGAGCACCGGCGCTTTGACGCGGGCCAGCTCGGCGTCCCAGTTCCAATCGCCGAGGGAGCCGAAGGTGGCCGGATTCGTCTTGGTCATCCCGTAGCGGATCGCTTCGGGCGGTGCGGCGCAGAGATCGGACTTCACCACCGTCACGCTGGTCGATTTCGCCAGGCGCGGCGGCGTCATGATCGACCAGTATTCGCGGCAGGCCGCGGTGACATCCGTCGATGTCTCGAACGCCTTCTGCAGTTCGTCCGCGCGTTTGCGTTGCTCGTCGGTCAGGCGCGCCGTGAGCGAGGCGCCGTACTCTTCGAAGAATTTCCCCTTCGCCGGCGGGATGGGGGAGAGGAAGATCATCCTCTCGACGTTCTCCGGATATCGGATGGCATAGCGCGCGGCGATGGCGGGACCGAACGAGTGCGCCAGCAGCGTGACCTTCTTCAGGCCGAGGTGAATGCGGAGCGCTTCGAGATCGGCAACGTGATGATCGATCGTCAGAAGAGCTGTGTCGGAAGGGAGCGTCGAACGGCCGCCGCCGCGCTGGTCGTATTCGATGACGCGGTGATGTTGCCGCAGCGGCTCCAGGTCAGCCGCCAGCGAATCGTGATCCATCCCCGGTCCACCGTGGATCACGATCACTGGCGATCCCTTCCCACTGTCCTCGTACCAGAGGCGGACGCCATCGCCAACATCAGCGAAATGCTGGTCGTTGAGAAACGTAGCCATCAGCAGAGAAAAACCGATCAGAAGTCGCCGCATTGGGGGAGTATGCGCGAATGAAGATCACGAAAGAAATCTTCCGTTGGCTTCTGGCGGCTCTCTTCGTCTTTGCAGGTGTGAGCCATTTTCTCCGGCCGTCGTTCTACGACAGGATGGTGCCGCCGTATCTCCCCTCGCCGCAACTCCTCGTCATCATCAGCGGCATCGCGGAGATCATCCTCGGCGTGCTGCTCGTCATCCGGCGATTCTCACGCCTCGCGGCGTGGGGATTGATCGCCCTGCTGATCGCCGTCTCGCCGGCGAACATCCACATGGCCCTGCATCCGAATCTGTTCCCGGAGTTCCATCCGAAGGCGCTCTGGATTCGTCTCCCGGTGCAACTGGTGTTGATGGCGTGGGCGTATTGGTTCACGCGGAATGAAGCCGCCGAGCGGTAGGGATGGCGTTACGTGAATCGAATCAAAACAGCGCGGCCGCTCGCCGCTCGAATGCCGCGTTAGCGGCAACAAGACGGTAGCCAGGGGTGCGAGCGTTTTTTGCGAGCACCCCTGGTAAAGAGATGTCATGGTTTGGTGCCGCGTCAGCGGCACTAGAGTAATCGAGGACCCCATCCAGTGCCGCTGGCGCGGCACGATTTCAGATCGCACCCGGGTTCCAGGGGTGCTCGCAAAAAACGCTCGCACCCCTGGCTACCTTCTTGAGCCGCTATCGCGGCGAAGGCACAGACACTCTTGTCTGTGCCGCGGGATGTCTCCCTACTTCGCCGCCCTCTTCCGCGCGCGGATCACGATCGACAATTCATCGTTGCGGATGTTGGTGAATCGCAGTCGAACCCGTCCCTCGGCGTCGAGCGAGATGACGGCCGGGGTATTCACCGCGGTCAGTATCCAGCCGGGGGGAAGGGTGACGTAGTTCAGCGGACGGCCGAGTGTGCGCTTCCAGACCAGGTCACCGCCTTCCAATGTGTAGCCGACCGGATCGGTGTATGTCTCCTGTACCCGAATGCGCGTCGACCGGCCCTCGGCGATGGGATGATCGAGGTCGCCCTGAACGGCCATGGAGTCGGGCTCGACTTTGTCCGGGTAGTAGCCCAGCGCATTGACCTCCTTGCCGGAGACGCTGTGCGTCACGAGCTCCTTGCCGGTGTCGAGGTCGATCATCTTCGCGTCGGGAGCCACGACGCTTCCCTTGCGCACGAAACTGTGGACGGATGCCTGTCCGGCGCGGGTGACTGTGAAGTCGTGGGAGATTCGGAACTGGTGCGTGGCCGGATCGAGAAGCCAGTAGCTGATCTCACGATCCTGTTCCGCGCGATGCGGGGATTCCTGCGCGAAGAGTGAAATGGGCAGAAGGAAAAGTATGGCGAGCACGGCACAGACAAGAGTGTCTGTGCCACATTGGAGCCGCGTGTGCTTTCGGATCATGGCAGCCTCCGGGCCACGATCTTCACCGGCAACTGATCGTCGCGGTCGTTGAGAAAACTGATGCGGACGCGGCCGTCGGCGTCGGTGGAGACGATGGCGGGCGATCCGCATCCGATCAGCTCCCACGATCTCGGCAGAAGGACGACGTTGCGCTTGATGCCGAGGGGGCGCTCGAAAACGAGATTGCCGTCTTTGATGGAGTACGACGGCGCGTCGGTGTAGGTCTTGATGATGCGGATGCGCGTCTGGCCGCCCTTCGGGACGGCAGCGGGAAGGTGGACCCGGATGAATTGTGCGTCGTCCGCGGTCTTGTCGGAAACCAGCCCGCTCGCTTTGGCCTCTTTGCCGCTGACGACCTCGAATTGCAGATCCTTGCCATCAGCGCGCGCGATCACCCGCTCTTTCGTGGCAATCGAGCCGGGACGGATCGGGTTGAAAAAGAGCGCCGCCCCTTCACGGTCCTGCGTGACGTCGTAGGTGATTGCGAATTGATGCGTCTCCGGAGGGAGAAGCTCGTAGAGCGTGAACTCATCGGCGGCAAACGCGGGGAGGGACAGCAGAAGAAGGAGGAGTGCGGCTTTCTTCATCCGCACATGCTCGCATGACTTCCGGGAAAGACCATCCGCAGATGACGCAGATGCACGCAGCGCGGGCATGGCCGTGGATGCCGGCCAGGGCGCGGCAAGCGCCGCCCCCTCATCCGCCTTCGGCACCTTCTCCCCCAGCTGAAAAGCGCTGGGGGAGAAGGGCTCTCGATTTTAGGGAAGCGCGAGCTCTTGTTCTCTCGGGTGACAACGGTTTGGGAAGAAGGCTTCGCGTCGTGCGTAGAAATCAGAGACTATTAGCCAGCGGTTTCTGCGCGCGACAAGAAGATTTACATCGAGAACCCTTCTCCCCCAGCGCTTTTCAGCTGGGGGAGAAGGTGCCGAAGGCGGATGAGGGGGCCGCGCTTGCGGTGTCCTTGCCGACATCCACGTTTGGTTGCGGCTGTGCCGCCACTAAAGCAGCAACAACCGACAACCGATAACCGACAACCGTCATCTCACTTCTTCACATGCATCCGATCCAGTGCCGACCGCAGCGTGGCCGCCAGGTGAGCTTCCCGCGCAGCGACCTCGCCGTCGTCGCGGACGGGGCCACCGTCAAACCAGCGCTGGCCCTCTTCTTACCATTGAGGAGTTGTTCCACGGGCGGAAAAACATGATGAACACCTCTCCGACCTTCCTCCAACTCGTCCTCTACTTCCTGCGCCTCGGAGCGCTCGGATTCGGCGGCCCTGTGGCACTTGCAAACGCCATGCGCCGCGATCTGGTCGAGGGTCGCGGATGGCTGACCGGCGAGGAGTATGAGAACGGGTTGGCGCTCGCGGCGGCGTGTCCCGGTCCACTGGCGTATCAGCTCGGCATCTATTGCGGCTACATCCGTTATGGGATCGGCGGCGGACTGGCGGTGGCGGTCGCCTTCGGTTTGGCGCCGTTCGTGATCGTGACGTTCGCGGCGTACCTGTATGTTCGCTTCGCCGGCGACTGGCATGTGCGGGCGCTTTTCTACGGGATCGCACCCGCGGTCGTTGCCTTGATCGTCAAGGCCTGCTGGAACCTCGGCAAGCGGACGCTGCGCGCGGACCGCCTGGCCTGGATGTTCGCGGTGATCGCCTGCGCGGTTACCGTCATCCTCCAGCGGGAGCTGGCGCTGATGTTTGTTTCCGCCGGCTTGATCGGCGCGTTCGTCTTCGCGCCCCGAGGAACACCGACGCCGCGTCCGGCGAACGCATTGGTGCTGTTCGTTCCCGGCACCAGTACGAAATTGTTTGCCTTTTTCTTCAAGACAGGTCTGCTCGTCTTCGGCAGCGGCCTGGTCATCGTGCCGTTTCTGAAGACGCAGGTGGTCGATCAATACCACTGGCTCGGCAACCGCCAGTTTCTCGACTCCGTCGCCATCGGCATGATCTCGCCCGGACCCGTGGTGATCACAGCGACCTTCGTCGGTTATCTGCTGAACGGCTTCTCCGGCGCCGTCGCCGCCACCCTCGGCATCTTCTCTCCGCCGGTGCTCTTCACCGTGATCGCCACGCCGATCCTGCTGCGCTATCACAAGCACCCACGCCTGGCCGGCTTCATCCGCGGCGTCGGCGTGACGGTGGTGGGGGTGCTGGTGGGGACGTCGTATCTCGTGGGGAAGGAAGCGATCGGAGATTGGCTGACGGCGGCGATCGCCATCATCAGTCTTGTCGTGATCTCACTCTGGAAGAAGTTCCCCGAGCCGGCGGTGATCGGGGCGGCGGGGGTGGTGGGGTTGGTTGCGTATCGGTTGCTGAGTTGAGCCATCTCACCGCCTCTACGACACAATTCGCAGCGCTGTTTCGATGACGGCGCGGAGCGCGTTGTCGGTTGTCGGTTGACTTCGCAGCGCGAAGACAACGCGCACAGCTTCACGACGTGCGGCTGCGTCGCACGGCACAGACAAGAGTGTCTGTGCCACATTCGGTCCGGCAAGACTCCACTCTCCTGCCAATACCGAGGGCAAATGTGGCACAGACACTCTTGTCTGTGCTTGGCGGCGAAGCCGCGCATTCGCCGCCAGCCGCCCCGACGGACAATATTGTCCACGCGCGCCGCAGCGCGCAGACAACCGACAACGCGGCGCAGCCGCAGACAACGCGTCAGGCGCTTACGTTCGCGTCTCCTTCAGCCGTTTCGGCGCCACCTGTTGCCAGGCCATCTGGATGATGTCGGCGGCTTCCTGTTTCGATGCGGTGGCAAGGCGCATCAGCACGGCTGGATAGCCGAGGTAGTGGTCGGTGATGTAGAAGACGTCCGGCTTCGTTTGCAGGAGCAGGTCGCGCTCGTCGAAGCCGACGCGGAAGACGACCGATTGGCCGTCCTCTTTCAGGCGGGCCAGGAACTTTCCCTTCACGCGCAGTGCGGCGGTGCCGAACGACGTCCCATCCTCGACGCCGGGAAGCTTCAGCGCCAGCTCGCGGATGAGGTCGAAGGTGACCGGCTGTTGCCTGGTCGGCATCGATGAATACTAATGCCTTGTCGTAGGCCGATCAGAACCCCGACAACGAATGTAGACTAACGACTCACCCCATTCACTAACGCACGCCATCGACATCGCCCGATCGCCGGAGGAGAGACGAATGACCACGTTTCGAGCTGCTTTCATCAAAGAACTGCAGGTGATCCGCGAAGGAGCCGGTGGTGGTGATCCCGAGGTCGCGTACGGCGGCTGTACCGGCGAAACGTCATCGGAGTCGGGATCGGCGGACGATGGAGCCGAGCCGTTCATCGTCAAGGTTGCGGACGACCTGACCGGACTGGCGCTATCCGGCGGCGGGATCCGCAGCGCGACGTTCAACCTGGGGTTGTTGCAGGGGCTGGCCGAGCGAGAACTGGCCTGCCACAACAAGGGCGAGCGGAGTCTTCTCGATCTTTTCGACTACCTCTCCACGGTCTCCGGCGGCGGATACATCGGCTCGTTCTGGAGCGCATGGCGCGCGCGCAACCCGGCCGGCGCGCTCTTTCCAACCGATCGCGCATCACGGAAGGACTGCGAGCCCGGGACGGCAGACGCCGCGAACGAGGAGCCACGCGCTCGCTCGTTGATGGCGTGGTTGAAACGCGGCTCGTCCGAGAAGACAGAGCCGGCGGCGAACGAGAAGGAGCAGCCGGAGATGCCCCCTCGGGTCGAAAACGTGCGCTCCGAGCCCGACCCGGTCCGGCACCTGCGTGAGTTCAGCCGTTTCCTGGCGCCCCGCTGGGGTCTCTTTGAAATCGAGACGTGGCAGTTCTTCGGCGGTGCGCTCTCGGCGATTCTTCCCGCCCTCGTGGTGAGCTTCTCCGTCATGGCACTGCTCATCTGGTACGTGCTCATCATCAGCGCGAACGCCATGGGCGGCAATCAGGTGATTTCCATCCTGCGCCGCCCGCTTCCGTCCGTCTCCTACCTCTACCTGGCGCTGGCGGTCACCGGCGTGAGCACGTTCGGTGTGATGTGGTTTTTTGAGAAGCGCAGGCAGCAAGAAAAAGACGAGTCCTACGGCTGGCTCTATTGGCTCGGTGCGTTTCTTAGCACGGGTCTCGTCGTGGGGGGCCACTACTGGTTCTTGCGCGACATCCCGCGATGGAGTTACTTCGAGATCATGCCCGGCTCCGGTACGCTCGGCGAGTGGGCGCGTTTCCTGTTGCCGGCCATCTGCTGGCTGGGATCGATGCTCGTGTTCATCTTCGTCCGTGCCATCTTATCGCGCTTCATCCTCGATCCGAGGAAAGGGTTCTATCGCTCCGCGATCGATCGGGTCATCGCCCGGCTGCTTGGGCTGGCGGTGTTCTGGACGGTGATGATCCTCTTCGTATTCGCGGCGTTCATCCTCTGGACGCGCGACCCGATGCTGGTCGGCCTGTGGACGGCGCTGGTGGGAGGGAGCTCGGGCGGTGTATTCGGGTACATCCAGAAGATCCTCTCCCGCCAGCCGAGCCGCGCCAAAGGAGGCGCGCTTGCGTATGCCGAGCGCTACGCGCTGCCGCTGCTGGCGATGACCGCCGTCGTCGCCGCGGCATTGGGGGTGGCCTGTCTCGTCTTCACCTGCATCGCCCATGGCTACGCGCTGGCCGGGACCCTGGTGCCGTTGGGCGTGACGCTGGCCGCTCTCGTCTTCTACAACCCGAACGAAGTCGGTCTTCACCCGATTTACCGCTCGCGTCTGAGCCGTGCGTACCTCGGCGCATCGAACACGCGCGCTGGGAGCGCTGCGCGAAACCGGCAATCGACCGAGCGCCCGGACGATGATCTCCTCCTTCAGGAGTTGCCACAAACGCGGCCGGTCCATCTCATCTGCTGCGCGGCGAACGATCTAGCCGGCGATCACCTCGCCAATCTCAGCCGGGGCGCGCGCAGCTCCACCCTCTCGTTGTTCGGTTTCACGCTGGCCAATCGTTTCCAGGGTTGGGATCAGGCACCGTCCAAATTGACACTGGCGACGGCGATGACCGCTTCAGCCGCGGCGTTCAATTCGAACATGGGGTCCCTCTCGATGGACCTCGGCGCGGCGGCGACGTTCCTGATGGCGTCGCTCAATCTCCGGCTGGGATACTGGTATCACCTCACAAAGACTCGTGCCTTCTTTCCCGGCTGCGACCTTTTCTTCGAGATGTTCAGCCGCACGAACTCCGGGCTGAAATCCAACTCCATCCATCTTTCCGACGGCGGCCATTTCGAGAACCTGGCTCTCTACGAGCTCCTTCGCCGCCGCTGCCGGTACATCCTGGCATCGGACTGCGGTGCCGATTCCGAGGCGGCCTTCGATGACGTCGGCAACGCCTTGCGCCGGGCTCGGGAGGACTTTGGCGTGGAGGTCGTCATCGATCTCGCGGCGCTCAAACCGAACGAAAAGGGATTCTCCAACCAGCATGTGGCCGTCGGAGACATCATCTATCCGGACGGCGACCGCGGCATCCTCCTCCTGTTCAAGCCGACCATCGTCGGCGATGAACCTGGCGATGTGCTGCAGTACAAGACACGCAATCAGAGCTTTCCGCACGAGTCGACCGGCGACCAGTTCTACGACGAAAAGCAGTGGGAGTCGTATCGCCGGCTCGGCCTTCATGCCGCCCACATCGCCTTTCGTTTTCTCGATGACCGCGACGTCACCGATCGGAGCGCCAGCGACGTCTTCGGCAGCGCGCGAAAGGAGTGGTCGCCGACGCCACCCACACTGCCCGATCAGCTCATGGCCCGGGCCGCGGAGCTCCTGGCCATCGAGCGCCAGGTGGTCACTCTCGGGAGCGTCAAACTGCTGCGCGATCTCTATCCCGAGCTGAAGTGGGAGAAGACCGTCAAGGGCTCATCCGATCTGACTACGGAGGAGCTGGCCAGGCTCATCCCGCTCTTTACCCAGGTTCTGCAACTGATGGCGGATGTCTACGTCAGTTGCCATCTGGAGCGCTCGTGGAGCCATCCTCTGAATATCGGATGGGTGAACTGGTTCGGCCGCTGGTCGACGACGCCGGCGTTCCGCGACCTCTGGCCGTTTCTCTCGCCGATGTTCAACCCGAACATGCGCGATTTCTTCGAGGACCGGTTCGAGCTGCGGTCCGCGGGCTCTCCATCGTGGTCCGATGGGCGGATTGTCATCGACCCGCCGAGAGAGACGCCCGGACTCGCGATCGAGCTCTGGAAAGCCGCCCATCCCGGTATGAACCGCGACGACTACAAGACGCTGCGGTTCCGCGTGACGGTGCGGGCGGATTGGGAGGTCGACGTCGCCCTTCTGTTCTACAAGGAGGAAGAGGGCGTCAAGGTCTGGACGGAGAGGTGGATCGACCCCGATTTCTTCGTTCCGCCGAGTCTCTGGCAGGCGGGGATCAGTAAGGCCTTCCTCGGCAGGATCGGGGAGCTGCTCGACAGGACCGGACCTGGTGTGGTCCGGATCGATGACGACCCCTCGCGGCGGACCGAAGTGAGCGAACAGGTCCAGATGTACAGCGAGGCCGGTTTCCGAACTATCCGAGCAGCCGGGCGGGTGATCGAAATGCGCCGAGGGCTGGAAAAAACCACCGGGTAGGGAAACACCCTTCTCGCGTCTCTCCTAGGTGGGCGACCCTCATTCGAGTTGTTTTTTGGCGGACCCGCGTCGGGTTCAGGAGGAGAAACTAATGATTCCGAGGAAGTATCTGGAGAAGCTGCGTCAGGAGATGGCCGGGCGGCTGCTCGAGGCGGGAGATCCGGGGTATGACCAATCGCTGGTCATCGACAACGGCCGCATCGATCTGCGGCCGGGCGTAGTGGCGATGTGCGTCAACCCGCAGGACGTTGCCACCGCCTACAAGTTCGCCATCGAGCACGAGATGCCGTTCACGGTGCGGGGCGGCGGGCACAGCGCCGCCGGTTACTGTCTCAACCAGGGAGGGATGGTCATCGACCTCACCAGCATGACCGCCAAGCGTCTCGACCTCGGCCGGCAGGTAGTCTGGTGCGAGACCGGAAACCGCTGGCGCGACCTCTATCTCTTCCTGCAGGCGACGAACACCGGCCTGATTCCGATCGGCGGCGGATGTCCGACCGTCGGCATCCCCGGCTTCATGCTCGGCGGCGGTATCAGCTTCGTCTCCCGTTCGTACGGGCTCAGCGTCGACAACCTTCTCTCGATCGACCTCGTCACGCCGGACGGCAAGCTGCGGACGATCTCCGCGGAGTCGAAGTCGAAAGAGGACAAGGACCTCTGGTGGGCCTGCCGCGGCGGCGGTGGCGGCAACTTCGGGATCGCCGTCGCCTTCGAGTTGCGCGTTCACCAGCCCAACACGCCGACAATGCTCTGTGGCCAGATCCGCTATCCGATCGAGTACGCGCAGGAAGTGCTCGGCTTCTACAACGAGTGGATCGAGAAGGCGCCCGACTCGCTCGCCGTCTACGGCTACATGGGCAAAGTGGCTCTGCCCGCCCATCCCGACACCCTGGTCAACACCGTCGGTCTCACCCCGATCTTCAACGGCAACAGCCGCGAGGGGATGGACCTCATCGCACCGATCCTCAAGTTCCCGAACATCTTCATCAACCTCTATGACATGACCCTGCCGGACTTCGAGATCTTCAACGGTCTGCTGACCGTGGTGGCCGGCAACAGCGCCTACATCCGCTCCGGCTTCATGGCGCCGAAGTCGTTCACGCCGTCGTGCATCGACGTGCTGACCGGCTCGATGACCACCGCCCCGTCGTCGAGCAGCCTGCTGGTCTGGACGCACATGGGGGGGAAAGTCACCGAGGTCTCCAAGACCGACACCGCCTTCTGGCATCGCGATGCCCGCTTCCTGTGGGAAGTGAAAGCGATCTGGCCGCACGCCAACCCCGACCAGAGCGTGGAGAACGTCAATTGGGCCTACAAGCTCGGCGAAGGGATGGCGCCGCACTCCATCGGCGCGTACTGCAACTACATCGACCCGTTGCTGCACGACTGGCCGCAGGAGTTCTACGGCGACAACTACGCCGAGCTTTGCCGCATCAAAGAGTCGGTCGATCCCGACCATCACTTCCGCTTCCAACAGGCCATCGGTTCCCCATTCAACCCGGACGGCGCGTATCCGCCCAACCAGGCGCCGCTCTATCGCACGTTCCTCGTTTGATTCGAGAGAGGAGACAACATGAGGAAATTCGCAACGATCACCCTGCTCGCGCTCGCCGTCGCGTGCAGGAAGGAGATGCCGGCCAATACCGACACGACGGCGTCGACAGAGACGACGTCAACGACGGCTACGACTGCAACGACGACGACCACGGCCACCACGACGTCGACCGTCCCGCCGCCCCCCGCCATCGTCCTGAGCGCCAACATCCCGGGCGATGTGCAGGAAGGCTCCATCCCCCCGGGCTCGGACAGGGCCAAGAAGTTTCAGATCGCCCAGGGCGACTTCGACATCTACTCATGGAACACCTTCATCGCTCTCAACTGGCCTCCCGGGCCGGATGGCAAAGGCGATCCGAAGAAGACCATCGGCCAGAACGGCGACAACGACACGGTCTGGGAGCACTACCGCGACGTCGCCGACGTCTTCCTTCCCGGCGGCGCCGTGCCGGCGTGGAACGGTCCCGAGCCCAACGTGCCGGCCGAGTGCAAAGCCGACTACACGCCGGGTGAGCGCATCATCACCCAGGTCGGTAAGACCCCCAATGTGCTGACGGTGTCGGAGTTCAGCCAGCCGTTCAACACCGGTCCGCTCATCGATCAGAACGGCGTCTACACCCGCTACGAGATTCTGGTGAACAAGCCGATGTTCGACTACATCCTGTCGAACACGCTCTACTCGAAGGCTGGGCAGAAGGTGTTCAGCGGCGCTGTGAAGTTCCCCTGCGGTGTCCTCAACGGCGCCGAGGGAGCCATCATGGTGAAGTCATCGTGGATGATCATCGACCCTTCGGAGAAATCGCGTTTCCACACCGCGAACGTCCTGGTCTACTCGCCGGCATCGTCAAACCCGAAGTACCCGGCGACGTGCAGCAAGAAGATGGTCGGCATGGTCGGCCTGCATGTCGGCCACAAGACCAACCTCGCCCCGCAGTGGCTCTGGTCGACCTTCGAGCACATCGACAACGTCCCCACCGAGGAAGAGGTCTCCACCGGGAAATTCAAAGCGAAATACAACTACTACAACCCGAAATGCAGCGCCGCCGACTGCCCGCCGAACAAGGTGCCGCCGCGGCCTTGGAATCCGACGCAGGTGGCTTCCTTCCATAGCCAGATCGTGCGGATGAATATGTTCAAAGGTGGGAGCGAGTTCGCCTTCACCAGCGCGGCGAAACACAACGCCGAGGCGCTCAAGCTGCTCGTGGGAGTCAACGCGAATTCGGTCTGGAAGAACTATGAGCTCGTCAGCACGATGTGGCCGACCAGCCCCGGCAACGGGCTTTGTACGGCGGACCCGCAATTCCCCCTCGGCGAGCCCGCTCCGAGCTACCTCGCCAACACCACGCTCGAGACGTACATCCAGGGGCCGCCGCTGGCGCCCAACGTCTCATCGAACTGTATTGAGTGCCACAACAACGCAACGATGACCACGCCGGTGCACTCCGACTTCACTTACGTGCTGCAACGCGCGAAATAGAGAAAGGTAGACGACTATGACCACCACACCATCCACCGGCGGTCCTTCTGATTCCGTCCTGCAGGACTTCGCCGATATGTCCGCGGCACTGACCGGATTTCAGTCGAGTTTCCTCCGGCCATTCCTCGACCCCACCAACCTCTCTGAGGTCTTTTACAACTTCGCCGTCGCCCAGGTCGGGCAGACGGCGATGGACAACCTGCTGGCCGCCTTCCGGTCACGCAAGAGCCAGACGCCTCCTCTGACCGCCCAGCAGATCGCCGACTCGCTGCTCGAGGTCACCACTCCCACCGGTAAGGAATCGAACCAGGCGCAGTTGGCCCAGGCCGTCATCCTGATGTGGTACCTCGGCTCCTGGTACACCCCTGCCTATCAGACCGCCAACAAACAGCCGGGCCAGGTGCTCCAGGTCATCTCCTCGCAGGCCTACACCAAGAGCCTGGTCTGGAACGTGGCCCAGGCTCATCCCATGGGCTTCAGTGCATTCACATTCGGCTATTGGAGTCAGCCGCCGGCGGGACTCGCTACGTTCGGCGTCAACACCGGAGGTGGCCAGTGAGCAACGGGAACGGCAACGGCAGCGATACCCCGCAATACGACGTCGTCATCGTCGGCGCCGGTGTCTCCGGCAATCTCATCGCCAAGCAGCTCGGTCTGGCCGGCAAGAAGGTGCTGATCCTCGAGGCCGGTCCGGCCGTTCCGGACAGCCGCGAGCAGTACATGGAGAACTTCTATCTGGCGCTGGCGAAGACGCCGGAGTCGCCGTACCCGTCGCTGGCCGGGCGGATCGGCCCGGGCGTTGGTACGCTCCCGAATCCTTCGGAGATCCCCACGCCGCGCGCCACGGTGTTGTCGATCGGCGCGCCGCCCGACGTCAGCCATCTCATCCAGTCGGAAACCGCCGGCGTTTCCGGCACCACGCCGGATAACCAGCCCGAGGTGCGGCAACTGCAGTTCTCGAGCACGTACGACCGCATCGGCGGCGGCACGGCCTGGCATTGGCTCGGCAGCGTGCCGCGTCTCGTGCCGCACGATCTGACGATGAAGACCACGTACGGCGTCTTCTACGACTGGCCGATCGAGTACTCGGAGATGCAGACGCTGTGGGGTCTGGCCGAGAGCGAGATCGGCGTCGCCGCCAGCGTGACCCAGCAGGTGCCGCTGCAGGCCGCCATCGGCATGGTCTACCCGCCGGGTTACGAATACCCGATGGGCCCGATCCCGTCGAGCGTGGTCGATCAGACCGTCAGCAACGGCGTGAGCGGAATGAGCGTCCCGGGCGAAGGGAGCGAGGGAGGGAAGGAGTACTCCGTCTTCGTCACCAACACCCCCGCAGGCCGCAACTCCGAGCCGTATCAGGATCGCCGCGTCTGCGCCGGCAATACGAACTGCATCCCCATCTGTCCGATTCAGGCCAAGTGGGATCCGACCGTGACCCTTGGCGATGCCCTCAACACCGGCAACGTCACCGTCAGCTACCAGTCGGTTGCGGTCAACATCGCCGTCGACGGCAACAACGTTACGCAAGTCGACTACCTCAAGTGGTCGTACGACGACAAGGGCAATCTGCAGTCGACGCCGGCCAGCGTGACCGGGAAGATCTACGTCTCCGCCTGTCACGCCATCGAGAACGCCAAGCTGCTCCTTCTTTCGAACGATCAGAAGGGGATCGCCAACAAGAGCGATCAGGTCGGCCGCAATCTGATGGACCACGTCCTCTATCTGGCGTGGGCGCTGGCCCCTTCGCAGGTATGGGGCTATCGCGGTCCGCTGGCCACGGGTGGCATCGAGTCGCTGCGCGACGGCGAGTTCCGCACGAACCGCGCCGCCTTCCGCATGGAGATCGGCAACGAGGGATGGAACTTCGCCTGCGGCGATCCCTACACCACCACTCTCGATTTCGTGACCGGGTCCAATGGTTCGCAGCTCAACTCCGGACCGACGCGCCTCGGCGGGACGGCTCTGGTCAACACCCTCAACGACCGGTTGACGCGCCAGTTCCGCTTCGGCCTTCTGCTCGAGCAGGCGCCGCAGGCGGATAACCGCGTCACCATCGATCAGAACAACACCGACGGCCTGAAGATCCCCCGGCCCCACGTGGACTACGGTTTCGACAAGTACACGCTGGAAGGGTTCCGCGTGGCCGCCGAGACCTGCAGCGCCATCTTCCAGCAGATGGGAGCACAGGAGTTCACACAGCCGACCGTCAATCCCTACCCGAAGGACAAGTATCCGGATGGGAAGACGATGGGACCCGGAGACTTCAACTACGAGAAAAAGATGTACCACATGTACGGCGCGGGCCACATCATGGGCACGCATCGTATGGGGACCGATCCGTGTACGTCGGTCGTCGATGCCACGCAGAAGTCGCATGACGTCCAGAACCTCTGGATCGTCGGCAGCGGAAGCTTCCCCACCGTCGCCACGGCAAATCCCACACTCACCATCATGGCTCTGGCATTCAAGTCGGCCGAAGCCATCAAAGCGGCTCTCGGCGCGTAGCAAGAAAGGAATTTCATGTATATCAACAATGCCTTCCTGTCCATCATCCCCGGCAACGAGGCAAAAGCCTACGCGGCCCTCGGTGCACTTGCCGCGGCCGTGGAGGCAACGCAGCCCGACACCTGGATGTATCTGATCCACACCCCCAACCTCGATCCCGGGACGAACATCTATCCGCCGGTCACCGCCACGCAGGTGGCTTTCGTCGAAGGCTACAAAGACTTCGACGCCTACAAGGCGCACCACACCTCGCAGGTGATGCACGACTTCGTCGAAAACAGCGGCAAGTACTTCCTGAACATGTACGGACCGACTGTTCCCTTCTTCCTCCTGCAGGGGCTGGAGATGATCGACGGCTTCATCCGCCCCGGCGCTGACGTCATGGACGCGTGGCAGGTCGAGGCGCGCTGGGTGATGAAACCCGGCTGCAGCGAGAAGGTGAAGGCGGTCTTGAGGCCATACGTTCAGGCCGTACACGACGACGAGCCGACGACGCTGATGTACACGGTCAGCGTGGCCGTCGCCTCTGAGCAGTCGTTCTCGCTCCCGCCGTCGCAGCTCGATGCGCTGGTCTACAACTCGTCATGGACCAACAAGGAGACCTTCTTCGACCACGGCAACGGTCCGGTCTATCAGGGATTCCTGAAAGAGCACGGTGATCTCTTCGTGCAGGCCGGACCCGCCGGCTTGACGACGCATCCCTACATGACCACGTCGGTACTGAAGCGCTTCGCCGGCTTCTTCCGCAAAGAGGCGTTCAGCGTATGACCAGCGCGGACGCAGCAGCCCTCTCGAACGAGCAGATCGCCGAGATTGAATCCGCATGTCAGGCCGCCGGGGGGTATCTCCCGGCGGCCGTCGTCGACCGCATCGTCGCCGCGGGGATGCCACTCCAGCAGCTCATGCTCAATCTGATTCCTCGGGCGCAGAAGTTCGCCATCCCGCCCATCTCCAACTTCTTCGTTGGCACGGTCGCGCACGGCCTGAGCGGCAACCTCTACTTCGGCGCGAACTTCGAGTTCCCCGGTCAGGCGCTGAGCTTCACCGTCCACGGCGAGCAGGCCGCCACCGCGCACGCGATTTCGTTCGGAGAAACCGGCATCGACATGCTGGCCATCTCCGCCGCCCCGTGCGGCTACTGCCGGCAGTTTCTCAACGAGCTGACGACGGCGTCGAAGCTCCTGATCATCCTGCCGAATACCCCCACCACCCTCCTGACCGCTCTCCTCCCCGACGCCTTCGGCCCCTCCGACCTCGGCGTGACCGCCGCGCTGATGTCGCCGCAGTCACACGGCATGACTCTCTCCTTTCCGACCGATGACTACGTGATCAAGGCCGCGCTGCAAGCCGCCAACACGTCGTACGCCCCCTACAGCCTCAGCTACGCCGGCGTGGCCCTGAAAACCAGCGACGGCGCCGTCTACACCGGCTCGGTCGCCGAGAACGCCGCCTTCAACCCCAGCATGTCCCCCCTCGAAGCCGCGGTCGTAGCGCTGGTCATCAACGGCGGCAAGAAATACAGCGACATCACCGACGCGGTGCTGGTCGAAGCAACCGCCTCGAAAGCCAGCCAGATCGGCGCCACCCGCGACGTGCTCGGCACGATGACGAAGGTGGAACTGCGGGTGTATGAGGCGGTCGTCACGAAGTAATCTCACGCGAAGCCGCGAAGAGGGACGCGAAAAAAGAAGCATGGAGGTTTGCGCTTTTCTTCGCGCCTTCGCGTCTTCGCGTGATCAGGTTTCCTCGCCTCGGTTGAGATCGGCGGTTACGAAGTGATCTCACGCGAAGCCGCGAAGCCGCGAAGAGGGACGCGAAAAAAGAAGCATGGAGGTTTGCGCTTTTCTTCGCGCCTTCGCGTCTTCGCGTGATCAGGTTTCCCGTCGCGAAGAAGAAGCAGGCGAGGCTTGCGAGGTTTTTCTTCGCGTCTTCGCGTGATCAGTTTTCCTCTCGCGTGAGATCAATGTTCACACGAAGCCGCGAAGACGCGAAGTCTCGATGGTTGTTCACGATCCGTCTTACGCCTTGCTTGAAGGTCGCGGCACCAAAGTTGATCAGCAGTCCCAACGGGAGATTCAAGAGCCGGAGGTACGTGAGTAGCTGTTTTGGGTGGACCGGTGCCAGGATCTCCACGGACTTCAATTCCACGACGAGGCAATCTTCCACCATCAAATCCACGCGGAGGCCGTCATCGAAGTGCATGCCGTCGAAGTCGAACGCGACGGGCTTCTGTCGTTCTACCTTCAGACCGCGTCTGTACAGCATTCTCGCCAGGACTACCTCATAAACGGATTCCAACAATCCTGGCCCGAGGTCGCGATGCAGATGAAAGGCATCGTCTACGACTGCAGCAGACACTTCCTCAACATTCATCGCGGCTTCCCTTCGCGCCTTCGCGTCTTCGCGTGAGCCCGTCTGACAGAACTCTACCTCGGCTTAGTTCTCTTTTCCCCCGAATCCGCGTCTAATCCTGGCATGCTGAACCTTCTCGCGCTGCTTCTGTCAGTTCTCTCGCTGTTTCCGGTCACCTCGGACTACGACACGCTGAAGCGGCAGGCGGAGGTGGCGTTCGCGGAGGGGTCTTACGCGCGGGCGCATGAGATCTACGCCGGCGTGAAGCGGGAGGCATTGCCGCTGGCCGAGCAGCGGTGGGTGCGATTCCGCGTGGCGGACACGATGTGGCGCGCGGAAGCGGCCGATCCGAAGCGTGATGACACCGAGGTCACCAAAGCACGCGATGAGCTGCTGGCCCTCCTTCGCGAGACCGGTGACGATCACGACAGGCTCTGGGCGGAGATCGACGAGTCGCTGGGCGATATGGCGGCTTCGCCGCTCGGCGCGGGCGGCCTGCAGGCCGCATCGCAGTATTACGAAGCGGCGCTCGACTGGTGGGCCGGCACTGGCGACGTCGAGCGCGCGCGGATGCATTACCTCAGCATCGTCCGCAGAATCACATCCGGCGATGACGACTACCTCAACGGCCTCTCCCAGCAGATCTCGATGGACGCCATCGAGAACGCCGCGAAGATCGCCACGACACCCGCCGACCGGCAGACCTTTCGTTACCTCCTCGCCGTGCGTCTCGGCGCGGTAGGCGAACCGGATCGCGTCGGCGAGGAACTGCTGGCAGCCATTCGCGAGGGGAAGGTCAGCGAGCGCTATGACAACGCCCTGATCGCCTATGCCCGCTGGCTCGAGCAACAGGGCCGCGTGGTCATCCGCGAGGATGGGCAGGCGCAGAGGAAGCCGGACTACATCGCCGCGCTGACCGCGTATCGCCGCATCCTCTCCGAGTTCACGGAAGGCGAGACGCGATTCTGGGAGGAGGCGAGAGAGGCCGTCGACCGCATCATCAAACCGTCGGTGTTCGTCCAGGTCTCGAATGTCTTTCTTCCTGACTCCGAGGCCGAGTTCGAGCTGCAGTGGCGGAACGTGAAGTCGATCGACCTCACCCTCTCGGCGATCGACCTCACCAGTGACGCGCGCCTCAACACAACAGAGGACTGGCTTGACACGATTATCGAGCCGAAGTCCGGCGTCCTGCGCACGTGGAAGAAAGAGACCGAGGACAAGGGCGATCACGAGCCCGGCTCCGCGCGCATGCGCATCGATCCCAAACTGCCGCCGGGCGCCTACCTCCTGCAAGCCGATGGTGGCGGCAACGGAGAACGTGCGCTGGTCCTGGTCACCGACGTCACGGTCGTCGTCCGCAACGAAGCATCGAAGACCGTCGTCTACGCGTGCAACGCCCTGACCGGTGCGCCGCTCGCGAATGCGCGCGTGAAGCTGTGGGAGCGGCACGACGAAAACAATCACAACATCGCCCATTCGTTCGACGCCACCACGAACGCCGATGGTCTGGCCGAGGTGGGGCTGGACCGGACCAAGTACATGAACCTGTTCGTCGCGATCGCGCAGGGGAGCGGACGGCAGGCATTCGTGGAGATGTGGAAGGGGCAGACGTACGGCTCCCGCGGTCAGTGGAAGATTTACGCCTACACCGATCGCCCTGCCTACCGCCCCGAGGAAACCGTGCAGTGGAAGTTCACCGCGCGACGTTTCGAAGGAGAGACCCCGTCCAACCCGTCCGATGCGACGCTTCAGTACCTGATCACCGATCCTCGGGGAACGAAGGTCGCCGATGGCTCAGCGAAGTTGAACGCCTTCGGAAGCGCCTGGGGCTCGCTCGACCTCACCACGGCCATGCCCCTCGGCGTCTACCGAATCAATTTTCGCGATGGCAACTACCCCATCGGTAACGCGGAGCTCTTCCGCCTCGAGGAGTACAAGCTTCCCGAATTCAAGGTCGAGGTTCATACCCCCGAGGAGAACGGAAAGAAGAAACTCTTCCGCCTCGGCGACACCATCGAAGCAACCGTCGACGCCAGCTACTACTACGGCGGCCCGGTTGCGAATGCCAAGGTCGAAGCGGTCATCTACTCGCGGCCGTACACGCATTGGTGGTGGAGACCGCGCGACTACAGTTGGTACTACCCCGACGCCATCGAGCCGAATTACTACGGCGACGGCCAGATCATGAAGCGGGAAACGCTGACCACCGACGCCGGCGGCCACGCAGTCATTCACCTGCCGACGCAGCGCGACGGCAACGAAGTGCAGTACCGGATCGAGGCGCGCGTCACCGACACCTCGCGGCGCGAGATCACCGGCAGCGGAACCATTCGCGTGACAAAGCAGCGCTACTCCGTCTACGCCGAGCCGCAGCACTACGTCTACCATCCGAATCAGAAGGCGACGATCTCTTTCTCAGCGATTGATGCCAATGACAATCCCGTCCGAGCGAACGGCACGGTGACCATCACCCGCGACTGGTGGGACGAGTCGTGGATCGATCCGCGGGGCCGCGAGGTGCGAGGGGCCGAGCTCGATCGCGTGCGCGCCGGAATGCGCATCTTTCCGCCCAAGCCGCGGGACCCGTGCGGCTGGCAGTTGAAGTCGCGCGGATACAAGCACGAAGACGTGACCACCACGAAGGTCGAGACCGATGCCAATGGGGATGCCGAGGTCACCTTCACGCCGAACCGGGACGGCTATTACCGGGTCATGTGGACCAGCCCCGACCGCGATCCGTCGAAGCCGAACGCACCGCTGGCGCAGCGCGATGTCGTGACGGCCGAAACCACGATCTGGGCCGTGTCCCATGATGTTCAGGACATCGGCTACAGACACGACGGCGTCGAGATCATCGTCGACAAGTCGGCATTCCGCGTCGGCCAGACCGCGCCGGTCATGATCGTGACCCCGTCGAGCAATCGCTGGGTGCTGTTCAGCGTCGATGCCGACTCGATCCTCGATTACCGCCTCGTGCACGTCGAGGGAACGGTGAAGCTGATCGAGATCCCGATCGAAGAGAAGCATGTGCCGAACGTCTTCCTGAACGCCGCCAGCGTCGCCGACCTGCAGCTCTCGGTCGATCAGAAGGAGATCATCGTTCCGCCGCTGAAGAACGCTGTCGACGTCTCGGTCAAGTCCGACCGCGAGCAATACCAGCCGCGCGAGGAGGGGACGCTCACCGTCACCACGCGCGACGCGGAGGGCAAGCCGGTGTCCGCCGAGGTCGGGCTGGGACTGGTCGATGACTCCGTCTACGCCATTCAGAGCGACTTCGCCGGCGATCCGCGGCAGTTCTTCTTCGGGACGAAACGCTACGCGAATATCGAGACCTCGGCCAGCGTGCAGCAACGGCCGTATGCGAAGTTCGTCATCGAGGATGGGAAGGTCGTTGACGAGCGGAGGCTGGGGCAGACAACGGAGGAGCGAAAGAAGGACGAGCTCGATGACCTCCGAGACGGAGTGGCCCAGGGTGTTGTAGGCGGTGTGGCCGGGGGCGCGGTCGCGGAGCAAATCACGGTAACGGCCATGGCCATGAAGTCGGCCGCGATGCCTGTTCAGGAGATGTTGGTACCCCCGGCACCGCCACAATCTCCCAAACCGCTCGTCGGCGGAACGGCTGTCGAAGCGCCCGTCCAGGTGCGCAGCGACTTCCGCTCCACGATCTTCTGGCAGCCCGATGTGAAGACGGATGCGAACGGGCTGGCCACGATCAAGATCACCTATCCCGATTCGCTGACCACCTGGCGGGCCACGGCCCGCGCGGCCACGGCGACGAACCAGTTCGGCATGGCCACGTCGACCACCCGGACGAAGAAGCCGCTCATCGTCCGCCTGGAAGGGCCGCGCTTCTTCGTCGTCGGCGACCGCGTCACCATCTCCGCCGTCATCGACAACAACACCGATGCCGTAATGCACGTCCGCCCGTCGCTGACCGCCGGCGGACTGGAGCTCGAGGAACCGTCGAAAGAAACACCAGTCGACGTGCCGGCGAACGGGGAGACCCGCGTCGACTGGCGCGTCGTGGTTGCACACGCCGGCACCGCGAAGCTGAACGTCACCGGCCGCGGCGAGCAGTACGCCGACGCCATGGAGAAGAGCTTCCCGATCTACGAGCACGGCATCGACAAGCTCATCGCGAAGTCAGGACGCATGCGCGGTGACGAGGCAACAATCAGGCTCGACCTCCCCGCCGCGCGCCGCGCCGGCTCGACGGACGTCACCATCCAGGTCACGCCGAGCCTGGCCGTGACCATGCTCGATGCCCTGCCGTACCTGATCGACTATCCCTACGGCTGCACCGAGCAGACCATGAGCCGCTTCCTCCCGGCGGCGATCGTGGCCCGCACGCTGCGCGGCATCGGCGCCGATCCGGCCGACGTCGCCGGCCGCATGTTCGGCGGCATCGAGTCCTCCACCGCCAACGCTACCCACCCGCACGGCAAGCACGACCTCGGCGAGCTCGATCGCATCACCGCCGCCGGCATGAAGCGCCTCTACGACTTCCAACACGCGGACGGTGGCTGGGGCTGGTGGAAGGAAGGCGATAGCGACCCCTACATGACCGCCTACGTCATCTGGGGCTTCGCCGTCGCCCGCGACGGCGGCCTAAGCGTTCATACGCAGGCCGTCGACCGCGCCGCCGGCTGGCTCGACGTCAAGCTGGTCAACTACGAGGGGAATCACGAAGAACAGGCCTGGATGCTCCACGCGCTGGCCGCGTGGCGGCGCACGCCTAAGGCCGCGGCAACGCCGAACGCACTCGAGACCAAGGCCCTCGACAACGTCTGGACGCACCGCGACAAGCTGACCGCCTACGGCCGCGCCCTCCTGGCACTGGCCGTCCACGACTTCGGAAACGCCGAGCGGGCAGAGGTGCTGGTACGCAATCTCGAGAACGGCGTCCGCATCGACCGCGCTCCCGATACCTCCGTCATCATCCACGGCGCGAACGGCCGCACCGCCGGCAGCGCCGAGACGATGGCCACCGCCCACTGGGGCCAGGACGCCTCCTGGTGGCGCTGGTCCGACGGTCCGGTGGAGTCGACGTCGTTCGCCCTGATGGCGCTGACGGAGATCGACCCGAAGAACGCCCTCATCGAGCCGGTGACGAACTGGCTGATCAAGAACCGCCGCGGCGCCCAATGGAACAACACCCGCGACACCGCCATCACCATCCTGGCGCTGGACGAGTACCTCCACGCCAGCGGCGAGCTATCCGGCGAGGGGAGCTACGAGATCTCCGCCAACGGCGCTCCCATCGCTACCCAGACTGTGACTCCGTCGGCCATCCTCCGCGCCCCGAGCCGCTGGACGATCCCGCCCTCCGCCGTCCGCGACGGCATCAACGAGATCCGCATCCACCGCACAGCCGGCACCGGCTCCCTCTACTTTGCCGCCGAAGCCCGCTTCTTCTCCCTCGAAGAGCCGATCAAAGCCGCTGGAAACGAGATCTTCGTCCGCCGGGATTACTACCACCTGGTCGGGCATCCGACGTTGCTCAAAGGCCAGCTCTACGACCGTGTTCCCTTACACGACGGCGAGACCCTCGCCAGCGGGGAGCGGGTGGAAGTGGTGGTTACCGTCGAGACAAAGAATGACTACGAGTACCTCATGTTCGAGGACCTGAAACCCGCCGGCCTCGAAGCCGTCGAGATCCGAAGCGGGGAGGGCTTGTTCGCGCGCGAGCTCAAGTCAGGCGCCGTGATCCGGAAGTTCGTCGAATCGAAGACTACTCCCCCCTCGGTCCAGCGGAACTCAGGCGTCGACGCAACCGGCCGCACCGAATGGCTCTACCAGGAACTGCGCGACCGCAAGGTAGCCATGTTCGCTTCTCGGCTGCCGCAAGGAGTCTGGGAGATCCGCTACACCCTCCGCGCCGAAGTCCCCGGCTCCTTCCACGCGCTCCCGCTGATGGGTCAGGCGATGTACGTACCGGAGATTCGGGCGAATAGTGATGAGGTGAGGATCGATGTGAAGTGATTCTCCTTCGCGTTCTTCGCGGCTTCGCGTGAGACCGATTTCACGCGAAGACGCGAAGACGCGAAGTTGGGGAAGGAAAACCCGGTCAGAGCATTGTTGCGGCCGTGTCCAGACAGATCCACCGGTTTGTGCTTGGCCTCTACTGCCAAGACCAGCAGGAGACGGCCAACCACTCCTAATGTCGAGACTTCAGGAGTATACTGATTCAAAATTGGGTCAGTCTTTTCGGCGGAAGGCAGGTTAGCGCATGGGATGTCTAATCCCTCTCGTACTCGCGGTGGGTATCGCTGTCGTTATTTACCTTGCGTTTCAATTTTCTGAGAAGGAAAAGAAGAGAGCCGTGGAACAAGCCGCGAAGGAGTTAATGGAAGCAAGGGAGCGGCAGCAGTACTCGGCCCAGCAGAAGCAACTTCGCGGACAGATCTTTAGCATCAATGAGGAATCGCTGAGTGCTTTCGAACAAATGCCTGCTCAACTGCGATCGGCCGAGGAACACCTCGATCAGGCCGAGAGGGATTTCGCTGAGGGTGCCTTCGCACCGTTTTGGGATTCGGTCGAGAAGGCAGCTTTCGCACTCGGCGGTTTCGAGGAAAGAGTTCGGAAGATCGAGCGTAATTCGTTGCAGTACATTGATGTCGTGAAGAACGCGAAAAAGTACGAGATCAAGACGCCGGCGTTCTCCGTGTCGCTGGGCTCCGGGCCGAAACTGAAGATAGCTTCAGAGACGTCCAAACGCATGAGCGGGATCGTACGCAGCGCACAACGTAACTTCCAATTCTCGGTGATCTATGAGCAACGCAAGACTAATCAGATATTGGTGGCTGGTTTCCGGAACCTTGCACAAGCTTTGGAAGAAATGACGTGGCGAATAACGCAGTCAATCGATGATCTTTCAGCCTCGGTCCGTTCAATGAGCGCAACTCTGAACGACTCCGTGCGCCAAATTCAGGAACAGAGCCAGAGAATTGCAAATGCCACAGAAGGGCTGCGCGCGGATTCGTCAACGGTCGCCGCTGCCAGCTCGGCCAGGGAACGAAAGGCACTCGAAATGCTAGATAACATTCAGCGCGACCGTTACCCGAGCTTCACTCATGGCGGGTTGAGATAACCTTCGGTTTCAAGAGGTCTGGAAGGCCAAGTCTAAAGTCAAAGGTGCTGAAAGACAGATGTGGCCATTGCAACAAGCTCGTGACGGCACTTTCGACTATTAGACCTGCCCCCGCGAGTCTCTGGCCCCCGCGAGTCTCTGCCCCCCCCCAGACGTTTCTGTGGAGCCGAACTTCCGTGACCTCATTCTGAGGGAGCCGTACATTTGGAACGAGGGCGCAAAGACGTACGATTTAACCTACAATCAATACCTATTCCTGCAGGGTAGCGAGGTGGTCTCGATGGCCGTGGTTCATGATCCAACGCAAGACAAGCGGGTCGTCCCCGCGAGTGAGACGCCTTTTAGCGGAGTTGCCGATGCCAAACGAACCCAAATCAACAACAACCTGGTCTGACGCCTCCAGGACCGGGACGAGACCGCCGGCGCCGCCGGCGAGGCCGAATGTTCCACCGCCAACGCCTCCACCTGGACCAAAACCGCGCTGAGCTGGCTAACACGCCGCAGCGGAGGGAGTTGGGGTCTGGAAAATCAACTTAACGCCGCTGCTGCCGCGGCACAGGCGGCGGGGGCGCCGCTGCCGGCGACAGCACGCCGATCCTCATGATCATCGTTCCCGCGGTTATCAGCTTCGCCGAGGGTAAAGCCTGGGTTGTCCCCCGGGGGCTCCGTCGCCGAGATCGAGGGCAGACGTAGACGTCTCGCCGTCAGACCCTGACGGATAAGCGCGCCATGACCGAACCGGAATGAGCCAAGACGTTTAGTCTGTGCATGTTACGATGAGCTCTGTCGTGAGCCCAACGGGCCCCTATCTGTCAAGGCGACATGTTCGCGCCTCTGGTCTTGGTTTTCGCCTGAGGCACGCCGTGGCTCAATACAAGTTAGGGGCCGAGAACGATGGAATTCCAAGATCTGCTCGCACCCGTAGCCGGAGAGTTTTCAGTGATCGACGCGTTGGAGTCGTGGCGCTGGCTGGTTTCCGACGATGTTCGAGCACTCGTGCTGACTGCGTTCGGTGATCTGTTCCTGACGACCAGCAATGGCGCGGTCCTGTTTCTCGACACCATCGATGGAAAGTGCTCCGAGGTCGCCGTCTCGGTGGCCGAGTGGGAGATGAAGGTGAAGGAGCCTGAGTTGCTGGATCGCTGGTTCATGCCCGCGTTTCTCGCTCAACTTCATGAGTCAGGCCTGTATCTGTCTCAGGGCGAGTGCTACTCCGCCGTAATCCCGACCATCCTGAGCGGTCCATTCTCCGTCGAGAACTGGCGTCCGACTCATTGGAGAGTTCATTTTCACGCACTCGGTCACATTCACCAGCAGGTAAGAGATCTGCCGGAAGGCACAAAGATCACCAAGTTCAACTACTCGGAGATTTGAAACGGGTATCAGCCGGCCCCTGACTGTGCGCCGCCCAGATTACTGTTCTTGCGGCATCTTTGGAGTGGCGATGGTCACCGCGCCTGCGCGAGCCAGGTCGACGATCCATTCGCCCTTCTCGCGGCAGACGATGCCGACTACCTCATCCAAGGCCTCGTGTTGCCTGGACTGCTGAACCCGTTCGAAGAACTCCCGCACCTCTTCGAAGTTAGAGATCGCACCGAACCGTACGCTCACGGCTGGAGGCCCGTCTGGATTCCATACGGGATCGAGGTCGATCTCGAGGGTGGCTTCCCGTTGAGGGCCGACCTTGCAAGCCACCAACCGGCCGTCGTGACAGTTGCAGGTGAGTCTTCTGAACGTCATCACGGGACGCTTCCCAGCCCAACGTCCAAATCAAGAGTAACAGAGTGGATCACGCGGAGGCGCGGAGTGCGCGGAGGAAGAAATCCCCGTGGTCTCCTCCGCGTCTCCGCGTGAGCTCAAACTGTTCGACCGCGATCCCCCCGCGCCGCAACGCGACCCCCCCGTGTCCCAGTGGGACACCCAGCGTGTCCCAGTGGGGTACGCACCGTCCCCCAGTGGGGTACGCCCCGTCCCCCAGTGGGGTACACACCGTCCCCGAGTGGGGTACACACCGTCTCCCAGTGGGGTACACACCGTCCCCCAGTGGGGTACCCACCGTCTCCCAGTGGGGTACGCCCCGTCCCCCAGTGGGGTACGCACCGTCCCCCAGTGGGGTACGCACCTTCCCCCAGTGGGGTACGCACCGTCCCCCAGTGGGGTACGCACCGTCCCCCAGTGGGGTACGCACCGTGTCCCAGTGGGGTACCCACCGTGTCCCAGTGGGGTACCCACCGTGTCCCAGCGGGGTACCCCCGTGTCCCAACGTGACACTCCCGTGTCGCAACGTGACACCCCGGTGCGTACGTGCGTCCCGCCGAGCGCAGGGCTCGACGAGAGGTTCGGGCTGGCGGTTGTCATTCCGCGACGGCCACGATCTCCATCACCGCCGGGGTGATCAGGATCGTATGTGTAGCAGCGGATCGATTGGCGAAGTCGTCACGCACCTGCTTCGCCTGATCCGAAGTCAGCCGTCCGAGGTCGACCAGGCGGGCCAGATTGACCTCCACGAACGCCTTCGGCCATTCCCAGATGAAGCTTGACGGCGTGATGACTTCGACGATCGGACGGAGCCTCGTCACGCGCAGCCCGAGCTCGTTCATCCAGCGAGGGAGGTCCAGGCCGATATTGGGCTCGCCACCGTCGGCGCGCCAGGAGGCCATGACCGTCTGAACGAACGATCAAAGGATGAAATCTGAAGGATGAAGGATGAAGCGCGTTTTGATCCATCCTTCATCCTTCCGCCTTCATCCTTTGGCCTCAAAGTGAGGCACACTGTCAGGCCAACCTTCCGTGTTACCTCTTTTCGAGCGCTATCCCATCCTCCAGGAGACGCTGGCCTTTCGTCCGCTGGTAGACCGGCCTACGGCTGTGGAGCGGCTCGATCTGGGCGACTGGCTTGGGTGTGACAGCGTGTGGCACAAGCGTGACGACCGCGCCAACGCGCTCTACGGCGGCAACAAAGTGCGGCGCTATGAATTCGTGCTGGCCGAGGCGTTGCGGCGCAAGGCAGAGCACATCGTGACGGTGGGCGGCCTGGCCAGCACGCAAGTCATGGCTACGGCGCTGTTCGGCAGAGAAGCGGGCCTGCCGGTGACCGCCGTGATGTTCGACCAGCCGTACACCTCGTTCATGCGTGAGGCGTTGCTCGTCGACGCCGGCGCCGGCGCGACGCTGATCCGCGGCTACGGCTACGCCGGAACGGCAGTACGCGCGCTCGCGGTCCAGCTCAGGACGAAACGGCCGTATTACATCCCCCCGGGCGCCTCCGACCCGCTTTCCAACATCGGTTACATCGACGCGATGTTCGAGCTCGACGCGCAGGTGCGGAACGGGGAGCTTCCGCGCCCGGATGTCATGGTGCTTCCCGCTGGAAGTTCCGGCACCCTTGCCGCGCTCGCCATCGGCTGTGCGTTGCTGGGTTGGAAGACGCGCGTGGTCGGCGTACGCATCAGCCGGGCGCTGGTGACCAATCGCTTCACCATCCACGTCGTGGCCAGGCGAACCTGGCGTTTCCTGACGCGTGCCGTGCCCGAGCTTGCTGGCCAGCCGATGCCGCACCTCAACTATGTCTTGTACGGTGGCGCTCTCGGGGAAGGCTATGGATACCCAACCAGGGAGGCCATCGAGGCGCTCCCCCTGGTGCAGCAAGCCATCGGCGCGCGCGGCGAGGTGACGTACAGCGCCAAGGCGCTGGTCGGATTGCGGGCTGTGGCTCAGCGCGGGCAGAACGTGCTGCTGTGGGAGACGCTCTCCTCGGCGCGGCCCGACGTCAGCGGTCTGCGTCCCCGCGAGGTGTTACCGAAATCGTTCTGGCCATTGTTCGACGGCGAGGTGGAGGTGTAAGCCGGTCGGCCTACTCAACGCCTAGCCTGCATTTCTCACTCGCTCACACACGCTCACTTGAATTGTTCTCTCGAGAGCCTTGCCACTCCCTTCGTCGAGAGTCCTTCTCCCCCCGCGGTTTTTTTGCGGGGGGAGAAGGTGCCGAAGGCGGATGAGGGGGGCGTATGCGCGACATGAACGATCTTGCGGCACGGGCCTTCGAGACGGCCGAAAAGCACGAGTCGCGCGCAAATGACACACGCGCGAGAACCGCCCCCTCATCCGCCTTCGGCACCCTTCGACTCGCTTCGCTCGCTCAGGGCAGGCTCTTCTCCCCCAGCAAGAAAACCGCTGGGGGAGAAGGGCTCTCGACGAGGTACAGGGTGCCGACGATTCCAGTGAGAGTGTGAGAAATGCGGGCTAGGATCGCAGGAAATCGACCGCCAGTTGATTGAACTCAGCCGCCCGCTCGAAGTTCGGGACGTGACCGGCGCGGTCCAGGATCTCCAGGCGCGATCCTTTCAGAATACGGTGCATCTCCTGCCCGCACCGAAGGGGAATGGCCTTGTCTTCTCTCCCCCAGACGATCAGAACCGGCGGTGCGATTTCAGCCAGCCGGCCGATCTCGGCGCTCAGCTTGTCGAAGAACTGCTTGCGCAGGATCGTCAGCAATACTTCCGAGGTTCCTGCGATCTTATGAGCCCGAGTCGCGTTTTCGAAGTAATCGTCCGTAATGCGCTTGCTGTCGTGGATAAATGAATCGCGAAGTCCCTGCTTCCTGACGATATCGGTATTCAAGCCCATGAGGAATTCGCCGATTCGAGGCAGGTTGAAGATTTTCCCCATCCAAGGAAGCGGATTGGGCAATCCGGCCGGATCGACCAATAAGAGATTGTTCACTCGTTGCCGCTGCTCGACGCAGAACTTGATGGCAGTACCGGCACCCATTGACTGGCCGACAAGAGAGGCCCGCGGAATTCCGAGGCTGTCCATGAACAGCGATAGCTGGTGAGCGTAGAGTTGGTAGCCATAATCGAGGGGCTCACGAGTGCTGTAGCCACAGCCCCAGAGATCGAGCGCATAGACCTTGAAGTGCCGGGCGAGCGCATCGATGTTGTCTGCCCATAGATAGGAATCGTAAAGGAAACCGTGCAGAAGGATGACCGGTTCGCCTTCTCCTCGCTCGAGATAGTGAGTCCTCCGTCCGTCGAGATCGACGAACCTTCCTTGAGCATACTTGCCGGCCCATGAATCAAGAGGCTGGCTGCTCCATGGGATGTATTCAGACATGGCTCCCGGTACGATATATCAACATCAATCATGGGCGACGCCGGGCCGGCCTACCCGCAAGATGCGATCCATCCGCGTTAACCGCGGCGGCGAGACCCTTCGGCTCCGCTCAGGGCAGGCTCCCGCCGGGCCAGCCGGCGAGACGCCAGCGCTCCGTTTGGGGATCGGAACCTGCCGCGCCTTCGCGTGAGCGTCTCCCAGGAGTCTGCGCGGCAGAACGATCGAGCGAAGACGGTGGCCGAGCCTTGGGCAACCAGCGCCGCCGGCCGTGCCGGCCTAGCCGAAGTACGCTTCGTTGACGGCGATGAACTGTTGCTTGTCCGCGGGGACTTCGTCGAGCGGGAAGATCGCATCCGACGTGCAGGCCGGAACGCAGACGCCGCAGTCGATGCACTCGGCGGGGTTGACGTAGACCTGGGTGGCGGCTTCGAAACCGGTCTCGTCGGTTCTGGGGTGGATGCAATCGACGGGACAGGCGTCGGCGCACAGTCCGTCCTTGATGCAGTTGTCGGTGATGACGTAGGCCATGGTTGTCTCCTGATCGGTGAATTCCGCCGGATGCTAACGGGTGATCGGGGAGAGAGCACGGAAGGCGATCACGCGTGGGTATGACGGGCGTCACAGGGCGCTGCTCCTGCCACAGGCGCTGCCACTGGAGATCCTTCGCCGTCCTCCGCCGCATTTCGCTCGCTACGCTCGCTCAGCGGCTCCGGCAGCCTCAGGATGACAGCGCGCCTTCGCGTCTTCGCGTGAGCCCTAAAAAGTAAAGGGCAGACCGGAATGGTCTGCCCTTCGGTTGAATCAAATGCGGTCGATGGGATCAGTTACCGACGACGAAGAGGTGGCCGGCGTTCTGCGAGTAGATCTTGCCGTCGCTGCCGATCGAGGTCGGCGTGTAGGCCGCGCCGAGGGCGAGCTGCTGGAAGATCTCCTGCTTCAGCGTTCCGCCCTGGTTGAGGGCGTAGAGGTTTCCGTCTTCGCTGTTCGCAAAGACGACGCCGTTGCCGTCGATGATGAAGGCGTTGACGCACCACTCGAAGCCGTGCGGGTGATCGCTGACGCAGGTGATGTTGCCGGACGAATCGCGCGTGCAGCTCAGGGTGTTGGTGTTCTGGAAGCTCCACTCGATGTTGAAGTTGTGATTGAGCTGGGAGATGAAGTACTGCTCGGGATAGCCGGGATCCGTGGCGTTCCGGTCGGGCGGGCAGATCGTATCGTCGTTGCAGTACGAGCCGACGCCGCCGTAGTGGTTGTCCTTCGTCACGATGGAGTATGTGCCTCCGTGAGCATAGATCCCCGGCGTGCAGTCCCATCCGAATTTGTACGATGCGAGGAAGTCGCCGTTGGAAGCAAAGTGCAGGAAATGTCCCTGCGCGTAGTTGTAGCGGGTGTAGGCGCCGAAGACGATCGAGCCATCGGGGGCGACCACCGGGGTGGCCGAGGAGTCATCGAGGATGCGTCCGCCGCCTGGGGCATTCGTGGCCGGATCGACGCCGTAGTTCGCGCCGGCGCGGCAGCCGCCCGGAGCGCCGTTGGGCGGAAGCTGGCCGCCGAGGGAGTGAGGTACGCCGCAGCCGTCGTTGAAGCGGTTGCGCATCGTGCGGATCCACTTCTGCGTGAGGTTGGGGTTGATGGCCAGGAGCCAGGTCTCGCGGCTGAGCAACTGTGCGCGCGTGGCCACGTAGATGGTGCCGTCCGGAGCGATGGCGGGGGCCATATTGAGACCGGGGCGCTGCGTGCCGCACTGCACCGTCGGCGCGACGGCGGTCGGCGACGGCGGCCACGGCAGAGGCTGGGTCGAGAAGGCGTTCGTGCACTGCGCGTTGCCGGCCGGCGTGCCGGTCGTCAGCGTCGAGTAGCTGACCTTCTCGATGTTTCCGCTCGGCGAAACCCGGATGATGAAGGAGTCGACGATGTCATCGGCGTAAAAGTCCTTCGTCCCGCTCTTGAGCTGAACCACGTTGTAGAGGATGTTGTTGTTCGCATCGACCGTCAGCGGGCTGGCCGTGTAACGGCTGGTATTGATGTTGTTGAACGGGTTGATGCGCGTGCCCGCTCCGGTGGACTTGTTCACTTGCCAGATCGACCCGCCGGCGCCGGGAACGTACAGGAAGCCGTTTGCCAGGGCCGGATGGAAGACCGGTTCCCAGAAGTCATTCAGGCTGCCCGGAGCTTTCCAGTCGGTGGTGAACTGCCACGCCGTGACGAGCGTGGAACCGCTCCACGAGTACTTCGTCTCGCCCCAGGTCTGGGTCGAGTAGTCGTTCGGGTCGAACGTGCCCGACTTGAACATCATGTAGACGTTGTTGCCGTCCACGAGCGGCGCCTGGTAGTGCGCGAGCAGAGTGCCGGCGCCGGCATTGGGTCCCTCCTCCTGCGGGACGAGAGGGTCGTAGATGATGTTGACCAGGTTCTCGTTCAGGTTCTGACCGACGATCGAGGTCTGACCGGTGTGTTGGGGATTGAGTGCCCATTGCGGCCATTCCTGAGCGAACAGAGACAACGAGCAGAGAACGACAAGGGTGGAGAGAAGAACAATCCGTAGTTTCATGAGACCTCCGTTTGTTGAGAGAGAGAGAATAAGGAGCAGCGGCCGACGCGACCGCAGCCCCGCCTGGGGCCAGAGACAGACGACACTTCATACGCAGAGAAACCGCATCGTTCACAGGATGCATCCGACCGCTTATTGCCCTCCGAAACCGGAACTGATCGAGGGCGGTGGAAATGACCTGTCGCTAGAAGGAGTGGTGTAGGGGCCGAAATCCCTACCGCCAAATAAAGTAACACGTGAGTCAAGCATGATTTCCATAGTTCCAAGTTGCGAAAGGGTAGCCTGATCACGCGGAGCCGAGGGAGACGCGGAGGTGCGGAGTTGGTGAAGTAGTGGTCAAATGACGGCTTCATGTCGAAAGCGAGCGAGCACATCCAGGGAAAAACCGAAAACCGAAAACGTGCCAAGCACCTGAAGGGGGATTGATCGATGCGTTTCCATGTCTTGCTACTCGTGTTGCTCGTTCCGGCGGCCGCTGCCGCCGATGGGCTGACCGATCTGCGCCTGACGCTCAGCCGGCTCCCGGCGACGACTCCGGTTCACGGCACGCTCGATGTCACCTCGACGTCGCGGTCGGGCGAAGAGGAGAAGGCCGACGACGGGAAAGCGTCCGTCGGATTCGAGATCGGCGAATCGGGTCTTCACATCGTCTATCCCCGGGCGATGCTGACGCAGGCGACGCAGGAGGCGCGCGCGGAGGCTCGTGACCCGGAGCGGCCGACGCCGATCCGCAGCGGGGCCAGTCACGTCCGGCCGATCCACGTGGCCGAGCTTCTCGATGGTGCCGCGGCGCTCAGCGTCATCCTCGAGCCCGCGCAGTTCGTGCAGACGAAGCCGGCAAGCTTCGGCGGACGGCCGGCGCACCTTCTGTCGTTCAAGCTCGCTCCAAAGATGTCGAAAGCAGAAAGCAAGCACGTGAAGAAGCTCGAGGGAGCACTGTCGGTCTGGGTCGGAGACGACGGAACGCCGCTCGCGGCGGAGGCGTCGATCTCAGTCAAGGCCAGTTTTCTCCTGATCAGCTTCGAGTCCGAGCAGAAGCAGAGTTGGACGTATGCGCGTAGCGGCGACCGGCTGGTGGTCGTCCGCTACGAGGCGAGCGAGAAGTCCGACGGACTCGGCCAGCATTCGACGACGCATACCCTGGAACTGGTGCGGCTGGAGTAAGCGATGAATGTGATCGATCTCCTGGAGCAGACACCGAACCGCGTGCGCGCTCTCATCGAAGGGCGAAGTGAAGAGGATCTCTCCTTCAAGCCGTCGCCGAACGAGTTCTCGTTACGGGAGAACGTCCTGTATCTGCGCGATATCGATATCGAAGGTTATGAGGTTCGCATCGTCCGGATGCTGAGCGAGAGCGGTGCCTCGTTCCCCGATCTCGATGGTGCCCGTCTGGCGCGCGAGAGGAATTACAACGTTCAGCCGGTTGCTCCCGCGCTGGAGGACTTCGCCGCCTCGCGGGCCCGATCGATCGAACGCCTCCGTGCGGCCTCCCCCGCGGATTTCAAACGCATCGGTGAGCTGGAAGGCGTCCGCCATTTCACGCTGGAGCTGCTGCTCGAACATTGGACGCGGCACGACTTCGAACATCTCGCGGAGATGACCCACCTTCGCAACCTCCTTGCCTCGGCGTGAGGTGGGTTTGCACGCGGAGACGCGGACGGATTTCTTACGATACTGGTAAGACGTAGTACCCTTTACTCGTGATGAGCAAGCACCCGGTGGATCGCCTGTTCGGTGTTCTGAATCTCGGCAAGTCCGTTGATGAGATTCTCGATCAGATGCGAGGTCCCCGCCCGGCGCCCCCCAAGAAGAAGCGTGTGGCGCGGCGTCGGTGAAGCCTTCTCCGCGTGAGGGGGATCTTGGCGCGGGCGCCCTGTGTGGGTTTTTTGAGGCGCGGGACTTCGCATCCACAATTAGTAGAGGTGTGTGGTGGCTTGGCGAGTTCGTTCTCGGCAGCTCCCTAAAATCGAGAGCCCTTCTCCCCCAGCGCTTTTCAGCTGGGGGAGAAGGGCTCTCGATGGGAGGGCACTCCGAGAATGAGAGAGGGAGGACCTTCGAGGGCATCGAAGCGCAATTTCTTAGTGGCTCGCTAGAAGCAAGTGGTTCAGGCAGACTGGCAAAATGCAGTTAGCGTTAGCGAGAGGTCAGCGACGTATCCCCACCAACCCACCCTCCGCCGCCCCCGCCAGGAACTGGTCGACGGCTTCCTGCGGCACGGGGCCGTAAATCGCAGACAGAGCGTCGCGGATCTCGCTGGTGGTTCGCTTGCCGTTGGCGAGGTTCAGGGCTTCGTAGGCGTATTCGCCTCCTTCGCCGCGGGGGCCTTCGAAATTGAGGAGGGCGAGTTTGGCGGCACGGTCGTGGCCGAGGTGGGCTTCGAGGTAGTCGTAACCGAAGGCGTCGAGGGAGCCGCGGATCGCGGGATTGCGGTGGTAGACGGGGCCGGATGCGGGTGGCGTGGGTGGGATGGGGAGGAGCGAAGCGAGTTTGGTCAGGAAGCGGTCGGATTCGGATCGGGCGGCGGGTGGCGGCGTGAAGAAGCGGTCCATCGAATCGAACATCTGCGCTTCGTACACGAGCTGGAAGCGCAGCCGGTTGGCTGCCTCGATCGGCGGGAGCTCACGGCTCTGCGCCCGGGCCTCGGCGGCGCGATGCAGCGCGGCTTCCTCCATCACGCTCACGATCTCCGGCGCGTCGGCGGCGGTTGCGTTGGCCAGGACCAGGCCGGTGGCGGCGGCGATGAAGCCGGCGCGTTTCAGTTTTGTCGGATCGATCTTCGACGGTGTGTCGGCGTTTGTGTGGATGAAGCGATCGGGCCAGTCGTTGAGATAGACGGCCGGGATGCCCCACGAACTGGAGCTATAGACCTCGTGATCGCTGCCCAGGGTCAGCGGGACCATCGCCGCGCGGAGCGCGTCGCGTCCTCCTTCCGGGGCGACCAGGGGCCATTTCGCGGTGCCGCTCATCGCATATCGCGACGACTGGGCATCGACGAAGCTGCCAATCGCCGCGGCGACGTCGTACCCGAACGACGGCAGGCTGGCCGGGCCGCGGGTGACGTGAAAGATCGTCTTCGTCTCCGGGCCGCCGCCCACCATATCGAGATGGATGGCTGCTTTGATGTGCGCGGCAAGCTCCGGCTTCGCGTTGAGCAGCGCCATCGTCCCTTCGATCTCGGGAGGCCAGACGAAGCGGATCGTCCGGCGCGGAGGCGGGATGCGTTTCTCAGCAATCAGTTTATGAAGAGTCCGCGCCACTTCCAGGATCGTGGCACAGCCGCTGGCGTTGTCATTCGCGCCGGGGCGCGGGTGATCGAGATGGCAGCTATAGACGATCTCCTCATCGCGCAGCCGTGGATCGGATCCCTGAATGGTGGCGGTGGCGATGTCGTAGGAGCCGGGGTGCTGTCCCGCTTTGACGATCGCATGCAGCCGGATGTGCTCCCCCTTGGCCAGCCGCGCCTGCAAGCCGCGTGCGTCGCCGAGGGAGATCATGAAGGCGAAGGTGGGGGAGGAGGAGAACGTTTCCAGGTGACCCCAGCGGACGAGCGTCTCGTCCTGCTTCCACCATGCGGTGCGCTGGTTGGCGGCGTAGCTGACGATGCCGGCGGCGCCGAATTTCGCCACGGCCATGCGTTGAACCGCATCGGCCTGAGAGGCGGCCAGGACGATCCTCCCCTTCACATCCTTGTCCGCGTAGTCACTCTCGTGCGATCCATCGCCCACGTCGACGAGATCCGCGGTCAGGTCGGCGCTGGCGCTGTCTTCGGCGAGCGTGATCGGTGCGGCGTCCCAACTGGCCATGCGCGTGATCGGATTGCCGCTGCCGTCCAGCTCCCACAGCTCTGCGAAGTCGGCTTCCCACGCCGGACGCGAGCGCTGCGTGCCGTAGAAGATCCTGCCGTCGGCCGGAAACGCGTCGATATGCGCGTCGGCGTAACCGTACTTCACTAACTCGGCGATGACCTGCTCCGCGGCGCGATGAAAGTCGCGTGAGCCACGCATGCGATGAAGCCGCGAGAAGCCTTCCAGGTTCCGTTTCGCCGACTCGCCCGAGATCTCGCCCGCGAGGGCCGAGACCTGGGGATCGGGGAGAAGGGGAAGGTCGCCCCCGAACAGGCGGACGGTGAGAGTGAGACCCAGCAGCGTGATCGCAAGTCGCATGGCGCGAGTGTAGCGCCGGCGAGCCGAACCGAGCCGGGAAGAGTAGTCAGCGTGCCGCGGGCCGCGCGCCGGACGCGCGCACCTCCGCGAGTCGGGCCAGCGTGAAGGCACCGACGGCGATCACCAGGTCGCGAACGGCCACGTCGAAGTATTGCCCCGTGGTCAGCAGACCGAGGGCGATCAGAACCAGCCATGCGGTGACGATGTATGCGGCGATGCGCGTCAAACCGCTCAGCACCGCGATGCCGGCGATCATCTCGATCACGCCGGCCGCGTGCATCAGTGCCTCGGGAGAGAGGTGGGTGGTCTTCGTCAGCAGCGGGCTGACGTACTTTTCCCAGTCGACCAGCAGATTGAAGAATTTGTCCAGCCCTGCCAGAAATGCCATGGCACCGATGGCGATGCGCAGAGCCCAGAACGGAGCGTTGAGTCGTGAGTCCATAACTTCCTCCTGCACGATTAGAGTGAGGGCGGACGATTTGGTGACACGAACTAGGGAATGTCACCTTTTCCCGCTTTCTCACTCAAATGATGTGGAGAGCACAGACCGATGACCCCCACCAGCACAAGCGTTGCGCCCGCGGGTGAGCAGTTGAGCGATGCCGAAGTCGTGCGGCGCGTCCTCGACGGCGACACCGCGTTGTTCGAGATTCTCCTGCGCCGATACAACCAGAGCGTTTATCGGGCCGTGCGCGCGGTGTTGAAGACGGACGACGAGGTGGAGGATGTGATGCAGCAGGCGTACCTCAACGCCTATGCACACCTCGCGCAGTTCGCCGACCGATCTCGTTTTTCGACGTGGCTGATTCGCATCGCCGTCAATGAAGCTCTGGCGCGCCTGCGAAAATCTCAAAGCTCGTCCTGGTCGTGGAGCGGAGGGGATGACATGGCTCTTCAACGAATCGAAACGGCGTCTCCTGATCCCGAGCAGCAGGCTTCGGCGAAGGAGATGCGCGACGTGGTCGAGGCGGAAGTCTCGGCATTGCCGGCGACCTACAGAACCGTCCTGGTTCTGCGCGACGTCGAGGGGATGAGCACCGCCGAAGCGGCGAGCTGCCTGGACGTATCGGAGGACGCCATCAAGACGCGTCTTTCGCGCGCAAGGGCCATGCTTCGCGAGGGGATTACCCGGCGTGCCGGCCTGACGTTGGAAACGATCTATCCATTCGGGAGCAGCCGTTGCGACCGCGTTGTCGCCAATGTGATGGCCGAGCTCATGAGCGGATGAAGTCGCGGTGAAATACGCAGGCAATCGCTTGCGAAACGTGCACGCTCTGTGCACGCCGAACAGAGATTAGGAGAAAGCATGGTTAGAAATGTACGCATCTTCGGTTTGCTGGCAGTTGTTCTATTACTCGTTCCCAACACGTATGCGGCGTCGAAAGAAGCCTTTCATGACGGTATGCGGAAGCTGTGGGAAGACCATGTCACCTGGACACGGCTCTACATCGTCAGTGCTGTAGCCGGTCTTCCCGATAAAGACGCGACAACGCAGAGGCTCCTGGAGAATCAGACCGACATCGGGAACGCCGTCGCCGAATTCTACGGTCATGACGCGGGCGCCAAACTCACGGCGCTGTTGAAGGACCACATCCTGATCGCGGCGAGCATCGTCGCGGCGGCGAAAGCGGGAGATAACGCGAAAGTGGCCAGCGAGAACAAGCGCTGGCGCGAGAACGCCACCGATATCGCGAAGTTCCTTCACGGTGCCAACCCGAAGCATTGGCCGGAAGAGACGCTTCAGTCAGCGATGTTCATGCACCTCGATCAGACGCTCGATGAAGCGACGCATCAGTTGAAAGGTGACTACGCGGCGAGCGTCAAGGATTACGACCAAGTGGTCCATCACATCCTCGGGATGGCGGACATCCTCAGCGACGGGATCATTGCGCAGTTCCCGGCGAAGTTCAGCGCGAAGTGAGTCACGCGGAGACGCGGAGAAAGAGACTTTGGCTCTCCGCGTCCTCCGCGTGAAGAGCAACCAGTCCGCGATTTTGTGCGGAGACTTGGGAGTGCGGGCGTCTCGCCCGCGCTTGCAAGCAGCAGGATGGCGAGCATCAAACGCGGGCGAGACGCCCGCGCTCCCAGGTGTTACAGGCTACGCGAACCCGCCAATCATCGTTGTCGCATCGTTCCTCACTGGCTCGACAGGCATCTCACGTTCCTGCAGAGCAGGGCGATGGGTTTGCCACCACGCCGCCGCCTGCGCCTCTTCCATGGGGGGAGATCGAAGGCGGGCGGGCGGCAAGTTTGGGGCGATCAGAGGTGGTCTTGGCTGGTCCGGGGCCGGCGCTCGCCAGTTGATTGGTTGAACGTGGTACCGTTCGAGGCGCATGGTGGCTCGAGACACGGCGCGTTCCGCGGCGGAACTTCAGGATGACATTCACCGGCGATTTTCTCCTGCTGAGCGCCTTGACATGACGATTGAAATGAGCGAGTTCGCCCGGTCGCTGAGCAGGGCAGGACTGCGTAGCCGCAGGCCGGAGCTTACCGAGACCGAGCTCGATCGCGAGATGCTGAAGCAGCTCTACGGCGTTACTCTTGCGGACAAGTGACAGTTCAGGATCTTCTCGGCCGGTTAGTTGCAGCGCTGGAAGCGGCGGCGATTCCATACATGCTGACAGGCTCGTACGCGAGCTCCATACACAGCATTCCACGAGCAACCCGCGACATTGACATCATCATCTTTCCGAACCGAGATCAACTTACAAGATTCATAGAGTCTCTACCGCCTTCCAGCTACCACTCCGATCTTCAAGATGCCCTGGACTCTTTGCGTCGCCGCAGCCAGTTCAACATTATTGATTATGCGACAGGCTGGAAAATTGACTTCATCATCCCGCCGTTTGATGAATTCAATGTCGAGGAATTCGAACGTCGCGTGTTGATCGATGCAGACGGCCTGCGCCTATCAGTGGTGTCGCCAGAGGACATCGTGATCGCGAAGCTCCTCTGGGCGAAGGCTGGTGAATCGGAACGCCAGATCGAGGATGCCGCAACCGTTATTCGCGTACAGGCATCCAAACTTGACATCGCATATGTCGAGACATGGGTGCGAAGGCTGGACTTGGACGACCAGTGGCGTTCAGCACTCGAGAGAGTTTGATGGCGCAAACGCGTTCACTCCTGAATCACCCCCACGACAACATCTCCCTGATCTGTTGCCCCAGCGTGAGCGGGTCGAAGGGCTTGCAGATGATCCCGCGCACGCCGAGCTGCATGAATTTGTGGCGATCGGCGGCCTGAACTTTCGCCGTCAGAAAAATGACCGGGATCCTCTTCGTGCCTCCCTGCTGCTGAAGGAGGCGAAGCGTGGTGGGGCCGTCCATGTCCGGCATCATCACGTCGAGGAGGATGGCATCGGGCTCCGCGGAGAGCGCGAGCGCCGTTCCGGCCGCGCCGCCGTTGGCAGTCCATACCGTCCAGCTCTCCGTCAACTGGAGAGTGAGCTTGGCCACCTCGCGGATGTCGTTCTCGTCGTCGATCACCAGAATCTGTCTATGCGGCATGCTGGCCCTCTTTTGCGACGGGGATCGTGAATTGAAAGCGGCTGCCGGCGGGATCGTTCTTTTCCACCCAGATGCGGCCGCCGTGCGCGGCGACGATGCTCTGGCAGATGGCCAGGCCGAGCCCTGAGCCGCCTTTGTCGCGTGAATCGGAGGTATCCACCTGACTGAAGCGCTCGAAGATCGTCTCCAGTTTTTCGGCCGGCACACCGCGTCCCTCGTCGGTGACGCAGAAGACGAAATCGCCTTCCTCGGCGCGTCCGCTCACGGTCACCGTCGTCTGACGCGGTGAGAACTTGATGGCATTGCCGAGGAGGTTCGTCAGCGTCTGAATGATCCGGTCGCTATCGCCCCAGAGTGTTCCGGTTGCCGGCTTGACCACGATCCGCACGTCTGCCTTTTCGGCGATCGACTGCAGTCCTTCCGTGGCCTGCAGCAGGACCGTCTGTGCATCGACGGGGCCTCGGGTCAGCTCGACCCTGCCGGACTCGATTCGCTCCAGATCGAGGATGTCGTTGATGAGGCGGACGAGGCGATCGGTATTGGTCACGGCGATCTCCAGCATCCGCTGCCCCTTTTGGGCAATCGGTCCGAGCATTCCGCTGCTGAGGAGACCGAGCGCTCCGCGGATGGAGGTCAACGGCGTCCGCAGTTCGTGGCTGACCGTGGAGACGAACTCGCTTTTCATCTGCTCGACGGCGCGACGCTCGGTCACATCACGAAACGTGACCACGACGCCACCCTTATCGCCATGGTCGACGATCGCGCCGGCCGCGTACTCGACGGGGAACGGACGTCCGCTCCGGCGCCGGAAGTTGGCGGTCCGGCTGATCAATGTCGCTCCCTGAGCGCCTCCGCCGCTGCAGACCTCGCAGGAGGCGAGTGAATCAGCAGCGTCAGGGGATTCTGCATGAATGAGGAGATGAAGATTCTTTCCCACCAGTTCTTCCACCGGCCACTCCAGCATCCGGGCCGCGGAAGGGTTCACGAACGTGGCGATGCCGTCCGCGTCCAGACCGAAGATTCCTTCTCCGGCCGAGTTGAGAATCAGTTGCTTGCTCCGGCTGAGCCGTTCGTTGGCCTTGGCTGCTCGTTCGGCGGACTCCTTGGCTGCCTTGAGCTCCGCGGTCTGCTCGCCGACGCGTTTCACGAGCAGACGCTCGCTCTCGTTGAGGAGGCGCAGCCGCATCTTGAACCCGGCCCGAACAGCGATGAACAGGAGGACGGCGCAACCGATCCAGAACCAGTATGTCTGATAGAACGCTGCCTGAAACCGGAGGCGAAGCGGATTCCTGACCACGCTCCAGACGCCGTCGTTATTGCTGCCCATCACCTCGAAGAGATAGTTCCCGGGAGGCAGATTCGTATAGAACGCCACCCGCCGGTCGCCGGCATCGGTCCATTCGTCGCTGAATCCTTTCAGGCGATAGCGGAAAGCCACTTTGTTCGGAGCGAGAAAACTGAGGGCCGTGTAGTGGATCTCCAGGCCGTGGCGTCCAGGACCGACCGTGAGCGCGTCCGCGGTCACCGGCGCCAGCTTTCCATCGAGCAGGACCTCCTCGGTGCGGACCTGCGGAGACACCGAGTTGAGCCACACCCTGGCGGGATTGATCGCCGCTACGCCCATCACTGTCGGGAAATACAGCCGCCCATCCTTCCCCTTCCATCCCGACGGATAGCCGCCGTTACATTCGGCCTTTTTCATCCCGTCGGCAACACCGTATGAGATCGAATGAACATGCTGGATCCTGTGTTCCGCGAAGTCGTTGAGCTCCTTGCGGCTGACACGGAAGACCCCGCGATTGCACGTCATCCAGAGATACCCCAGTCCGTCGTCGAGGATCGAGAAGACGACGTCGTCGAACAGACCGTCTTTGGATGTGATCGGCGTGATGCGGCCGTCCTTGATCCGATTGAGGCCGCCGCCGTACGTTCCCACCCAATGAACCCCTTTGCGGTCGTGATAGGTCACGCGGACTATGTCGCTGGACAGGCCGTCCCGCGCCGTAAAGTTCCGGAACCGGCCGTCTTTCAGCACGCTGACGCCGCCGTTCGTTGCAATCCAGAGAGAGCCATCGGCATCCTC
Source organism: Thermoanaerobaculia bacterium (assembly GCA_017883235.1). Lineage (GTDB taxonomy): Bacteria > Acidobacteriota > Thermoanaerobaculia > Gp7-AA8 > Gp7-AA8 > JADGNZ01. The sequence goes on along the minus strand of JADGNY010000013.1, from coordinate 27,375 downwards.
GTCGATCGACGCCACGACGTCATTGACCAGGCCGTTCTTCGTATTGAATACAGTGAAGACGCCGTCGCGAAAGCGATTGAGACCGCCTCCTCGGGTGCCGATCCAGATGTTCCCCTCGCGGTCCTGCGCCAGCGAACGGATCAAGTCGTTGGACAGTCCTGAGGACGACGCTCGATACACGGTCAGCTTCCCGTGGTCGTAGCGATCCAGACCATCGGCAGTCCCGAGCCAGAGGCTGCCGTCCCGGTCTTCGAGCACCGAGCGAACCACGTTCGAGGAGAGGCCGCCGGGAGCGGAGAGGTTGTGCGTTACGCCGTCTTTCCAGCGCGAGAAACCGTTGTTCGTCCCGATCAGCAGCGACCCGTCCGCTGCTTCCCGGACGCACCATGCCCCGTCCCCGGAGAGCCCTTCGGACCTGCTGATGGTGACGAATTTCCCTGGCCGCAGTTGATCGACGCCGCCGGCCGAAGTGCCGGCCCAGAGGCTCCCCTCGAGATCCTCATACAGCGACATCACCGAGTTGTCCGACAAACCCTGTTGTGTGCCAAACGACGTGAATTTGCCGCCGGAGTATCGATTGAGCCCTCCGCCGTCCGTTCCGATCCAGAGGTTCCCGTCGCGGTCTTCCCTGATCGCTTTCACGGAATTGTTCGACAGGCCGTCGGCGGTGGTGAATGTTGTGAGCCTTCCGTCGTGCAACCGGTTCAGGCCATCGTTTGTACCGATCCAGAGGTCGCCGGCGCGGTCCTGATGAATGGCCCAGACGATGTTGCTCGCCAGCCCGTTCCGGGTCGTGTAGTTCGTGAATGCTCCGTTTGAGAAATGGCTCAGTCCTCCGCCGTTCGTTCCGATCCAGAGCGTGCCGTCGGCTGCCGTGTAGGTGCTCCAGATCGAATCCGAGGCGAGACCATCGCTGACGCGGTAGGACGTGAATTTGCCGTTGTGAAAGCGGTACACACCGCTCGAATATGTGGCGATCCAGATGCTGCCGTCGGGCCCCTCGGCCAATGACCAGATGAAGCCGTCGTTCAGGCCGTCGCGTTGCGAATAGCTCTTGAACTGCCCGTCCTTATATCGGGTGAGGCCGCCGTTTCGACCGATCCAGAGGGAGCCGTCGCGTGTCACCAGCAGAGCAGCGATGTGCTGCGTGTCCATGGCGGGCGTGTTCTGTTTGTCGAAGACCGTGAAGCGTGCGCCGTCGAAGCGGGCCAGACCCTCCTGCGTCCCGAACCAGAGATAGCCGTCCTTCGTCTGCGCGATGGCATTTACGGAGCTCTGCGGCAAACCCTGGTCCGTCGTCCAGACGCTCAGTCCGAATTGCGTGATGGCCCTGGCGGGATCGAGTGCCAGCAGCGGCGAGGTGACGAAGATCGCCGCGAGAAAACCGAGCCGGCTGGCCGCTATCGCCGAATGGAACTTATGCGGCATTCTGTGAGTCCTTTGCGTTTGCTGCGGCGCTGAGCTGCCGGACGACCTGGGCTTCGAAATCAACGAGACTGCAACGGCTCTTCGTGAGGAACTCCGTCGCTCCGAGGCGCAGGCGGGACTGGTCGGCACTTCCGACGTCGATGGCCGAATAGACGAGAAGAGCGACGTGCCGGAGAGTCTCGCTTTCCCGGAGGGAGCGCACGACTTCGAAGCCGTCGATGTCGGTCAGACCGAGGTCGAGGACGATGAGACGCGGTTCCCGCTGCTGGCACAACTGAATCGCTTCGCGGCCGCTGGCGGTATGGATCGTCCGCAGGCCGTGGCGCTGCAGTGCTGTGGTCATCACACGCGCCAGGTCAATATCGTCTTCGACGATGAGCACGGACGGGTCTCCATCCTCTTGCGAAGACGCGCTGACGGTTTGCTCTGGTGATTCGACCGCCGCCAGGGCAACGGGGGATCTCACCGCCAGAGGAATCGTGAACTGAAGTCGGGTACCCACGGGATCGTTCTTCTCCGCCCAGATCCGGCCGCCATGAGCGTTTACGATGCTTTGGCAGATGGCCAGACCGAGCCCGGAGCCGCCGTTGTGGCGCGAATCGGATGCGTCGACCTGGCTGAAGCGCTCGAAGATCGCTTCGAGCTTGTCGTCGGGCACGCCGCGCCCCTGATCGGTAACGCGGAAGGTGAAGTCGTTCGCGCCCGCGGTTCCGCCGAGCGTGACCGCCGTCCCGGCCGGCGAGAATTTGATGGCGTTGCCGATGAGGTTCGTCAGCGTCTGGATGATCCGGTCGCTGTCGCCCCAGAGCGATCCCGCGGCCGGTTCCGTCACGATCTGGATATCTGCCTGATCGGCGATCGACTGGAGGCCTTCTCTGGCCTGGTCCATGACCACTTGTGCGTCGACGGTGCCGCGCGTCAGTTCGATCTTGCCGGACTCGATTCGCTCCAGATCGAGGATGTCATTGATCAGACGCACGAGACGATCGGTATTGGTGACGGCGATCTCCAGCATCCGCTGCCCTTTTTCGGCGATCGGACCGAGCAGCCCGCTGCTCAATAGGCCGAGCGCTCCGCGAATGGAGGTCAGCGGGGTGCGCAGCTCGTGGCTGACCGTGGAGACGAACTCGCCCTTCAGCCGCTCGATGGCCCGCCGCTCGGTGACGTCGCGGAACACGATGACGGCGCCGAGCTGATTGCCGTCCTCGTCGAACATCGGTGTCGAGGAGTACTCGACTGGAAAACTCGTGCCGTCGGGCCGCCAGAAGGTATCGCCCTGAATCGCGACCGGATTGCCGCGGCGCATGGCTATCGTGTTCGCACACTCTTTCTCCGGCCACGGTGTGCCGTCGGCGTGTGAGTGATGGACAGCCTCGTGGATCGTTTTTCCCTGAAGGTCGGTCAGGGTCATCCCCATGATTCGAACGCCTGCCGGATTGAGGAACGTAGGCCGGTTGTCGAGTCCCACGCCGAGGATCCCGTCCATGGCGTTGTTGAGAATGAGCGCGCTTTCGCGGGCCAGTTGAGTACTGATCGCAGCGGCTTTCTCGGCGGCGTTCTTGGCCAGCAGCAGTTCTTCATTCGCCACCGTCAGCTCGGCCGTGCGGCAGTCCACCATCTTCTCGAGACGTGTTTGATGAAGCAGCAACTTCTGGTCGCGCTGCTCGAGCTCCGCGAGCATGCTGTTGAATCCGGTCATTAGCTCACCGATCTCATCGTCGTTTTCCACGCTCCGATGGTTGATCCGCACGCTGAAGGTTTTTTCCCGGGAGATGACGGCTGCTACACCGGCAAGCGCGACGATCGGCTCGGAGATACCGCGTTGTAACCGTGCCGCAAGGATTAATGCGACGCACAACGAAAAGAAAATGATGACTGCCGCGATCTGGCCGTATTGCTTGAGACGGACAGTCCGGTCGCGAGTATCCGAGGCGATGTAAAGGGTGCCGAGGCGTTGATGATCGAGCTGGATCGGGTAAAACAACTCGATGCGATCGCTGCGTTCGTGGAACCCATCCTCCAGCAGGGCACGAGGAACGCGAATCGAGGCAGTTGGCTCGTACCGCGCGAACGGCTCACCCGGCACTGTATAAATGCCGGCGGCAATGATCGACGGCTTTTCCCGAAGTGTGTTCAGGACCTCAACGGCAGCCTGACGGTCTCCGAAAGTCAGTGCGGCCGTACTGTTGGCACTGACGACATGCGCGATCGTCGTGAGGTCGGCGACGAGCCGGCGGTGCCAGTTGAGAAGACCCGAGGCCGTAAACCCGAGGCAGGTCAGCAGCACGGCGGCCGTGCTGGTCAGCATGATCATTCCCGTCAGCTTTCGCCGAATGGAGTGCTTCCGTCCGGCGGTCATCGTGTGGTGTCCTCATGGACCGCCCGCGCCACGCTGAGCAGCTTCGAGCTGATATTGAGCTGGCCCGCGAGGGCGGGCGTTCTGTTGATGTCGAAGCGCACCCGGTTTCCAACCATGCGAAACTCGATGACGCCGCCTCGGAGAGAAAAGCGGTCGATGTCGCTGACTGTCAGTACGCTGTGAGACCCGAGATTCCGGAGGATCTCCGGGAGATGCCACTCCTCAGAGGTGCTGATGAAAACGATCTGGTATTGCGCCAGGGAGTCGTTCCAGCGCAGATACCGGAGATGAATGGGGTGACCGTTTGCTGATTTTCCGTGAAGCAGTTGATCCAGCGTGCCTCCGAATGGATCATCGCCCACGATCACAATGGTCAACGGCGAAGACGCGGGGAGGACGTCCGAAGGCCATTCGACAAATCGGGCAAAATTCAGGAGGTACGCGGCTTTCACCTGGTATTCGTCAGGCTCGCTCTGCGCCTGTGCGTTCTTCGCTGACAAGCATGCCGTCACCACGACGAAGAAGACGAGCGGACAGCGGACCAGCCGCTTTGTGGTTAGAACCGCCATGTCACCTTTCCGTTCACGGTTCGTTGAACCGGAGTCGACGCCCCGGTGAAGGCGGCGAATTCCGTGTGACTGGCATGCAGGAGGTTCTGGCCGGAAATGGCGAATTCCCATCGCCTTGACGGATGCCACGAGAATCGCCCATCGAACCGGACATAGGCGGGAACGTCGCTGCCAAGTCTGTCGACGGAATACGCCGACCAGTCCAGCTCGAGCTGTTGCGGAAGCTGTAGGGAGGAGCGCAGTTGTAGTTGATGGCGGGGGCTCGAGACGTCGCCGAGTGTCGCGCCGGAGTGAAAGAAGGAGTAGCCGAGCGCGACGTTCCAGTTAGCAGCGACGGAATCTGTAAGGAGCAGCTCCGCGCCATTCGCATTCCCGTTGACGCTGTTCAGGAACGTGATTGGAACGATCGTTTGTCCCGAGGCGTCGAGAAACGGCTGATCGTTTTCGGTTCCGATGAGATGGCGCATCCGGTTGTGAAACGCGGTCGCGTCGAGCGAGATCGCGGATGAGCCCTGCCATCGGTAGCCGGCTTCGAACGACTCGACGCGCTCCGGCTTGATTGCGGGGTTGCCGGTGACGACCTCGAGCCCGGTACCTCCTCTGCCATCGGGAAAGGCGGCCACAATGATCCGCCCATCGATCTCCAACTCGGACGGTGTTCTGACCGCACTTGTGGCCGCCGCCCAGATCGTCTGCCGCTCGCTGGCCTTGAACAGAAGGCGCAGAGTCGGCTGCAACTGCAAGTGCGAGGCTGAGGCATACTCGACCTTGGTTCCGGCGGTAATGTGGAAGCGATGGGTCACCTGAATCTCATCCTGAATGAAGGCGCTTACGAGGCTCGATACGGCCGAATCGCGAACGAGCGCCAGTCCGATGCCGCCGACGCGATCATTGACGTTCCGGTATGCGGCGCCCCACACGCTGTCGTTCCGATCGCCGATCTTCAGATGCTGCTGAAAGTCGACGTCGAGCGTGCCACGGGCCTGCATGGGCTGCGATCGGGCCGAGTACTCATAGGACGCCTGCAATTTGGTGTCTGATCTGCTGGATTGAACGGCCGTCCAACGAAACTGAAGGTCTTCTGCCGCGACATGGTCGAGGGCACCAAGAACGGCCAAGGGAGCGGCCGGATCGATCGGGCCAATCTTGGCCGACGTGCCTCGATAGATGTCGCCCTGGGCCGTCAGGCTGTCCCCTTTTCTGGAGGTCCAATCGGCGCGAAAGCCGGCCCGTCCAAGCGTCGAGGCGTCGTGGGTCGGATTCGCTCCTTCCACCGAAGCGGCGCGGTCGGACGATTTCCCGAAGAGGCGGTACGACCCGTTGCGGCCGATCGTTCCACCGTAGCGTGCTTCGCCTGAAGATCCATCCGCCGTGTCGGCCCCCGCGGATACGAGCGTGCCTTGCGTTTCGATGGAGTGCTTGGTGATGATGTTGATGATGCCGTTGACGGCGTTCGCACCCCAGAGGGTGCCGCCCGGACCTCGGATCACTTCAATGCGATCAATGTCCTCGAGCAACGTGTCCGCGACATCCCAGTAAACGCCGGAGAAGAGCGGCGTGTAGATGCTCCGGCCGTCGATCATGACCAGGAGCTTGTTCGCGAACTGGCCATTGAAGCCGCGTGCGGAGATCGCCCAGGTATTTCCGTTGATTCGAGCCACGTCCAGCCCGGGCACCATGCGCAGGATCTCCGGGATGGAGGTTGCCCCAGACCGGCGGATGTCCTCCTGGGTGATGACGAACACGGCCGCGGCGCTGTCGGACAGTTTCTGCGCTTTTCGCGACACCGACGTTACCTCGACGTTCATCAGGTCGTCGACGCTGAGCGAACTGAGATCGCGCTTCTCCTGTCCTTGAAGTACCCCGCCGGCAAGCGCCAGCGACAGAGCAATGAAGGTCCTGATCGTTCTCCCCGTATCGGTCGGACGACACAATGAGAGTCGATCGAAGAATCTTCTGGGGTGGATCATAGGCACATCCTCTATTTCCCCGCGCTGGGCGTGGGTCCATAACGTAGGTGCGCTGAGCGGTCCGAAAAAATACGCCTCACGGAATTGAGGCGTTCCGGGCGATGCCGGTCAAGGTCTGTATTTTTTGAGCCGCGCGGACGCACTCCTACACAGCGCCGGTGAATGCAGCCCGCGCAATCCGATCGAGGGAGCACACCCGTGCGATTTGCCGCAACGACGAAGGTGGAAAATCAGTTGAATGAGATGCCCGTTCCCTTCGAGGGCGCGGGGTATCGTCCCGAGTTGAGGGAATCCTCCCGGATTGCCGCCGAGTCCGGCGACATGGTCTGCACGCACGATGTCGAGGGACGCATCCTCTCCGTCAACGTCGCCGCCTGCCAGGCCCTGGGGTTCTCGGCGGATGAGCTCTGCAAGATGACCATCCGCGATCTGATGCCCGTCGATGACGGTGCCGGCTTCGACGACTACATGCAGACGCTGATCCGCGATGGCGCGGCTGTCGGCCTGATGAAAATCGTTACGCCCGGCGGCCGATGCCTCATCTGGGAGTACCACAATACGTTGGAAACGAATCATGAATCGACCCCCTTCGTCCTCGGCGTGGCGCGTGATGTGACGGATCGCGAGGAGACCTTCCAGGAGGTGCGCCGCAGCGAGGACTACTTCCGTTCCATCATCGAAAATGCGTCCGACATCATCGCCATCGTCGGGCGGGATGGTCACATTCGCTACGGAAGCCCTTCCGTCGAGCGCGTGCTCGGGTATACGCGAAAAGCCTTAGCCGGCATTGACAGCCTGGATCTCATTCATCCCGATGATGCCGCCGTCACGGTAGCGTTTCTTGCCTGCCAGCTCGCCGATCCCGCCGCGGTCCAGACCATCGAGCTGCGGGCCCGCCATCAGGATGGCACTTGGCGGTCTTTTGAGGTGGTGGCCACGAATCTGGTCGAGCGAGGCCGGACCACGGCCGTGGTGATCAATGCCCGCGATATCACGGAGCGAAAACTACTCGAGGCGCAACTGGTACAAGCCAACCGGCTCGGTGGCCTCGGCCGCCTGGCGGCTACGGTGGCTCACGAGTTCAACAACGTTCTCATGGGCATGCAACCGTTCGCGGAGCTGATGCAACGTCCCGACGCCACGCCGGAAATCATTTCCAAGGGCGCCTGGCACATCAACAACTCCATTCAACGCGGCCGGCGCATCGTGCTGGACATCCTTCGCTTCTCACAACCTCACGTTCCGGTCACGGCCACGGTCAATCTCGGCGAATGGTGGGAGAGCTTTTTTCCCGAGGTGGAGGCCGTGGTCGGAAACATGGTTGACGTGGTTTCGACGATTCCCGAGCGTGGTCTGTATGTCATCGCCGACCGGAGTCAGCTCTCGCAAGTGCTCTCCAACCTGGTGGCCAACGCCCGCGATGCCATGCCTGACGGCGGAACCTTGACCATCGCGGCAAACGAGCTCCAGGCGGATGCGAAATTCTCCTTCGGCGTCTTTTCGCATCCCGATCGCTTCGTCCAGATCTCGATCAGCGACACCGGCCACGGAATGTCGCCCGAGGTCATGGATCGCATCTTCGAGCCGCTGTACACCACCAGACAGAGCGGAGGTACCGGCCTCGGTCTGGCCGTTGCCCGTCAGATGCTGACCCAGCATGGCGGCTATCTTTTCGCCGAGAGCGAGGCCGGCCGTGGCAGTACGTTCCATCTCTTCCTTCCGAAAGCCGCGCCGCCGGAAACAGACAACGCGCCGGCCTCCGCTCCCGCCCGGAAACCGGCCGCGGGAAGACTGCTGATCATCGACGACGAGACGGCGATCGCCGATGGCATCGCCGCGCTGCTCACGCAGGACGGAATCGAGGTCGAAGCGATCACCTCCGGGCTCCTGGCCGCGGAGGCCATCTCCCGCTTTCGTCCTGACTTCGTGCTTCTCGACTTCGGCCTTCCGGACATGGACGGCGGCGAGGTCTACGCGCGCATTCGCGAGCTGGACCCGAACCTTGCCGTCATTTTCGCCACCGGCCACGGCGACCGGCGGATCCTCCACGATCGTCTCAACGATCCCCGGACGCGATTTCTGCAGAAGCCATTCGAGATCACCCATCTGCTCGAAAAGATGGTGGAGCTCGAGGCGGGACGTAAGGTATGAAACGCGCGCTGGTCATCGACGACGACGATCACATCCGCGAGCTGCTCGAGGCGCTTCTCGAGACCTCGGGATTCGAAGTCGATCTGATGCGCGACGGGATCGACGCCGTCGAGCTGAAGAAGGACTATCAGGTCATCCTGTTGGACATGAAGATGCCGATTTTCGACGGAGCGCGTCTCATCGACTACTGGAAGCTGACCAGACCGAAGGTTCTGAGCCGCGTCATTCTTCTCAGCGGCTATTCGCGCCTGTCGTCCGATCGTGACTTCGGTACGTTTGCCGTCGTGGCCAAACCGTTCGACTACCGCGAATTGCTGACAACGGTGGAGGCGTGCTTCGCGGCGCAGTCGAACTGTCCGGATCCCAGACAACTTCCAGATTCGGGACGATGCCCCGAAGGGTGCGATCTGGCGTAAACGACTACTGGTCAATGCTTTACTGAAATCATAGTGGTCGGCACGTTCACTGCTCTTAGTCCCCTCCGGGAGAACGAGGATGGCTGGACGAGTGCTGGTAGTCGACGACGAGGAAACGATTGTAGATGGTCTCAGGTGCCTGCTCGGGTGCGAAGCGATCGAAAGCTCCGGAGCATTCGACCGCCTCAGCGCCGAGGCGATGATGACGGCGACCTTTTACTCCGTCATCGTGGCCGACCTCCGGCTTCACACGGAAGCGGAGGGGCTGGAGTTGCTCGACGGCATCCGCCGTATCAGTCCGCGCTCACGAGTTCTCACGCTCACGGGCCACGCCACGCCGGAGCTGGAAGACGAAGTTCTGCGGCGCGGCTCGACGATGGTGATGCGGAAACCGGCCCATGGGGAGGAGATTGTCGCCGCGATCGCCGACCTGCTGGCCGAAGTGGAGAGGATGGCCGCGGACCAGGAGACGCTCGATCTCGAGCGCCTGCACCTCGGCCTGCGCAATCTCCTCCACTCGATTCCACGCCGGCGTTACGGTCTCACCGCCGATGAAGCCGAGGACGTCGTGCAGCAGGCGTGGCTCCTCTTTCTCGAAAAGCGCGATCTGATTCGAATGGCCCGGCCGTGGCTGATCGGAACTGTCGCCAACCTCTGCAAGCGCCATATCGGCGCGGCCAAGCGGCAGCGCGAGACCTTCGTCGCTGGCGACTCCATCGCGGATATGCCCGACACGCGCATCGAATCGTCCGAGGACAACATCGCCCTCAGCCAGGCGCTGGCCGCACTGAGCCAGCAGTCGCGCGATCTCTGCATTCTCATCGGCATCAAAGGCTACGCGTACGACGAGGTGAGCGCGATCACGGGGCTACCCCTCGGCTCGATCGGTCCGATGTACATCCGCGCGAAATCGAAAATGCGCCTGCGCATGGCCGCGTAGCGAAGCGAGCCCGGAGCGCTGGCGTCTCGCCGGCTGGCGCAGCGGCGTCTCGCCGCTGTGTTCAGTGGAAGTGTTGGGAGTCTGGCGGAGCGGAGGCGAGACGCCTCCGGGCCAGCCGGCGAGACGCCAGCGCTCCGGTTCGCGCCTTCGGCGCGCGCCTTCGAAGTAAGCTTCGCCAAATGACGCGATCTCGCGCCCTCACTCTCACCGGCCTGGCCGAGCTCCTCGGCATGTCGCTCTGGTTCACCGCATCCGCCGTCGCGCCGCGCATCGCCACCGAGTGGCACCTCAGCGCGGGCACGACGTCGTGGCTCACCCTGGCCGTGCAACTGGGCTTCGTGGCCGGCACTCTCATCAGCGCCATGACTAACCTGCCGGATGTCGTCAGCGTGCGGCGTCTTTTCGCCGCATCGGCGCTGGCGGGAGCGATCACGAATGCGCTCTTCGCCTGGCTGGCGCACGACGCCACGACGGGCATCGCCCTCCGCTTCGCCACGGGCGTCTTCCTGGCCGGCGTCTATCCGCCGGGGATGAAGATCATCGCCACCTGGTTCCGTGAAGGCCGCGGCCTGGCCCTCGGCGTTCTCGTCGGCGCGCTCACACTCGGCAAGGCCTCGCCGTATCTCATCAACGCCGTCGGCTCGCAGAACTGGCGCGTCAACGTCGCCTTCGCCTCGATCCTCGCGGCCCTTGGCGGCCTGATCGTGGTCGCCTTCGTCGACGACGGACCCTACGCGCTGCCGAACCAGCCGTTCGATCTGAAGCAGGCCGCCGATATCGTCCGCAATCGCTCCGTCCGTCTCGCCAACTTCGGCTACTTCGGACACATGTGGGAGCTCTACGCGATGTGGACGTGGATTCCGGTGATGCTGCGCGCCAGCATGGCCCCGCGGCTGGCCGAGGCCGGATCGTTCGTGGTCATCGGCAGCGGCGCCGTCGGCTGTGTCGTGGCCGGACGTTACGCCGACCGCCTCGGCCGCACGGTCGTCGCCTCCGCGGCCATGATCGCCAGCGCCACCTGTTCGATCGCCATCGGTTTGCTCTTCGGCGGCCCGCCCGCCGCGCTGCTCGCGGTGGCAGCGATCTGGGGTGCCACGGTGGTCGCCGACTCCGCGCAGTTCTCCGCCTGCGTCACTGAGCTCTCCGACCCGCGCTACATCGGCACCGCGCTGACGCTGCAGACGTGTATCGGATTTCTGATCACCACCGCCTCAATCAGCCTCATGCCGATGATCGAGCACGCCGTCGGCTGGCGCTGGGCCTTCGCCGTCCTCGCCCCCGGCCCCATCCTCGGCACCATCGCCATGCTGCGCCTGCGCGCGTTACCTGAGGCCAGAAGGATCGCGCAGGGGAGGGGGTGAGGTACGGAGAAGGACTCGAGTGTCGGCAGCGATAGGAGCCGGTGTAGTCGGTTGACGGAAACCAATAGCTTTGTCCGTCTTGATAAATGAGATGAGGATTCGGCCGAATAGATGTGTCGTCCAGCGATGCCGTTTCCTCGTGACCCGGCCAAAGGAGCGTCGATGACCCGTCGAAAGAAATGGACCGCAACCTTCCTAATGACCTATCTTCTGGTCCCATCGGGTTTTGCGTCGTGGCGTGTGAATGTGAATCCCTGGCGCGAGCGGCGTCAGGACGATGTTGCCTCCGTGCAGGTTGCTGTGCAGTCGGTTGCGCCTTTCGATGACTACGTCGAATCGCTGCAGCCGCACTACACGATGGACGAGAAGACGGCACTGAGCGAGGCCGTTCCCTTGACACGCACCCAGGGAACGGCAGAGTTCAGTGCTCTTCTAGCATCACTGACGGCGCGGGGTCAGGACGTCACGTCCAGCATGTCGCGAGAAACTGACACTGACAACACCGGCACGAAGACAACCGAGAAGCGCACCGATTCGAGGCAGCCAGGCAGTCTAGCAGACGTTGCCGCGGCTCCTGCTCACGTGGAAAGAACGCTAGCGGCTCCGCTGCCCGCCGGTGACACCGAAGTCGACCCCTCTATGAAGTATGCAGCCGCGACAGCGCTGATGCAACGAGTCTCGCTGATGAGCAACTACGTTCGCGATGCCGCCGTACAAATGCACACCAAGCCATACCTGGTCCGACTCCTTGTGACCGTATCCCCGACCGCCGCCACGCGAGGCTACGATGCCTATACAACGGTGTCATTTTTCAGTACGGCCAAGGGGCCTGATGGACAGAATCTTCCCGGTTCGCAGCACGTGAGCGCTACACGGTTCGCCAGAGAGTCTCGGGATCGAGCCGAAAGAGCCAAAGCGGCGATTCATGTCTGTGAAAAGGGATCGTGCGCTGATGCCGAGCTAAGGTTGGCTGAAGAGCTGCAAAACGTGGCCGTACTCGACGCGGCCGGAGTTAACCGTTGCGATGAAACGCCACTAGAGACAATTCCGCTTCTCGTGACCGACACTGTGTCGGCGTCACTCCATTCTGATTCCTACGAGCGGATGCGCGAGTTAGCGCTTGCTCTTCAGGGTATGACGTCTAATGCGCGTATTGGCGGGGGGCTGCGGTCCCAGAACGATCGGCTTAGCAACACGCTGACTCGAGACTTCAACGGCGTAATGACCGTCTCCAGAGCCGCTGAGAACAGTATCGAGGTTCGTCTCGGCGCGATGTTCGGAAACCGTGAGGACGCCCTCGTTCCTAGAACCTACGACGTGACTGCTTTGGTCCTATTCCCGCTAGCCGACCCTCAAGAGAAGGGCTCAGTTCACGATCTGATTTCCAATGAGGTCGTGCCTTGCTCCATGGCGTTTTATACTGCGCAGACGACGTTTCGAAACTCACAGAACGGCAAAGTGGCTAGACCAGCGAGATACGACTCGCTTCTAGGTAAGGTAAAAGAAATTGTTGCGAATGCAGGCATCCAGGAGGACGTCGCTGGCAGCTTGATCAGCGACGCTCAGGAAGGAAACTACAAGAAGTTTGTTGAAGCGCTCCCGGAAAGACTGCGAGCAACTGCAACACCGTCCTTGTTGTGGCCGCGTGTCGTAGGCGTGGTCGCGCGCGACAGCTTCAGTCGTGGTATGTTTCAGGCACCCGTCCGAGAGGTCGATTTCTTCACCGACCAGACGAATGGAACCGTGTTCGATGATGGCAAACAGTCCACGTTGACCCTCGCAGGCTCCAGGAATATTCTCGCTGACCGTGTAGTCGGACTGCTCAAAGTGACGACGGTTGAAGTACCGCCGAAGCCACCGGAAGAGCCCCAGGTAGAGAAGAAGAAGTCAAAAAAGGTAGTTCCGAAGGTTGTGGCCGCCGTGATGGCGAAGGTGATACCGAAAGACGGGCCAACGTTCTATCTTTCAGCGAACACTGTCACGGTGGGCACCGACGGGCGTTTCGCGAAATTGACGTTCGATTCTGTCAGCAAGGGTCTGAGGAAGGGATGTGAGGTAAAGAAAGTCTATGCGACCGTCTCGTACGCGAAGGGCGCACGAGACTGGGAGCGGGAGATCTACACGAGCCGATGGCCTGTGAGTAACAACAATGGAGACATGGCTGAGATTACTTACGTCTCTCCCGGCGAGCCTGAAAAAGAGTCGAAGCCTTCACGGTTCACCATCAGCACTGGCGCCCGAGCTATTCTGGCAACAAACGGATCGGGATCAATCGTGATTTCGATGAAACGGGGAGAGATCAAAAAGGGAGATGAGGCGAATGCAACGGTTCCGATGCTATTCTCGGTAACTGGTGCAGATATCGTTTCAGCCGCGAATCTCACGCCGATCGGATCGGACTGGGGATCGTCGAAGGATGGCGTCTGGACGGTGACTCTGGCAAACCTGATCGCGGGGACTCCGGTGGCCATTCATGCCTGGAGCGGGAACGGAAAGACGCTTATCGCAGAGCCTGATATCTCTCCACTTCAGGTTCAGGAGCTTGAGATAAGGAATAGACACAATGGCGAATGATCCGATTAACGAGGCTCGTGGACTCGACTTCACCGAACGACAGCAACGGCTGAGCGCCCTGACTGCTGACTTTGCGAGTTTGTTAAACAAACACGGTCTCATGGCGGAGGATTGCCAGCGTATCTGCGAAGACCAGATCGTGATCGGGCCTGACGGACAGCCTCGTCACGAACTCGTTTGCAGGATGATCTGTTCCTGAGTGGCGTCGGTCCCACCGACCACCGTCTCCCACCTAGCGGAGCGTCTTCGACGAACGGGGCCAGTGACTCGGCGCGATACATCGACGTAGCTCCATTCGATGGGACGAGGGCGTCGTTATGGCGCTTGATGTAGTTCATGAGTTTTCGTCGAAGGTCGGGGACTGATGTGAAGACGCCGCGGGCGATGACATCACGCTCGTCTTTGAGAACCAGATCTCGACTTGGTTGAGCCACGACGAATAGGTAGGTGGGTGAAGTGAAGGGTGAGATAGCACGCCGTCGGCTGGCGCTGGGCCTTCGCCGTCCTCGCCCCCGGGCCCATCCTCGGCACCATCGCCATGCTGCGCCTGCGCGCGTTACCCGAGGCCAGAAGGATCGCGCAGGGGAGGGGGTAGGGCATTTTGCGTCTTCTGTGTCTAGAATGAAGCGATGCCAACGAAGGTTCGGGAGGCGATTCGGATCATCGAGCAGGATGGTTGGTGTCAGGTGAAATCAGGAGGGAGTAGTCATCGTCAATTCAAGCATCCCTCCAAGTCAGGTCGCGTTACGATCGCTGGAAAACCGAGCGATGATTTGTCGCCCAAAACATTCGAAAGTATCCTTCGGCAGGCGGGCCTGAAATGAACATGCATCGTTTTTTGATCGTCGTTGAAGAAGCTGGTGACAACTACTCGTCTTACTCGCCGGATCTGCCTGGCTGTGTTGCCACGGGCGACACGATTGAGGAAACCGAGAAGAACATGCACGAGGCGATTCAACTTCACATCGAAGGCCTTCAGGAAGACGGCCTTCCCATTCCGACCTCAACCTCGATCGCCGAATACGTCGTGGTCGGCGCCTGACGCGCGGACCACTCACCGCGGGACCCCGCAACCGCGAGACCGCGTAACCGGGTTATCATGCCCACACATGAAAATCTCATTCCTCAAAGCCCCGATCGGCGGCATTATCGGCCTGGAGATGATCACCTTCGTCGAGCCGCTGGGGATGGAGTGCGTCGCCGGCGGTCTCGAGCTGGAAGGGCACACCTGCCAGATCGTCGACATGCGCCTCGACGGCGTTGAACCCGGACTGGCCAAAATGCGCGCCTTCGGGCCGGACATCGTCGGCCTTCAGTGCAACTTCACCACCGAACGTTTTCGCGCGCTGCGCCTTGCGCGCCGCGTCCGCGAAGAGATGCCGGGCGTGCTCATCGTCGTCGGCGGACATGACGCCTCGCGCGATCCGCAATGGTTCCTCAAGCCGGCCGTCGACGTCATCGTCGTCGGCGATGGGGAAGAAGTCATGCCTCCGCTGGTCGAAGCCTGGGGGAAGAAGCACGATCTGAAGAGTGTGCCGGGACTGCTGATCAATGACCGTAACGGTCCGATCGACACCGGCCACGCCCCCGCGCGCGGAAACATCGACAACCTCCCGATGCCCGCCCGCCATCTCATCAAGGAGTACGCCTCGGAGTACTACATCAACTTCCGGCGTCCGCTGGCCCTTCTGGAAACGGCGCGCGGTTGTCCCTTCAAGTGCAACTTCTGCTCGGTCTGGAAGTTCCACGAGAGCACGTTCCGGGAGAAATCGCCCGACCGCGTGGTCAAAGAGCTCCAGCAGATCGATGCGCCGAACGTCTTCATCACCGACGACATCTTCTGGATGAACGTGAAACGCGGCCGCGAGCTGGGCAAAGCGATCGCGAAATCGGGCATCCGCAAGCACTTCACGATCCAGACCCGCAGCGACATCATCTGCAAATTTCCCGACGTGGTCGAGCAGTGGAAGGAGTGCGGTCGCATGACCGTGTTCCTCGGACTGGAGAAGATCGACGATGCCGGTCTGAAGTCGGTCAACAAGCGGAACACCGCCGACCACAACAACCAGGCCATCCGCATCCTCCAGGACCTCGGAATCGGATACACGCCGAACTTCATCATCGACCCAACCTGGGACCGCTCCGATTTCGAGAAGCTGAAGCATTGGGTCGACGAGACCGGGGCGTACAACTCCGGCTTCTCCGTCCTCACACCGCTCCCCGGCACCGATCTCTGGGACGAGACGGTCGACTCGGTGGTCACGCGCGACTGGGAGCTTTTCGACATCGCCCACACCGTGCTGCCGACCAAGCTTCCTCTCGAGGAGTTCTACCGCGAGTACGCCGGTCTCTGGAAGCACGCCATGGACGTCCGTTACGAGCGGGAAGGGAAGCTGAGAACCCACCTCGGCCTGCTCGCCGCGATCGCCACCCGCAAGGTCACGCTGACCGCCATCCGCAAAGGAATGCGCATGGGCAGCGTCCTCAGCGACCCCGCCTCCTTCCTCCGCGCCCACGGCGAGAGCGAAGCCAGACTGGCGGAAGCAGAGTCGCTGGCGATGTAGTCGGACGGAGCGCTGGCGTCTCGCCGGCTGGCCCGGGGGCGTCTCGCCCCCGACCCGGCAAGACTCCAAACAGTTGCTGGTAACCCGGCGGCGAGACGCGCGCCGGGCCAGCCGGCGAGACGCCAGCGCTCCGACCGTGCTAACTCAAATCCACGGCTCATCCCCGCTCGGTCCGTAAATCGACGGCACCTTCCCGTCCGCCATCCGCAGATAGACCGAGAACTGGCCGCGATGATGGATCTGGTCGTGCAGCAGGAACCAGAGCCAGTCTTTGCGCGAGATCGGTGCCATGGTCTTTGGCCCGGTCATGAAGTGAACGCTCTCGTGGAGCTCCTCATCGGGCGCGGAACTGACGAGATCGCGGAAATCCTTGGATGCCTTTTGCAGGGTGGCCAGAAGCTCATCCCAATCCTCCGGTGGTGTGGGCGTTCCCGATCCGCCGGCGGGAACGCCGTTGGCGTACTCGTCGTGCCAGACCTTCGTGCCGAGGGCGCACTCGAGGATGAAAACGAACGCAAGCTCATGGGCCGTCTTCGCCTTCGGGTGAGGGCGGAGATCGAGTTTCTCTCGTGGATACGCCCTCAGCACACGCATCGTTTTGGCGTGCTCTTCGTCATAGGTAGCGAGAAACTCCTGCTTCCCTTCGGACATCGTCTGCCTCCTGTCGCAAAAGCCCATCAAGAAACGCGCCCGGAATCGCTTTGATATAGTCGCCCTCGCGCGCAGCCTCCCTCACGCGCCATTCCGCATCAGAGGATGGAAATGCCTCACAATACCTTCAATACTCTCGATTCCTTCGACCTCGGCGATGGGCGCCGCGGACAGTTCTACTCTCTTCCCAGGCTCGAAGCGGCCGGTGTCGGCAACGTGTCGAAACTGCCCGTCTCGATCCGCATCGTTCTGGAGTCGGTCCTCCGCAACGTCGACGGCAGGAAGATCTCCGAAAACGACGTCCGGACGCTCGCCAACTGGCAAGCCAGCGCCGAGAGAACCGATGAGATCCCGTTCATGGTCGCCCGCGTCCTGCTGCAGGACTTCACCGGCGTCCCGCTTCTCGTCGACCTCGCCGCGATGCGTTCCGCCGCAAAACGAATGGGCGCCGATCCGAAGATCATCGAGCCGCTGGTGCCGGTCGATCTCGTCGTCGATCACTCCGTGCAGGTCGACTACTCCAATCGCCCCGACGCCCTGCAGCTCAACATGGACATCGAGTTCAAGCGCAATCAGCAGCGTTATCAGTTTCTGAAATGGGGGACGCAGGCCTTCAACGGATTCGGCGTCGTGCCGCCCGGCATCGGCATCGTCCATCAGGTCAACCTCGAATACCTCGCCCGAGGAGTGCTGGAGAAGGACGGCGTCTGGTATCCCGACACGCTCGTCGGCACCGACTCGCACACGACCATGATCAACGGCCTCGGCATCGTGGCCTGGGGCGTCGGCGGGATCGAGGCCGAGGCGGGCATGCTCGGGCAACCGGTCTACTTCCTCACGCCTGATGTCGTCGGCGTGCATTTGAAAGGAGCACTGCGTGAAGGCGTCACCGCCACCGACCTCGTGCTGACCATCACCGAGATGCTGCGCAAGGCCAAAGTCGTCGGCAAGTTCGTCGAATACTTCGGCGACGGCGCGGCCTCGCTGGCGCTGGCCGACCGCGCCACCATCGCCAACATGGCCCCCGAATACGGCGCCACGATGGGCTACTTCCCGATCGACGAAGAGACCTGCCGTTACATGCGCATGACCGGCCGGAGCGACGAGCACATCAACGCGCTGCGCGCCTACTTCAAGGCGCAGGGACTCTTCGGGATGCCGAAGGACGGCGACATCGAGTACACCACCGTCCTCGAGCTCGACCTCTCCACCGTCCGCGCCAGCGTGGCCGGACCGAAGCGGCCGCAGGACCGCATCGAGCTCGACGACATCCAGCGTGCGTTCCAGGAGATGCTGCGGAAGCCGGCGCCGGCCGGCTACGGCAAAACAGGGATGGCCCGGAAAGCGAAGACGCTCCTCGGCGTGACCTCGACCGGTCCCGAGCACACCATCACCGGCGGCGGCGAACAGGGGACGGCCCCGAACGCGCTCGCCTCGGCGAAGAAGAACACGAGCGTCCTCACCGAAGAGGAGATGGTCAACAACCGGCCCACACCCGACCGCGTCACCGCCGATTCGCTGGCGGACGAGTTCCCGATGGCCGTGGCCGAGCTGCATGACGGCGACGTCCTCATCGCCGCCATCACTTCCTGCACGAACACATCGAACCCCTCGGTGATGCTCGCCGCCGGCCTGCTCGCCAAGAAGGCGGTCGAGAAAGGGCTGCGCGTGCCGCGCGTGGTCAAGACCTCGCTGGCGCCGGGCTCGCGCGTCGTCACCGACTACTACCACCGCAGCGGACTGCAGCCCTACCTCGATCAGCTCGGCTTCTACACTGTCGGCTACGGTTGCACCACCTGCATCGGCAACTCCGGGCCGCTCGATCCGCGCATCGAAGAAGCGATCACCCGGCACGATCTCGTCGGTGTCAGCGTGCTCTCCGGCAACCGCAACTTCGAGGCGCGCGTCCACCAGTCGATCCGCGCCAACTTCCTCATGTCGCCGCCGCTCGTGGTCGCCTTCGCGCTGGCGGGACGTATCGACATCGACATGACCAAAGAGCCGCTCGGCCGCGGCTCGCACGGCGAAGACGTCTACCTGCATGAGATCTGGCCGTCGATGGATGAGGTGCGTACGTGCATGGCCGATGCGCTCGATCCGCAATCGTTCCGGACGCTCTACGCCAACTTCGCCGATCAGAACCCGCTCTGGAATGAGATCCCGTCGACCGGCGGGCTGCTCTATTCGTGGGACCCGCAGTCGACCTATATCCAGGAGCCGCCGTTCTTCGAGGGGGAGCAGGGGACGGGGAAGGCCGCCGACATGACCGGAGCCCGAGCCTTGGCCATCTTCGGCGATTCCGTGACGACGGACCACATCAGTCCTGCCGGCTCGATCAAGGCCAACTCGCCGGCCGGCAAGTACCTCATCGAGAACGGCGTCCCGGTCGAAGACTTCAACAGCTACGGCTCGCGCCGTGGCAACGACCGTGTGATGACGCGCGGCACGTTCGCGAACGTGCGCATCAAGAACCTGATGGTCCCCGGCGTCGAAGGCGGCGTGACGAAGCACCAGCCGGACGGAACCCAGATGTCGATCTACGACGCCTCGATGGCGTACCAGAAGGACGGGACCCCGCTCGTCGTCATCGCCGGCCAGGAGTACGGCACCGGCTCCTCGCGCGATTGGGCCGCCAAGGGAACGAAGCTCCTCGGCGTGAGCGCCGTGGTCACACAGAGCTTCGAGCGCATCCACCGCTCCAACCTCGTCGGCATGGGCGTTCTCCCGCTGCAATTCGAAGAAGGGACGAACGCCCAGTCGCTCGCCCTCGACGGCACGGAAACCTTCGACATCACCGGCATCACCGGCCAGCTCCGCCCACGCCAGAAGGCGACGCTGGTCGTCCATCGCGCCAACGGTGTCACCGAGAAGGTGCCGGTCATCGTGCGTATCGATACGCCGATCGAGGTCGATTACTACGAGAGTGGGGGGATACTGCCGTTCGTATTGCGGCAGTTGGTTGGGGCGCGCTCTGCTTGACGAGCCAATTAATTAACTAAGTGTGAAAAGGGAATTGCCATGAACGCTGGCATTCATCAAAAACTGAAGGAACTCATTGGCAAAGCAGTTAGCCTATCTTTGCCGAACAAGGGCAATGGGATAGTAGGTGTTATTTATCCTCCTCATGAGAGTGTGAACGAGGATTACATCTACTACACACTTGAGAGAGTGGAGTCTGATTGCGTCGTGTTTTCGGAATTTGGCGAGAGGCACGTGTTTTTCTCGATCGACCATATCGCTTTCGTTGACGTAGCAGACTAGGGTCTTTTCTTTTCGCCTCGTCAGCAGAATCTGTGGGCTATGGGTAGGTCGGGGAGATGGCCAAGTGCATGGTAGAGCGCGACTTCGATGGCGCGGAAGGTTCGAAAACCGTACGCTTTTCTCATGGTCAGTTTCGCCTTATTGTTGCAACCCTCGACGATACCGCTCGACATAGCCTTGGCGGCGAACCAATTGAGGAGCAGAGACCGATGTGTGCGGATCGTCCAGGCGACCTTCTTCATCGGTTCGATTTGTGATCGCATGACGGCGGTGCACCAGCTGTCGAGGAACTTGCCTGCCCAAGTGGCAGAGGTGTATTGCCAGAAGCTCTGGAAGCTGTCCCTGAGTAAAGAGCAGCGGAGGGAGCGGAGGTTGTACCGTGTGATCTCGGCAAGTTTGAGCCGGTCCTTCGGTGTGCGGTTGACCGGCCGGCGAAGCAGAGCCCGGTCGGTCGAGCTGAGCTGATGGGGGTCAGGTCTAAAGTCTAAAGTGGAGACGAGTGCACTTTAGACTTTAGACCTGACCCCGGTAGGGCAGTGCCCGATGCGTTCACCACTTGCTGTGTGGCCACGTTGCCGATGTGCGCGGAGCGAATCGGCATGAACACCTTATTGAATTCGGAATAGCCCGTTCGAGGTGTAGGATTGAGCATCCTCCGGAGGCTTCCCCATGAAAATGTGGCATCACGTTGCGCTGAGCGCGGTCGTGTGCGCCTCGTTGCTTTCTTCCCATCCAGCGCTCGCGCAGTTCTCGCAGCAGGGGCAGAAGTTAGTGGGAACGGGCGCCGTATTTCACGCTCTACTTGGAACGTCCGTGTCCCTCTCCACCGACGGCAACACGGCCATCGTCGGAGGGTCCCTCGACAATAATGGCGCTGGTGCCGCCTGGGTCTGGACCAGGAGCGGAGGAGTCTGGACCCAGCAGGGAACACCGCTGCGCGGCTCAGGCGCAGTGGGGGGCGCTAGACAAGGCCAGTCCGTGTCCCTCTCTGGCGACGGCAACACGGCCATCGTCGGAGGGTCCTTCGACAACGGTGGCGCTGGGGCTGCGTGGGTCTGGACCAGGAACGGAGGAGTCTGGACCCAGCTGGGCCCTAAGCTGGTCGGCTCTGACGCCCTAGGGAACGCTAACCAAGGCATTTCCGTGTCCCTCTCCGGCGACGGCAACACGGCCATCGTCGGGGGGAACGGCGACGACTTGGGCCCTGATGGTGCCGCGTGGGTCTGGACGAGGAGCGGAGGAGTCTGGACCCAGCTAGGGACTAAGCTGGTCGGCTCTGGCGCCGTGGGGAACGCTCGACAAGGCAATTCTGTGTGCCTCTCCGCCGACGGCAAGACGGCCATCGTCGGAGGCTACGCCGACAACAGTAACTTTGGCGCCGCGTGGGTCTTCGCTGATGCGGGAGCGGGGCAAGTAGTTCGGCGGCGCGCGGTAGCTCCGCCGGGCCCGTTGGTGACGTATCTCGGGCAGGCGTATCTCGTTCTAACAATTCCTCTAGACCCGGAAGAGCGGCAGTTTTTCGTACTCAATCCCGGCGCACTCGCCGATAGTGACGCAACCCTTACGGATACGGGTCTTCTCTTTTCTGCAAAGTCAGCCGTGGGCTATCGCGTCACCTTCGCGGGACGGGAAGCGATGGTGATGCTCGACGGTACGTTCCGCCTCAAACTCAGCCAGCCTCTTCCTGGTGCGGTGGGCGAGATCGCCAGCGTCGACGGCAGGATTCGGCAAAGCTTCGCGAGCGATGCCCTTGTTCTCGAGGGCATGCAGCCGCCGCCCATCAATATCGATCTCGTGCTCTCGTCGGGCGATGATGCCATGAATGCTTCAGAGTCGGGTATGGCGAGTGTGCTCGGTGCATCGGCGATCGCTAAGGCCGCGCCGAGTACACTGGCTGTTACATGCGTTCCGAGCGGCGCCTGTCAGAATACCGTTTCTGGCTGTGGAACCTGTTGTCTCGACTACAATGGCTTCTGCGCAGATGCCCCGCTCCAGCGCCACGCAGATCTCGGGCCTGGTCAAACGTGCTTCCTCCGTTTGGTGCAGTTCATTCACAGCACATGCTACTGGTGGGTGAAGAATGGCTGCTGCATCAATGAAGGCGCGATCCTGAGCATAGTGAACCAGGTAACCCCTCTGGGGTTGACAGGGCCCAGTTGCTATGTCAACCACACCGGGCGTATCTGCCAGAGTATTGATTACACAACACTCGGATTGCAGCTCACCGCCGGCGCGATCGTGGCGAGCAAACCGCCGCCGCTGGATCACGACCTCCTGGACAGTGAGTCAGCCGAAATGGTCGTTACGAGCGCCATCAACGTTCCCTGTGGTGCCACCCAACAACTCCAGCTCTTCAACAATACCTGTTACAACTCCACAACTGTCTCGCTCAATCCTGCCGGTGGGGCGTGCACTGCCGACGGCACGCTTTCGCAGTCGGGAACTATCCTTCACTATTCGCAGACTGACGCAAATACATTCGTCCACAACAGCCAGACCAGCGTCACCTATACCGCGCCTTCCGCGATCGGTGGCCAATGCGCCAACAAAGGAACGGATACTGTCGTCGCCGAGGCCGCGGGTTTGCAACGTGTCGTCGTAATCAGCGTCGACTGCAATGCCAGGATTCTCAGTCCCGACCGCTTGGGGTTCTCAGCAGCCGAAGGAGGATTCAACCCATCGAGTCAGACAGTGACAATCAAGAACATAGGGCCGGTCGGCAGCGTGCTGAATTACCGACTTGCGTCGGATGCTTCGTGGCTCTCGATCGATGGCCCACTTCGTCCGCTGGCGTCCGGCGACTCCCAAGCGGTGACGATAGCCGTGAACATATCCGGGTTGACCGCGAATGGTTCAAGTCCCAACACGTATCAAGGAGATCTGACCGTCACTGATGCGGATACGCCCGGAATCAGCCAGAGCATTCCGGTTACGTTGACGATCGAACCGTCGACTCAGCCGGCCGTATACCGGTTGACCGTCGCGACGACAGGAAGCGGCGCGGGGTCTATCGAGTTCTCTCCCCCCGGTACGAGTTGCGGCAACAACTGCTCGACCTATGCCAACAATTCGTCGGTAACCCTGACCGAGAGCTCGGCATCAGGCTCGACCTTCAGCGGCTGGAGTGGTGCCTGCAGCGGCTCCTCGATTCAATGCTTGGTTGTGATGACGCAAGATCAGAGTGTTACAGCATCGTTCAACGCTGCGCCATCGCCCCCGACAGTGGTTTCGTTCATAGCGAGCCCGCCGACTATTTCCGCCGGTCAGCTGTCCGTGCTGAGCTGGACCACTACGAACGCGACCTCGGTCTCGATCGACAATGGGGTGGGACCGCAACAGCCAAATAGCTCAGTCTCCGCGTCTCCATCGGTGACGACAACCTACAGGCTGACCGCAATGGGACCTGGAGGAACGGCCACGGCAACGGCGACGGTAGCAGTCAACGCAGTACAGGGCGGTCTCACTGGTACTTACAAGGGCACATTTACCGAGACCGGGGTTTTCAATGGATTCCTCTGCCAAGGGGTGCCTTACACATACAGCGGATCGCTGACCTTGTCGCTCGTGCAGGCAGGGAACAATCTGACCGGGACCTTTACCTACACACCGAAGGGTCCAGGAGGTACGGGGTCAACTGATTGCCAACTCTACGACTATCCACAGGAGTTTACTGGCGTTGGTCAGGTGAGCGGAACAATGCTTACATTCGGGGCGCCACCTATTCTTACCGGATCGGTGACAGGAGATACGATCACGATGTCGGAGACGGACATGCCGCCAGGCTATTCGTTCACGTTCACGGTCACGCGCACATCATCGGCACCATAGCCTACCGTAATGGCGAGATTCACGGCCACTCGGTCGACGATCGGCGCCGACGCTGCAGCCAGCAAGGGGGTCAGGTCCAAAGTCGAAAGTGCCGAGGAAGAAAGGATCGCTGAGTCGACAGCCTGAACGGCACTTTCGACTTTGGACCGTCATTCGGTCAGCGAGGCGCAGTGAGTGTTGCTGCCGTGTCAGTTGATGAAACCGAAACGGCCTTTGGTCACCGATGGCAGACGAATACGACTTACGCTGCCGTCCTCACCTTCACCGCAACCCCAGCCTTGGCACAGAGTCCGACGAGGTAATCGAGCGACAGCTTGTCCACTTTATTTCGCGAGATTTCGGAGATGCGCGGTTGCGCCACGCCCAGACGCTCGGCAGCCTGGGCTTGTGTGATCCCTTCTCGATCGATCCATTTGCGCAGAGCCTCCGCCAGTTCGCATCGCAGAAGCATGACCGCCGCTTCGTGAGGCTGAAAGCCGAGATCGATGAAGATGTTGCCGCTGCTTTCCCTGTCGGACTTACGCGTCGTTTTCTTCATGACTTGACTCCGATCAACCGGTACCGCCGCCTCGCCACTTCGATGTCGAGGCGGGACGTCTTTGCCGTCTTCTTCTGGAAGGCGTGCAGGACATAGACCGCCTCGTCGAATCTGGCCACGTAGATCGTAGCAAAAAGCTATCCGCAGATGGCGCAGATGACCGCAGATAAGGCCGTTCTTTATCTGCGTTCATCTGCGTCATCTGCGGATGGCCTTTGTTTCTTCGTATCGAGAATCGGGTGATCGACCGCATCAGTTGTGTGATCGTGTGTACAATCCCTGCAGAACCTTGACCCCGATGCCTCTTGCCCCGCGGAAGGCCATGTCGTTGCTGGCCTTCCTGATTCTCCTCGTCGCCCTGCCGGCGCTTGCCGGGCCGGGATCATTCGGCGTGGCCGCCTACCCGGTCTGTAATGCCGGTGTGCATCTGTCGTGGTCGTCATCCTCCGGTGCCTCGTCGTACAGGGTCTTTCGCGCCGGGCAGGCCATCGGCGGCGTCTTGCCGGCATCCACGCTGGCGTTCGACGACAGCACCTCCGGCAGCTCCTACACCGTCGTCGCCACCGACAGCCACGGCTTCACCTTCACTTCCAACAGCGTCACGCCCCCTGCGCCGAATGCGTCGCTCTGTCTCAGCGGCGATCTGCAAGCCGGCGAAGCCGCCTATTGCGCCGTGAGCGGACCGGCCGTTCATCTGGCCTGGACCGCCGGATCCGCCTCCGGCTATTTCATTACCGACTCCTCCGGGAACCTCGTAGCCTTCGTCGATGAAACGAACAGCAGCTTCGACGTCACCGGGCTCAACCCCGGCGGATCCTACCGCTTCTCGGTCAACGGCACCGACGCCAACGACGGACAATTCCTCACGACGCCTTCGTGTCCCGGCGTGCCGGGAAGCCTGACACTCTTCGGCATCATCTCGTGCGGGAACGGCTCCGTGACCTTCCTATTGAGCTGGACGGCCTCCGCGGGAGCGGCGCAGTATCGCGTCGGCCGCGACGGCGTCACGATCGGCACGACGACCGCCCGTACATTCGCGGATACCGCCGTCACCGCGGGGCACGCGTACAGCTACACCATCTCCGCCCTGAACGGCTCCGGATCGACCGAGTCGAACACGCTGCCGGCCACAGCGCCGGCCTGTGTCTCTCCTCCCGGTGCGTTTGCCGTAACCGCCAGCGCATTCTGTACGAACGGCGCAGCGCCATCGCCGGCTGTCCATGTCACCTGGACAGCCTCCTCGAACGCGTCAACGTACGTCGTCAATCGCAACGGTGCCGCCTACAGCGGGACGTTTGCCTCGACGAAGCTGGCCTTTGACGACCTCACCGTCACCGTGGGACAGACGTACACATATACGGTAACGGCCACGAACAGCGGCGGCAGCACCTTGTCGAGCGGGCAGTCGGTCACCATCGCCGGCCCCACCTGCCAGGTCAGTCCCCCTTCGTCGCCGGTGCTGGCTGTGAACACGATCTGCAATGACACCAGCCCGGTCAACCGTCTGTCGTGGACGTCGGCCGCCGCTTCCGCCAACTACACGGTGTTTCGCGACCTCACGGCCTTGTCGGCAGCCTTGCCGGCGACGACGCTGGCCTATGACGACGCCTCGGTCGCGCCGGGCCAGCAACACGCGTATTTCGTTCGCGCTTCAAACGTGGGAGGCAGCTCCGACTCGAATTCGGTCAACCTCGCGCTCCCGACGACCATCTGTCAGCCGCCGCCGGATGCATTCACCTTGACCGCCAACACCTTCTGCGACGTCTCCTCGTCGCCCTCCGCCAAGGTCAATCTCACCTGGACGGCGTCAACGAATGTGACGGACTATGACGTCTTCCGCGACGGCACGCCGATTGGCACTGTCTCCGGCACGGTCTTTACCGACAACGCGGCCCTGGCCGGGCAGAGCTACACCTACGTGATTCGCGCGTCCGGTCCCGGCGGCACGACCGATTCGAACAGCGTCCCGGTGCACGTCGATCCGCTCATCTGCACTGGCCCGTGCAGCCTCTCCTGCGCCGCGAACGTCGCCGCCTCGGCTCCGGCGACGACCGCCGTCCTCTTCCTCCTCCAGCAACCGTCATCCTGCGATACGGCGGGCGTCACCTGGACCTTCGGAGACGGGGCAGTATCGAACGGCGTGTCAACCTTCCACCTCTACGAAAGCGCCGGAACGTTCCGCTGGACCGTCACGGTCGGCAACGCCACGGCGGGCGTCTGTCAGAACAGCGGAACGATCATCATCACCGCACCGCCGCCGTCGGTGAGGCGCCGCTCCGTCCATCCTTGATTTTCGCCATTCTTCAAGACCGGTCATCGTGCGTATCGATACGCCGATCGACGACTACGAAGAGTGGAGGGATACCACGTTCGTATTGCGGCAGTTGATCGGGGCGACGGCCGCGTAGAAAAAGGCCATCCGCAGATGGCGCAGATGATCGCAGATAAGGCCGTTGAAGATGAACCGATGGACGGTTGGTTCGCGATAGTCCGCGTTTTTCACAGTATTGCTTCGCTTCTTGCCACGCCCTTTCGTCGAAAGTCTCCCCCGCAAGAAACCACGAGGGACCGACGGCCTGCGGCCGACCGCTGTGAACGAAGATAGCTCGTGAACCTCCTTGCAAGATTCAATACTCTCTAATCGAGAGCCCTTCTCCCCCAGCGCCTTTCAGCTGGGGGAGAAGGTGCCGATAGGCGGATGAGACTTCACCTGCCGCGGCTCTACGGCCCGCGGCAGACCACCGAGGACGAAGATACCCGCCGCC
>JADGNY010000176.1 GCA_017883235.1 Thermoanaerobaculia bacterium | reverse complement strand
ACGAAAGTACAACATCCGGCATGCTCTGTCATCCCGCTGCACATGCAGCGGCACCTGGCCGAGCATGGGGACGACGACGTCCGCGAGCGCATCGCCTCGCGTGGCCGGCCGTCGGCCTCCCTGTTCCGCCGAGGCTGAGCAAGCGTGCCGTGGTCAGACCGATCCGGCCCGCGAAGCGGCCGGTGCGCCGGCTCCGCGGCGCATGGCGGGAGCGCAAGGCCGCGTAGCTGAGTAGTTGACCTCTCAACCGACGCGCGGGCGTTCCGATCACGCCCGCGCAATGTGGCACAGACACTCTTGTCTGTGCTCAGAAAGGAAGAACCATGAGCACTGGACAGCAACACGAGAACAAAACACCCGATCTCTCCTTCGAGAGCATCGACGACCAGATCAACGACTACGTGAACGACTTCATCGACGAGTTCGAGTCGCAGGATCTCGGCGCCGAGGGGGCCGTGGCCCCGCCGCAGACAGCGGCCGACCGCGCCCAGCGTCTGATGACCACCTACGCCGGAGTCCGTCCGATCCTGCTGGCGCTGGCGACCGTGCCGCTGGTCCCCGAGACCTGGCGCGCCGCGATCAGCGTCTTCGTGGCCTCGCTGGACGGCGTGACCGCCACCTTCAAGGCCGGCAAGGACCTCGCCGTCGGCGCCGGCGGATCCACAGTCGAAATGGAGCCCAAGCTCCCGGTCGGCTGATGCAGTAGTAGAGCCGGGGCCCGCGCACGCGGGCCCCGGCATTGCCCTCCACAAAAACGAAAGGAAACGTCATGAGAACGATCGACAACGAGGAAGTCACTTTCGAGAGTATCGACGACCACTTCTACAAATTCGATTCGCCGGAGGTGCTGGAGCCGAACCCGGAGACGGAGCCCGTCGACCACGCCCAGTTTCTCGCCAGCGCCTTCACCCTCGCCCGCCCGATCCTGCTGGCCATGATCGCCACCCCGCTGGTCCCGCTGCGTTGGCAGGAGGCCGTCGACACGCTCGTCTCCGCGCTGGATGAGGTGGCCGCGGATGCGAAGGATTCCGCGGGGGAGTGGGAGGGGGATCTGCCGGTTTGCTGAGGTATGAGGAGGGTGGCCGCAAAGGAGACGGTAATCCGAGCAGTAGAGCCGGAGCCCGCGAAAGCGGGCTCCGATATTTTTGCAGCGCGACTCCGTGACTGTGAACAAAGTGGATAAGAGTGCGGACGGACCGGTGAACCCCACCGTGTCGCCACGAACGACGACGACGACCTCTTCTTCGAGACGATCGACGACCATCCGCACGAGTTCGACTGGCCGGACGTCCTCTCCCTCGTCCTTCCAGACCCGCGCCGGCCGCGACGCCTTCCTCGCCGCCGCCGCCTTCACCCTGACCCGCCCCATCCTCGCCGGCATGGCCGCCTCCCCCCTGATCCCCGCCACCTGGCAGGGGGCGCTGAAACTGCTGCTGTTCACGCTGGATGCGGTGACGGTGCGGCCGGGTGAACGGGCGGGTGGGGAGGGGGAGGAGTTACCGGTTAATTTGAGGTTTCTATCTACACACAGGAGAGCTAATGCCCGCTGAGCAAGCATCGGCGGCTGCAGCCGTAGTTGACTGATGTAGCGTCGTCCAGTGGCCCGGCCTCCCTTCGACAACTTGTCGGAGTGCTAATTACCGATGAAACTTGGGGCCAGTTGAACGAGGTGGCGCGACCGATCCGAAGTTGAGCACGATTCGGAAGCTGGCCCGAGTACGAGATGACGCCGAGGAAGTTGCTGCGACCACTCCGACGAGTGCTAAGATGTCGATCTGCGCAAAGACACGAAAACCGGCCTGCCAGCCGGTTCAGTGTCGCATCGCTAGTAGCGAAGCTCCGAGAGCATGGAGATCGTACTAGATTGGTATCCGTCCGTCAAACCGAGCTTTTTCCGTCTTTTGACCGCGTAATAGCCCAACTGGGTTATCAGGATTCTCCTTTTTATCGGGAGATAGACAAGGCTGCCGATCCAGCGGTTGCCCATCTTTTGCGCGATGCGCAGCGTGCGAACGTTTCCGGCGCATACTTCGTCCGCACATCAGCAGAGGATGCTGGCGACCAGCACCGAGCAGCCGTGTATGTGGCTAAAGCCGATACAGTCGCCGACGCTCGACGGATGCACCAACTCCTCTGGAACCAAGGCTCGACCCCGTTCCTGCTGGTCTCGCTGCCCCATCAGGTACGCGTCTACACACCGTTTGCTTACGATGCCAATGACGAAACTGTGGGAGAGGTGAGTGTTGTCGATGACCTTGCGACCGTCGGCGAAGCGCTGCACTTTTTGCGCGCCGAGTCCATCGACTCTGGTGCCGTGTGGCAGACGCAGTCGAAATACCTCGCTGAGGAACGGCGCGTCGATCGTGAATTGCTGACGGCGCTGCGCGATCTGAGCGCTTACCTTGTTAACGAACACAAAATGGTTCGCGAAGTGGCGCATGCGCTGGTTGGAAGGTTTGTGTACCTCTACTATCTACACGACCGAGGAATCTTGTCTAAGCAATGGCTTGCCAGCGTCGGCGTTGCGTCGGAGGCCGTCTTCTCGTCAAGAGTTCAACTGTCGGCTTTCAAGCATCTCACAAACGCCGTGGACGAGCGCTTTAACGGTCATATCTTCCCGATCGACTGGTCGGCCCCGACGGCACCAGACGCCGCGGCAGTCCGTGCAGCCGGTCGCGCGTTTCATGGAGACAATGTCTTAAGCGGGCAAACTGTATTGTTTTCTATATTCAATTTCTCCTATATCCCGATCGAGCTCTTGTCAGCGATCTACGAGCAATTTTTGCATGAAACAAGCGAGGGCGCCGAGCGTGGTGCGTTTTATACAGCAGAAACCCTTACGGACTACGTTCTGTCCGAGGTCGAACGGGTAAAACCTCTCACGCCCGGCATGAGAATCCTGGACCCAAGCTGTGGTTCAGGTGTCTTCCTTGTCCTCGCCTATCGCCGTCTGGTCGAACAGGAACTACGTGACACCGGACAAATGAAGCTCACACCTCGTGAGCTGCGCCGTATATTAACGTCGAGCATTTTTGGAGTCGAACGCGACCGCGATGCCTGTCTCGTTGCTGAGTTCAGCCTAATCTTAACTCTACTGAGCTATATCGATCCTCCTGAGCTACATCGTCCGCCAAACCTGAAGTTCACGTTCCCATCTCTTCATAACTCACAGATATTCGAGGCAGATTTCTTTGATGACGCTTCGTCATTCTGGCGTCGCGACCTCAGGTTTGACTGGGTGGTAGGAAATGTTCCGTGGCGGGAGCTTAATCCCAAGACGTCCGACCAAACACATGCGTTGGCGTGGATGAGGAAGTCACGACGAACGATGCCTGTCGCGCGTTATCGGATAGGAGAGGCATTCACGTGGCGTTTATTGGACCGACTAGCGGATGGTGGGATGGCGGGGATCATTATCCAAGCCAGTAGTCTAACGAACGAACAATCTTTTGATTACCGCAAGGCGTTCTTTGCGCGCACTTCCGTTTGTAGAATCACAAATCTGTCAAACCTAACCTATGTCGCATTCCCATCAGCGAAAGAGCCAGGGGCGACGATCGTATACTCCCATCCCAGCGAACAGTCGTCAGAAATAACCCATTTCGGCCCACTGCTCATAAATCAACCCACATCTGTCGCTACGTCGCGCCTTGGCAGGACGCCGCCATGGGTGCTAACGGTTTCGGAATCGGAAGTCCAAACTATTCGTGTGGAGGAAGCGCGACGTGGAGCCAAGGAGACATGGAAATTGGCGTTGTTTGGCACGCCTCGAGACAGTCGCGCTCTTGCCCGACTACGCATAGCATTCCCGTTAACGCTGCGGCAGCTCGCCACCGAGCGGGGCTGGTCGCTTGCGCTCGGTCTTCAGCTCCGGGGAAATGCTGGAAGCCCTGGAGATCCGAACGAAACGATCACGGACAGGCGCGATCAGGATATATCGGGTCAGGATGCCGTAGCCGAAGCAAGCTGGTTCAACGAATTGCCGGTGCTGCGCAAGCCAAAGCGTCTAAAAAATGGACCGCGTCAACTAGTTGTCCCCGGACACTGGATAGTTCCAAACAAGATTGGGACGTACGTGCGCAAGGGCCGATGGAATGGGTTGGGAATCGCTCGCGCACCGCATCTATTCCTCTGGAACGAATTCGCGGCTTTCAGCGACATGGACTATATTATTAAGCACCCCGACATCGGCCTGTCCGCCCCGGTTCGTGACGCTGACTGGTTGCGTGCCATAGCTGTATTGTGGACATCCAGTCTTACGCGTTACATCTTGGTTCTAACGCTTAGTTCTAATTGGGGGATCGGTAGAAGCGTAATTTACCTTGGCGCTGCCGAGGATCTACCCGTGCCTCGGTTAACTGACCCACAAGTAGCAGAACTAGCGAAATTTCATAGAAATGCAGCGACCCCGCGCTCATCTCACGAAATATCCGATTGGCAAAGGGAGATCGATGGCGTCGTTACATCGGTACTTGCTGTGCCACAGCAAATAGCTCTCTTGGCTCGAGAGTTTCTTGAGTTCAAATTCCCGCTCTTGCAGGGTAGAGTGCCGCCTCAGCTGACTAGGACTCCTGATCAAAAACAACTCGGTATTTATGCGACACGGCTTAAGTCCGAGCTGGACAGCTTTATGGAGCGCAGGCGTCGCAGGCACGCCGTGTCAGTATGGCAGTCAAAAACCGGAACAGTTGTCTCCGTGGAATTGATGGATGACCCTGAAGCAGCTACGGTGTCCACTGGTACTGCGACTGCTGCGGAGGAGTTGAGATTAGGCGCTCTTTTACAGGCCGCGCGGCGACAGTATGGGCAATGGATCTATGTGCGTCGGAGCGTTCGAGTCTTTTCGGGGCGCGTAATCTATATCTGTAAGCCACCGATGCGACTTGAATGGACTGAGACACAGGCACTACTCGACGCTGCAGACATCATCGCGGAGGTGGGGGAACGGAGGAGCGAAAATGATGGGCATGGGGACGCTCACTGACGTCTGGGATGACTACGAAATTGTAATCCGCGAAGATGCGCATCAACTCTTGGCATGGGGCTACGCTGATGTTCGCGAAAAGCTGGCTGCGGCTCGCGACGAATACGACATGACCGGCCTTTTGGTGGAAGGAATTGGCGCTCGACTCGCGGCCGAACAGACACCGGAACGTTACCTTCTATACGCGGTGCATAACGAAAAGCCGACGAGTCCTCACGGGCAGCTAGGCAAGGCGAGACCCAAACTTGATATTCAGATAGAACGTTGCGGTCGACGTCCCCGGCCGCAATTCACGTTCGAAGCGAAGCGAATGCGTGACGACGCCAAGGCTAATGTTTCAACGACGATGCGACAGTATTTGGGTGAGGATGGTATTGGCCGGTTCCGTAGTGGAAGTTATGTTCCAGGCGCGCGGGAAGTGGCAATGCTGGGTTGTATGCAAGCGCATAATCCATACTTCTGGTCTCAACGCGTGTCTGAGGCGTTTGACTCCGACAGCAGAGGCGACGGCACGGCTTATGGAGTATTACAAGCGTTGGCTTCCGCTATGATCGTACAGGACCTGCCAAACGAATGGCTGAGCGTTCACAAAACCTCCGATGGAGGCACGATCCGAATCTTTCACCTGTTCATCGATTGCAGATGATGCGGGCAATCCGGAGGGCGGATCTGCGTTTTAACATGCGCCCTACTGACGACCTACTGCGGCCACCGAAGCGCGGCGGTGAAGCCCGGGATCGCCGTGGCCAGGTAGTCCGAGTGCGCGGATACGACATCGAGCAGCTCGCGGGCGAGGACGGCGTCGACCGACTTGCCGTCGCGGTCGGCGAGGCGTTCCAGGGCCAGGATCTCGAGGCGGGGGATGCGCACTTCCAGGTCGGCCAGGCGGAGAAGCTCGGGGATGGCGTCGGCAAGGTCGGCGCCGAGGGCGACAGCTATCGCTTTCATAGGCGCTTCCTGCGACCAGAAGTCCATGCCGAAGGAGGCCAGCTCTCCCCACGACAGCATCACGCCGTCACGGGTGTCGACGCCTTCCAGTTCGCCCACTTCCATCCAGCCTCATACATCGTCGAGCGGCATGTTCAGGATCGGGTCATCGGGCGGCGCGGGGAGTTTGCGATCTCTTATTTCTGCTCGGTCCCTTCTTCGTTCATGCCGGTACTCTCACTTCCGCTACCTTTTGCCCCATTGATCAGATCCGCGTCTGCCTTGGCGATCTCAACGTTCGCTCGTTTGCCTACGATGAATGCCGACGCAAGCGTTACGAGCACCGCGACCAGAGACACGAGTCCGGCAATCTCTTTTCCTTTGAGGATGGCCCAAAAACCTCCGGCGAAGCACCCCAGCACTAGAATTGCCGCTACGTAGAGCGACACGCGTTCCGTTGTCAATTTGTATTGCTCACGAGATCGGCGTTCATCGCCCTCCGTTTCCGCCATCTTCACGATGCGATCGGCTATAGGCCGGGTAGCGCTCGTTCGTATGCTTGGAGCTCCGCTGGCAGCGGCAGCGGGCCTCGATGGAATTCGTTGTGTTCGTAAGTTCCGTGGAACTCAACGGGCGTAGACGTCGAGACGATCTTTTCGTCCCGACCGTTGCCGACCGTGGCGACTTGCGCTGGCGTCTGTCCGATGGATTGTCGGTCACCGAGTAAGCTCAGGTGTGCGCACTTTGGGCCTCTCATCATCACGCTGACGCGCCAAAGCTCTTCGCAGGTCATCACCAACCGCGTACCAGTCGCCACTCAAGGCGTCGGCGTCCCTACACTCACCGCAAAGCCGGATGTGGTGGCGCTTGGTTGCGTCCATTTGCGCGCCCAAGTCAATCGCGCGACCGAGGCCAGTGATGATCGCGATCGTGGTGATACCGTCCTTCCGCGTCTTGACGAACCGCCGCTGTTTTAGCATTCTGTTTCGCCTCACTCGCTTCACCGCTGGATGATCCATCTCTCGATGGCGCACCCAAGATCCGGTCGGGATCGGCTTGCAATAACTATCATTGCCTAAAAAGCATTTCCTGTTCCTTTTGAGGGAGCCCGGAAGGATTCTACGCCCAGAGTATACGTGACGCAACCTGCCGATCTCGGCATTTTTTATGGTGGCACGAGAAAGTCAGAGGGGTCAGGCCTTCGTTCTTTCACAGCCGGTAACTCATTTAAACGAAAGGCGTTCCAGCAGATCGTTTACGTATAAGTAGCGACTCGCAATCAGCAATTAATCGGGCTCAACCTCGGGGGCGGACCTTTGTTTCGCGCGACCTAATGCAGCCACCGAAGCGCGGCGGTGAAGCCCGGGATCGCGGTGGCCAGGTAGTCGGAGTGCGCGGAGAGACGACATCCAGCAGCTCGCGGGCGAGGACGGCGTCGACAGACTTGCCGTCGCGGTCGGCGAGGCGTTCCAGGGCCAGGATCTCGAGGCGGGGGATGCGCACTTCCAGGTCGGCGAGGCGGAGGAGCTCGGGGATGGCGTCGGCGAGGTCGGCGCACCAGAAACTAGAAATCAGAAACCAGAAACCAGAATATGGGTATTCGGTTTGGCCCTCTTCGGGTTGCACCGGCATCCAATCGGTCGTAGTCTTGGATTTCCGGAGCGGTCGATGACGCAGACAATCGAAGCCATTTATACCGACGGTGTTCTGAAGCCTACCGCCGAGTTGCCCCTTCGGGACAACCAGCGCGTTCGCCTGAGCATCGAGACGATAGACGAGACCATCGACGAGACCATCGACGAGACCATCGTGGATCGCGTGGCGGCCATGACACGTCTGAAGGCAGGGATCGCCAGCATGCGTTTCTTCTCGGAGGGACCGCTTCCCAGCCGAGAGGAACTTCATGATCGCGTTTGACACGAATGTCCTCATCTATGCGTGCGATCAATCGGAGCCGCACCGCCAGGCAATCGCGCTCGACCTCATCGCTTCCGCTACGGAAGGCGTCCTTCTCTGGCAAGTGGCGTGCGAGTTCCTATCGGCCTCCCGCAAGCTGAGCAAGCAAGGCTTTACGCCAACTCAGGCCTGGAACCGTCTCGCCGAATTCCGGGAGTTGCTCCCCCTCGTTTTGCCGACCGCGGCCAATCTGACGCACGCGCGGGAGTTGCACGCCGCGCATTCCGTTCCGCTTTGGGACGCCCTCAAAAAACAATTCCACCACAGAGACACAGAGAACACGGAGGTCTTTTCTCTGTGTCCTCTGTGTCTCTGTGGTTAAACGTCTCCAACAGGGAGTCAGACGCCGGGCACGACCTCAGCATTACCCTTCGCCGATGGAGAACGGTAACGATCGCCCTCTCAAACTTCGAGTCCTCCGGGCAGTTCCGGTACTGCTGGTGCTCGGGCTGCTTGTCCACTTTCTGCTGCCGCGGATCGATACGATCGAGAATTCGCTGAAGACGTTGCGGACGATGGCTCCGTGGGCGATCGGGCTGAGTTTTACGATGGAGGCGCTGAGCTATGTGGCCAACGGCGCGCTGCTGCGGTCGATCGTGGCGATGGCGGGGGATCGGATCTCGTGGCGGCGGGCGGCGGCGATCGAGATCGGGGCGGGATCGGTAGCGCTTGTCGCGGCAGGTGCGCTGGGATTTGGAGCGGCGATCTATCGGTGGGCGCGGTCGGGCGGCGTCTCCGCCGATGCGGCGCTGCTGGCGAGCTGGCTTCCCTCGGTCTTCGACGCGGCGGCGCTGATCGTGTTTGCTCTGATCAGCGGCGTCGAGCTCATTCTGGTGCATCAGCTCTCCCGGTTGACCGTCATCGCCCTTGTGATCGTCGTCTCCCTGCTCACGATCGTGATCGTGACGGCGATCGTTCTGCTGGCCCGCAATGACTGGATGCGGGCGCTTTCGAAGAACGTGTCGCGGATCGTGAAGCGGTTCCGGCCCCATTGGGATAACTCGGGATTGACCGCGGCGGTGGAGAGCGCGGCCGAGACGTGGAAGGAGATGCGGCACGGCGGCTGGCTGCGGCCGGCCTCCTGCTCGCTGATGCAGGTCGCGTTCGACCTTCTCTGTCTGCGGTATGCCTTCCTCGCCGCCGGTCACTCCCTCCACCTCACGCTGCTGCTGGCCGGCTACGGTGTACCGCTGCTCCTCGGGCGGGCCAGCTTTCTGCCCGGCGGCATCGCCGTCGTCGAGGTGGCGATGATCGCGTTGTACGGTGGCCTCGGCGTGCCGGCCAGCATCGCCGTGGTGGCCGTTCTCACCTACCGGCTGATCTCGTTCTGGATTCCCGCGCTCGTGGGAATCCCGATCGCGGTCACGTTGCACTCCTCGAAACCGGCGTGACCGGCTCGCGAGCAGCCAATCTCTTTCACCATGACCTCGCCTCCCGCCATTGGGAGTACTGATTTGCGTAGGACTGGAAGAGGATGTTGAACCGCGTTGCATCGGGCCGAGCGTTCACGGTCTGAACCACGAACTTGCCATCGCGCGGGCGGATGGCGAAGAATGAGTCCGGGCTGCTGCCAGCCATGAGAGTGCAGGCCGATGATGAGCCATTGACGAAATTGACGACGAACGTGTTCTGGTCCGCGCTTGACATGACGTGGATCAAGTTGTCCGCCTCCCTGACCCACTGCATCTGCCGATGGCTCGCCGGCGTGGTTCCCACCAATTTGAGGCTATCCGGGAGGCCGTCGACGGTTTCTGTGGAAGGAATGGTCCAGTCGGTTGGTCTCGACGTCAATCCGAGGACTTGTCTCCCGTTTTTGAGTGTGACGACACTCAGGAAGAGAATGTCATGCGTGAACTGCACGATTGTTCTGGGCGGAATGTTGAGCATGGCCATGATCTCCTATGAAAAGCGGCCCGCGGCGGTATACGCCGCGGGCCGCGATCGTCGCGCCTCTCTCGCTACTGCGCGATGTTGAAGACGGCGTACTGGAAGCACTTGTTCGGGCTGCCGGTTGTCTGGAAGAACCCATTACCCTGGCCAGTGATCGCCAGAGCGTTTCCATTGGAGCCGGCGTCGGTGTAGTTGAGAATCACAACACTGAACGGGGTCACGGAGGAGTCATACACGGTGACCTGATTGTTGGCGTTGTTGCCCGGCGGATAGCAGGCGTTTCCTTTGGTCGCTGTAAGGCCTACACCCGGGTCGCCCCTGTCGCCCTTCGGACCGGCAGGTCCCGCCGGACCCATCGGGCCGATTGCTCCCTGCGGCCCGCCGGCAGGTCCCGCTGGCCCGTCATGACCCATCGGGCCGACTGCTCCCTGCGGCCCGGTATCGCCCTTCGCGCCGGCAGGTCCCGCTGAACCTTCATGACCCATCGGGCCGATAGCTCCCTGCGGCCCGGTATCGCCCTTC
>JADGNY010000175.1 GCA_017883235.1 Thermoanaerobaculia bacterium | reverse complement strand
CCAAAACGCCGATCCCGCCTACATCGACTACCTCATTGCTCGTCCCTGATCCATCCGGCGACGGTTCACTTTCCCACGTTTTCAAATGTTCGGCGACAATCAATGGACTCCGGGAGTAGGTGATTTCACTCTCGGAGCCTTCAGGGACGTCGCACACCGTCGCATCTGGTAACATCGACGGCGCAACTGATCTCGGAGCGCACTCCCGATAACTGCTGATAGGTGATTCGCAATGCCACTGCCATCCCGTGTCGCATTTGTCACGATCTGCGTCGTCACCGCCGCTTGCTCCATGCCGCTGGCGAAAACTCGGCGAAATACCGATCTACAGTTTGTATACCGCGCCGAGCAGCCGCTGTTTGATCCTCATGTGAGACCGCTTGGTGGCTATCCTCTCGAAAGGGTTCAGGTGAGCGAATCCCCAGACCTTCACCGCTTTACGACCTCTATTCGCGGTTCCTCCATAGAGACTACCCTCGGCGTACCAATTCGGCGCATCGTCCTCACATATTATGAGAAAGAGCACTATTCGCAGGATCAAATAGAGGCATTCGTAGCTACTCTTCTGCGCGACAGGGCTGAGGCTATAGATACATTAGTGTCGTGGTCGGAAGCAGTAGTGGGCGTTGTTGTTCTCGGAAGGATCGAACTCGCCGATGGTACCTCAGTACCCTTCGAAGCCGCGATAGGCCATGCCTACTTTCGTGGTGCGAACCGTGTTTGGTGGACTCGCCATGTCACATTTGAGCATCCGTAGCATCGTGGCGTATCCAGTTTTTTCGGGCCGGGCCGTCCGCTGAGGGGCCACACCTTCGTTTTTCGCTTCTTCGTAAACATCTGACTGGAAGCGACTTCTCCATCCCCGAGGGAGCGTGCACGTCGATGACTAAGTTATCTTGTGTATCTCACGGCGACGCGGCTCCGCTCGCCGTCGACGATAGAAGGTCTAAGACGAAGTCGACCACCTACGGCAATCCCGAGATCAGCATCGGTCCCCTGCGCCCTGGCCATCTTCCTCGGCGAAAGCGTGTCGCCGGCGCCTTCGCCGGCGACGGTTGCCGCCGAAAACGGCCGCACCGACCGCGAAGCGGCATTGCGCTTCAGAGGTGAGTCCACCGATAGGCTCAAGGCCGGTGTCCTCCTCTCCTCTCGCTTCCGGGCGTGGGGCCGCAACTTGCTGGGCCGCTAAGTGTTACAGTGACGCGTGCGGCCCCACGCCGGTGAGCTTGGGTCCGTTGGGCGGCTGAACATGGCTGACGCGGTGCCTTTCTTGCTCCTTGCAGTCGCTCTGCTCGCGGTTCTTGCTGTCTTCTGGTTCATGAGCCGTCAAGGCCAGAGGCGGCAGGAAGGCTACGCGGCAGCGGAGGCTCTTCGATCGACCCATGTGGCAGTCTTCGCATCGAGTTTAACGGTCCGTACTTTCGTTGATCGCGCGCTCTCATCGGCTGGTATTCCGTTCACACTCTTCGAGATCACTAGGGGCGTTACGCCTACGCTTGAGGAAGAGACCAAGGTCGCCATCTTAAACGTCCACGACCTCCGCTTGGCGGGCTTGCTTCTACCGGCGATATCTTCACAACGGCCGGTCGTGTTTCTAGTCAGACCATTCTCCGCAGAAGATCGCGAATTGCCTACTGGTCCTGGCAAAGTGCAGCTATCCAAGCCTTTCACGCCGCCCGCATTGTTTCTTGCGCTCGCGAATGCGCTCGCGACCAACTCGTCAGCGGGTGCGTAAGCACACGCCGCCCAACTCGCGCCTGCAGCGGACCCGGCCCGCCGCGTTGCCACGGCACATGCGCTACCATTGCGCGTCGCGGGCCACGCCGCTGAAGCGCAGGTCCGTTGGGCGGCTATGCTTCAATCGGCGCAGGACTCAGACGCGATCTTCGCGCTCGCGAATCAATCACTTGCTAGGACAAGCCGCGTTTTTCTGGCTGGGCTTCTAAGCTCCCTCATCGGGCAGGTGGCTGCCTCGCGGTTCCAGGTTTCAGCCTCGGCCATTCTGTTTCAAGACATAGGCGCGGCGGTCATGCTCGCAGTCACTCCAGCAATTGCTCTTTTCCTCACGATCGCAGTCAGAAAGCGTCATCTTCCGCCTTTCGTAACTCCACGCTGGTTAATCTCGGCGGGGTGGATCGCCCTTGCGCTGGGAGTGGCCTTATTCGTTATCGCTCTGCTGCCGTATCCAGGCTCGACCGTCAGCGTCATCCGTCTGGTTCTTGGCCTGCCGGCGCCGTCCAACTAGCGGTTGCACCCGACACGAACCGCGTTGTTGCTGTTGCGAGAGAGCTATACTTCTTCGCGTCGCGGTTCGTGCGGGTGAACCGCAGATCCGTTAGGCGACCAAGGGACCGACGGAGATCGTGGAGGTTTGTTCCGATTGCTTTCAAGATGAGGGGCTGCGGCTAACCGCCGCGCGCCTCGGAACCGAGAGCGATGCTCCGTGTCCGAACTGCGGGTCGGTTGCCGGTGCCAAGTTAGACAAGCGTGGCCTTACCAACCTCGCGCATAGCTTCTTTGTTCGCGGAACACTCCACCGGGTGAGTTACGGCGGTGCGCCAGTTGTTCAGTTCAACACACACCAAAGAACGAGCATCCGATGCAGCGCTTGGCTCGAACGAGAT
Organism: Thermoanaerobaculia bacterium; assembly: GCA_017883235.1. Taxonomy (GTDB): domain Bacteria; phylum Acidobacteriota; class Thermoanaerobaculia; order Gp7-AA8; family Gp7-AA8; genus JADGNZ01. Next base: position 7,778 of record JADGNY010000175.1, on the reverse strand, counting down.
GTGCAGCTTCTCGAAACGAAGCTCGGAGTCGGCTTCTTTCACTACGGGCCACGGTTGTGGATGGTCGGTGAGATTGAGCCGCTGAAGGCACTTCAAGTCTCCGAGAAACGGCCGGAGATTGTCGAGCGCATCCTTCGTGACTACCCGACCATCACGGCGGAGACCGAGGTTGTTTTCTACCGCGTCAGGATCAAGCCAGACGACCCCGGTTCTCCTGCCGAGTATGACAGCCCTCCTGACGGGTTCACGGGAAACGGACGACTCGACTCACCTGGTTTCCCGGTGATGTATGCATCCCCGGACCTCGAGGTGTGTATGCACGAGTGTCGAGCCGCAGCCGAAGATGACACGTTCGCCGCAACCCTTTCGCCGACCAGGCCACTCCGCCTGCTTGATCTCACGGAACTCATACGCGAAGAGCATGTGACTGAATTCGAAAGCCTCGACCTCGCCGTTCATATGCTCTTCTTGGCAGGCGACCACTCCTACGAGATTAGCCGCGCAATCGCGGCGGCGGCGCGCGATGCGGGGTACGATGGGATCATCTACCCCTCGTACTTTAGCCTTCTTCGCACCGGCGCAATTCCATTCGAAACAAGCTATGGGCTGTCGCATCGGATCATTCCTCAGCTAGTCGATTATGAAAAGGCGAAGATCCTTCCGAACCTTGCGCTTTTTGGGAGGCCGATCAAAGACGGGACGGTTCGCGTCCGCTGCCTGAACCGGGTCGTGATTCAGCGTGTGGACTACAGTTTGGCATTTGGTCCCGCCAGCGTGGATTGAGGAACGGGGTGGCTTCCCCGTCGGGCGGAGTGGTCGCCTAACTCAACGCTGCAGCCGACGCCAACCCGCGCCGCGCGAGTCGCGAGTGCGGTACTCTTTCGCGTGCGGGTTGGCGCGGCTGAGCGTCAGGCCGTTGGGCGGCGCGAACTCACGGGAACGTCGGGTTCCTGCCGCATGATGATGTGCCAAATACGCGAAAAGGAGTCGGTATGAGAAAGCGGTATTGGGCTGTGGTCCTGTCACTCGTTGTAGTAGTCCTTCTTGCTGCAGCTCTGTTGCCTGCCCGAAAGGCAGACGCTCAAGACAGCCAGACTCCAGTGATCCCCAAGTCTTTTGGCTCGTGCAAGGGGTCCACCATAGTACGCAGCGGTCGCTCGGCGCTGATTTTTGAGAGCGCCAATGGGACGATTCGGCTCGTATCTGGGGGCCAAGTTGTAGAAGTCTACGTACGACAGTAAGTGGGACCACGCAGCCGCCCAACTCTGCGCTCCAGCCGACAGTTACCGCCGCACCAGTGTCGTGGGTGCTACAGTGGCGCGTGCGGTTCCTGCGGCTGAGCGTCAGGCCGTTAGGCCCCTGTCAATGAATGGAAGGAGTGGCCTACACGGCATGACACTTCGGAGTCGTGAGCCTCGTTCGGGATTCGGTGGGAGGATGTGGACCCTTGCGAAGCGCCTTCTTGCGGGTGGGGCAATCCTCATTTTGGTTCTCGCGCTCCTCGGCGCAGCGTATCAGTACGCCGCCACTGTGCAGGATTTGCGCCGCTTCCCACCTTCCGGGAAGATGCTGAGGGTCGAAGGATGCCGTCTTCATAGCGTTGTCCAGGGCGAAGGTGGGCCGGCAGTTGTGTTCGACTCTCCAGTCGGGGCGTCATCCCTGGGCTGGGCGCTCGTTCAGCCGCAGGTGGCGAGGTTCACGAAAACGCTCTCGTACGATCGTGCCGGATATGGTTGGAGTGACCCTGGCCCGCGGCCGCGAAGCAGCGGACGGATGGTAACCGAGCTCCACGAGCTCCTTCGCCGCTCACAAGTGCCACCGCCCTACGTGCTCGTTGGGGCCTCTCTTGGAGGGTGCAACATCCGTCTGTTCGCTTTTCGGTACCCCAAGGAAGTGGCTGGCATCGTCCTCGTCGATCCGGCCCACGAGGACCAGTTCATTCGATCCCCGTCAGCGAAGCCGAAGGTAATGCCTCTGCGCATCTTCCAGCTGGCGTCAAGGTTGGGGATCATGCGTCTGGCCGGAATGCCGATCGACGTTGCAGGAATGAACGTGTTACCCCCCGGCCTTCAGCGGACGGCGACCGCCATCGGCTACAGGACGAGCGGGGTCGATGCAATCGTCGCCGAGACGGCAGCAATCGACCAGAGCTTCACAGAAGTCCGGCAGGGAAGGATGTCTGCGGGAAAGACTCCTCTGGGGCACGTCCCACTCATCGTTCTGACACGCCAGGAAGAGACACGGCCGATTGGTGAGGAAGCAGAGCAGTACGCTATCTGGGTCGCCCTTCACCGCGACCTGGCGGCAGAGTCGACGATGGGACGGCAGGTCATCGTGGAGAAGAGCGGCCACTTCATCGCGGTGGATCGTCCCGCCGCAGTCATCGAAGCCATCCGGGAAGTCGTCGAGCTTACGAGAAAAGACCCCGCACGGATGGGCAGAGGAGGCAGATGAGCATCACGTCCAGCAGTAGCCGTCTGTTCCCGGATATATAACGACCTGTCGCCTTTAACGGTCTCCTGTCGATGTTGAGTCTTACGTCCAGCACAGCGCGGCGTAGCCGCAAGCAAACGTGGATTCCGGCAAGGGCATGGCGAGCAGCGCCCCCTCATCCGCCTGTCGATCTTAGGAAGGCGCGAGCTCTTTGCGGGGCGACGGCGCGTTAGCCGACATTTTCGTGCCGACCTCGGCCCCACCGCCGGGCGAGACGCCCGTCGGGAGCAGGCGAGGACGCCTGCTCTCCGACGGGAACCTGCCTACTGTGCCAGCTCCGAGGTAATCGTCGCGCCGTTCATTTGCGGCAGCACCGACGCTTGTTTGACGACTTTGCGGGTTGCCTTGTCGACCCAAATCGTGGAGCTGCCGGGCTCGCCGTCCGCCGGCTTGAGCTCGACCTTCCAGGCGTCGAACGAGCCGGCGGGGACGGTGACCTTCTCGCTGCCGGTGACGTTGAGCTGCATCAACTTGAGCTTCTGTTTCATCAGATCGAAGTTGCGGAACGTGACCGAGTAGTTGTCTGCCAGCGGCAACGACGCCAGCACCTCATTCGATCCGGCGCCCTCGGCGAAGAGAGGCCCGCCGAGGTCGGCGGCGATCGGACGCGGCTGGCCGTTCATGCTCATCGTGCCGGACGCTTTCCCATCCTTGTAGGTGACCTCGAACGTGGCCGGCCCCTGATGCACGGTGCGCGACAACGTCACGAGCGTCCCCTTCGCGATCACGGTCTCGTCGGACATTTCGCCCATCGGACTCTTCGCCGTGCTGTGAGCGACCCAGTTGCCGTTCTCCTCGCGGATTTCGCTCGCCGAATCCATGGCCATGTTCTGATCGCCCATCTTGAGCGTCATCTTGTATTGCGACTTTCCGGGCGTGAGATCGACGGCAGGCTTCGGCAGCGATGCGGACGCTGCCGCAATCTGCTTCGGCACTTCGACCGATTTCGGATCGACGGTGATTTCGGCGACGCGCGTGGTGACTTCCGGCGTCGCGCTCTCCTGATAGCGTCCGCCGAGGTGTTTGGCCAGGAACTTCTCTGCCGTGAAGAACGCGGCCATGTTGTTGACCGGACGCGCGAATCCATGCCCTTCGTCCGGAGCGACGACGTATTCGACCGGGAAGCCGCGATCGCGCAGTGCGATGACGATGCGGTCACTCTCCGCCCGCTTCACGCGGGGATCGTTCGCGCCCTGAATGACCAGCAGCGGCGCTTTGATTTTCGCGGCGGAATTCAGCGGTGACTGCTTTTCGAGACGGGCCTTTCCCTCGGGCGTACGCGGATCGCCCATGCGCTGATAGAACATCGTCCGCCCGGCTTCCCAATACGGCGGAATCGAATCGAGCAGGGTGATGAGATTCGACGGTCCGACGATCGAGACACCGGCCGCGTAGACGTCCGGCGTGAAGGCCAGTCCGGCCAGCGTGGCGTAGCCGCCATAGCTGCCACCCAGGATTCCGATGCGTTTCGGATCCGCGGTGCCTTTGTCGACGAGATACTTCACGCCCCAGGTGATGTCGTCCTGCATCTTCTCGCCCCACTGCAGATTGCCGGCATTGAGGAACTTCTTGCCGTAGCCGGTGGATGCCCGGAAGTTCGGTTGCAGCACCGCGTAGCCGCGGTTGGCCAGGAACTGCACGAGCGAGCGATAGCCCCAGGAGTCGCGCCCCCATGGTCCCCCGTGCGGCAGGGCGATGAGCGGCAGGTTCTTCGCCTCGAGACCCTTCGGAAGGGTGAGGTATGCAGGGATCTCCAGCCCGTCCGACGACTTGTACCGGATGACCTGCATCGGAGCGAGATCGTTACGGACGAGCTTCTCGCGGAGCCTGTATTGCGGCGTGAGCTTATGTGTCGTGCGGTCGAAGAGGATGGTCTCGCCGGGCTCCGTGTCGCCATCGGCGGAAACGAGCCAGAGATGTTCGTCGGCGGTTGCCGAGTACGGAGAGACGTCGAGCCGGGGGAACTTCGCCTGAAGCCACTTGAAATCGGCTTCGTACTCTTTGTCGAGCCAGGAGTAGCGGATGCGGTCGTCCTCATAGGCGATGCCTACGAGCTCTTCGCTCTTTTCCGAGAAGATCGGTTGGCCCACGTCGACGCGTTTCATCGGATCGCTGGCTACGAGCTCCTCTTTCCCGTCCGCGGGATCGAGAAGCACGATCTGCGTCAGGTCGAGGTTGCCCTTGTTCGTCTCGAAGTAGACGCGTCGGTCGTCTTTATGGAAGCGGATCGGGCCGCAGGACTCGAAGACATCGCAGGTGTAGATCTTCTCGAACTTATCCGCGTCGACACGGAGAACCTCGGTATCGCCGTTCTCCGCCGAGCGCACCGCCAGGCGCAGTTGTCCTTTGTGATCGAACGTCCAGCCGGAGATCCGCTCCGTGTTCTTGCGGAGCAGCGTCCGTTCGCCGGTGGAGATCCTGACTTTGTAGAGGTCGTGCCACGCTTTGTCGCGGTCGTTGAGCCCGATCAGGATGATGTCGGGATCCGTCTTCGGAACTGAATAAATGGCGGCGCGGACGCCCTTGGCATCGGTCAGGTTGCGCGCCGGCGGAACGCTCTGCCCCTCGGCGGGCTTCGCCGCGGGATCGACGGCGAAGACGTTGTAATTCTCGTCACCGCCCTGATCCTGCACGAACAGGACGTATTTGCTGTCGCGTGTCCAGAAGTAGCCGGGAATCGGGCGGTGCGTGTCGGCGGTGATGGGCCGTGCCGCGCTGAACGGCTCGTCGACCTTCTTGACCCAGACGTTTCGCGTGCCGTTCAGCGGCTTGACGAAGGCGATGTACCTGCCGTCAGGGGAGAGCTGCGCGCCCGCGATCTCCGGGTCGCCGAAGATCAGCTCGCGATCGATGAGCGGCGGCAGGCCGGCCGTTTGCGCTGCCGCGAGCGGCAAGGCGATGAGGGCAATCAGCGCGAAGAAACGCGCCAGGCGATTCATGGAAAAGGACATGGGTTTTTCTCCTCGTGTGGCCTGATCTACGGGCGGTTACGGAGTTGGTTTCGAAAAGGGCAGGAGTATGGGGTATTTACCACGAATCGCGGAGAGGCGAAACGGAGCGCTGGCGTCTCGCCGGCTGGCTCGGCGGCGTCTCGCCGCTGAGGGTTACTGGCGAATGTGTGGAGTCTTGCCCGAGCGGGGGCGAGACGCCCCCGGGCCAGCCGGCGAGACGCCAGCGCTCCGGTTGGCTGTGTTATATTGCTCGACCCGCGTACTCCAGGCGGGCTTCGCCATGATCGAGATCCAGATCGTTCCCAGCGACATCCGTCGCCGCGTGCGTTACGTCTTCTTTGACCGCCGGCGGGTGGTGGTCGGACTCGTGGCGCTTTGTATCGTTCTGGCGGGTCTGCTCGGTTCCATGGCCGCGGCGCCTACCGTCATACGCCGCGTCTACAAGGACAACTTCCTCAAGTCGATGCGCGATGAGCGCGACATCCAGCGCGGACGGCTGCAGGAGAATGTGGTGCAGATGACGTCGCTCGAGCGCAGCCTCGAGGAGCAGCGCATCCGCGTGGAGAAGCTCGTTACCGTCTACGGCCTCGACCGCAACCTCGGCGTAGGCGGGTTCTCGCTGCCGATCCAGGGCGCGAAAGGCGACGCCAGCGACCTTCACATCGACGACGCGCACCTTCGTGAGCTGGCGCTGCGCAATGCCATGCGCCGCCTGCAGGACCAGCTCGACCTGCTGGGCCGCTACGAGACGGCCAATTCCGACCTCGTGCGTCACACCCCCTCCATCCTCCCGTTGCCATCCGACCAGTTCGTGCTCACCTCGCCGTTCGGCCTGCGCATCTCGCCGTTTACGCGCGCCTCCGATTTTCACAAGGGACTCGATCTCTGCGCCCCCACCGGCACGCCGATCTACGCCGCGGCCGACGGCGTGGTCAGCTTCGCCGGACGCTATCCGCTGCGCGAGAGCGTTGCCTGGTGGCGCTTCGGCAACGTCGTCGTGGTCAATCACTCCGACCGCTTCATCACCATCTATGGACACTGCGACACGGTCAAGGTGAGCGCGGGTCAGAAGATCAAACAGGGCGAGGTCATCGCCACCGTTGGCTCGACCGGCTGGAGCACGAACTCGCATCTGCACTACGAGGTGCGCAGCGATCTCGAACAGCCCGGGACCTACATCCCCATCGATCCTCGGATTTACATCCTCAACTACCAGTGGAACAATGAAGCATCGCTGTTGATGAAGTCGCGTACCAGCAAGGACTACAAGGATTTCGATCCTCTTCCATCGGCGTTTCTCGGGCGCAGGAGGGTGTGATGAGCAGCAACGCCGCCGACCAGGCAAATTTCCCGACGATGATCATCCCGCGGGGCACGGAGATCCGTGTCAACGCCAATGGTCAGTTGTCGATCAAGACCCCCGGCAACCTCGTCATCCAGAACTCGGGGACGTACTCCGACATCGAATCGACCAACGGCTCGATCCGGATCGAGGAGAACGTCACGGTGGAAGCGGTGAGCATCCGCGCCGGGCAGGCCTGCTTCATTCAGGGGACGCTCACCGCCTGGCGCGTGCACGCCAAGCGCATCACTCTCGAGGAGCGCGCCCGCGCCTTCATCATGCTGCAGGAATCGGATCATCTGGAGATGGCCAAGACCGCGCGTCTGGTCGGCAACTTCTCCGACGAGAAAGAGCTCTTCTTCATGATGGGGAAGTTCAGCCCGCAACTGAAAGAGTTGCCGGGCAATGTCGACCTCTCCTCGCCGAACACGATCGAAGGACGCGCTCCCGCCGCCTACATTCCATCCGGCTCCCAGCCGGGGACGACGCCCACGCCGCCGCCGGTTGCCTCGCGCGAGGACACCGGCGAGCACCTGCGCGTCGCGCAGTCACTGCTCGAGCGTGAGATCGGCCGCACCGATCTCGCTCCCGCCGAGGCCGAGGCCTTGCGCGAGGTGCTGTACGCCCTGCGCGAGAGGAACGTCACGCGCGTCGGCGGCATCTACCGCGGCGCCTTCTCCGAGCTGAAGACGCAGAGCGAGGGGGTGCGGCAGGCGTACGAGCATCTGGATAAGTATTTCGTACGGTAGCGCTACGCGCGTTGTCTGCGGCTTCGCCGCGTTGTCGGTTGTCTGCGCGCGGCGCGTGGTCGGTGATCTGCGCTTCGTGAGTTGTGAGCATCAACAGTTGACTGCCTCTGGAAGACCGGTAACTGCATTTCTCACACGCTCACGTGAATTGTTCCCTCGAGAGCCTTGCCACTCTCTTCGTCGAGAGCCCTTCTCCCCCCGCGGTTTCTTGCGGGGGGAGAAGGTGCCGAAGGCGGATGAGGG
>JADGNY010000079.1 GCA_017883235.1 Thermoanaerobaculia bacterium | reverse complement strand
GCCCATCAGGGAGGCGATCATGGTGAGGTTGCCGCCGATGAGGGGGCCGGTGGCGGTGCCTTTGGTCAGTTTCAGGATGCGGTTGGTGCGGTCGACCAGCTCGTTCGGTTTCTTCGACGGGGTGGGGAGCAGGCCGGCGGGGTCGGGGGTCATCACCACGCGGCGGAAGTTTTCGAATGTGTAGGGATCGAAAGTGGATCCGCCGACGGGGCCGTGGAAGGTGATCAGGCCGGTCTTTTTGTGGACAGCATTGATGAGGGCGGTGATGTCGCTGTAACCGATCAGGACTTTCGGCTTTCGGGCGATGAGGTCGTAGTCGAGGTAGGGGAGGACGCGGGGGGAGCCCCAGCCGCCGGTGTAGCAGACGACGCCGGAGACGGTGTCGTCGGCGAACATGCGGTTGATGTCGTCGGCGCGGTCGCGGTCACGGCCGGCGAAGTAGCCCCATTTGTCGAAGGCATGCGGGCCGATGACCACTTTGAAGCCGATGGCCTCCATCTGTTCTTTGGCGAACTGGATCTCGTCCGCTTCGAAGGCGGCGCTGGCGGGGAGAACGAGGCCGACGGTGTCGCCGGGGGCGAGGCGCTTCGGTTTGATGATGTTCGGACGCGGCGCGGCGGCGGCGATGCGGGGAGAGGTGGCGGCGACGGCGGCGGCGGTGACGGAGAGGCGGGCGAAATCGCGTCGGTTCAGCATGGGACGCGATTGTACGTGTCGCGCGGAGCCCGGGGAGAGCGGGCATCCTGCCTGCTACCGCCGGGCGTCCTCGCCTGGCGGGGGTCTCGGCGAGTCACCGGGTTTTTGAGGGAATCCGCCGGTTGCAGACGAGGACGTCTGCTCTACGACGTCGAAAATCCACCGCCCGTCCGGCACGTGGCTGGGGGTCCTTCGCCGTCCTCGACCCCTCCGGGGTGTCGGCGGCTCAGGATGACAGACTTCGATGACAAGCATTTGCGGCGATATCGCTGCTCGACGGGCCGGCGGAGCGACAGCGTTCCGGCGCGCTAAGCTGCGAAACTGACTCAATCCACCAATTTCGGTGCGTTCACGGACTCTCGGAGTGCGTTAACAGACTCCCGGAGTGTATGAACAGACTCCGGGAGTGTATTAATTGACTCCAGGAGTGTATTAACAGACTCCGGGAGTGTATTAACAGACTCCGGGAGTGTATTAACAGACTCCAGGAGTGTATGAACAGACTCCGGGAGTGTATTAAGTGTATTAACAGACTCCAGGAGTGTATGAACAGACTCCGGGAGTGTATGAACAGACTCCGGGAGTGTATGAACAGACTCCGGGAGTGTATGAACAGACTCCGGGAGTGTATGAACAGACTCCGGGAGTGTATTAACAGACTTCGGGAGTGTATTTAACAGACTTCGGGAGTGCGTTACCTCACCATTTTTGGTGTGTTCCCTTCCGCACGCGAAGGCGCGAAGCCGCGAAGAAAGAGACAACTCCATCCCTCGACCTCCGCGTCTCCGCGCCTCCGCGTGAGACAGCCTTACAACCCGAGAATCCGTACTCAATCCCTTTCGAAACGACCCATCCGCTCTGCCGGCGCCGAGGCGCCGGGGGTGCCGCCGTTGGCGGCGTCCCACTTCGCGCGGGTCAGGGGGGTGATCGGGTCGAGCTTCTTCTTGGCCAGAGCGGCGTTGATCGACGGCAGCTCCTTCGCCGTCCAGCCGTCGAAGTCGTGGACGACGTCGGCGAGCTCGCGGCTGAGGGCGTCGGCGCGCGCGACTTCGGTCTGGCCGGGGGGGCCTTCGTAGAAGTTCACGTTGCCGTAGAGATCCGTCAGGTTCTCGCGGAGGCGTTCCTCGCCGGTGATCATGCCCCCTTCCTTCGTCGCCACGATCTTGCGGCGAAGCGTGTCGACGTCGGACGAGGCGGTGTGCAGGCGCTTGGCCAGCGCGTCGGCGGCCGGCAGCTTCGAGGCGCGGTCGTCGAGGGCGGTGCGGACGCCGTTGATCCGGTCGACGGCGAAGGTCATCTCGCCGAGCTGCGCGTACAGCTTGTTCGCCAGATCCCACTGCGCCTGGCGGTCGGCGGTGGTGTACTTCGAGCGTGGATCGGTGACGATCTCGACCGGCGTCGTGTAGACGTTCTTGTCCTTCGTCATCTTGATGGTGTAGGTGCCGGGGAGGACGCGCGGGCCGATCGAGGCGCTGAACGCGGCACTCGCGGCGGTGGGGACCTTCGGCGCGGGGAGGCGCATCGACCAGGTCACGCGGTTGAGGCCGCGGCGTTTGCTGCTCGGGATCGTGCCGATCTTCTTGCCGCCGGCGTCGGTCACATCGATGGAGAGGTCGCCGAAGATGTGCCGCGCGCGCTGGTAGTAGGTGATGACCGCGCCGTCGGGAGGATTGGGTCCTTCGAAGGCGGCGTCGCCGTTGGCCCAGCCGCCCTGGGCGGGGATGCGCTGTACGACCGGCATCGACTGCAGGAAGACCACGTCTTTGGCCAGCACGTCCGGCGTCAGGGCGCGCAGCGGGGTGATGTTGTCGACGATCCAGATTCCGCGGCCGTGCGTGGCGATGACGAGATCGTGATCGCGCGGATGGATGGCCAGGTCGTCGACGGCCACGTTCGGCATGTCGCCGCCCTTGTACTGCGCCCACTGCTTCCCGCCGTCGAGCGTGACCCAGAGGCCCTGCTCCGTGCCGAGGAAGAGGAGAGAGGGGTTGACGAGATCCTCTTTGATCACGTGGGCAAAACCGTGGATCTGCGCGTCGGCGGCGATGACCGGCGTCCAGCTCTTGCCGAAGTCGGAGGTCTTGTAGGCGTACGGCTTCATGTCGCCGAACGTATGCAGGTCGAAGGTGGCGTATGCCGTCCCATCGTCGAAATGTCCCGGCTCGACCGACGTCACCCAGGCGTTCTTCGGGAGGCCGGCGATGTTGGCCACGACGTTCGTCCACGACTTGCCGCCGTCGCGCGTGACCTGAACGTTCCCGTCGTCGGTCCCGACCCAGATCACGTCGTTGTTCTTCAGCGACTCGGCGATGGCGAAGATGGTGGTGTGCATCTCGGCGTAGGAGTTGTCGACGGTCACGCCGCCCGACAGCTCCTGCTTCTGTTTCTCCGGATCGTTCGTAGTCAGGTCGGGGGAGATGCGCTCCCACGTCTGGCCGTGATCCTTCGAGCGGAAGAGGAACTGCGCGCCGATGTAGAGCGTACCGGCGGGGGAGACGTGAATGGGGGTGTTCCAGTTGAAGCGAAGCTTCCCTTCCTTGTACTGCGGCAGCGGCTTGATCGGCCGGGTCTCGTGCGTCTTCCGGTTCACGCGTCCGATCTCGCCGCCCTGGGCCTCGGCGTAGATGTAGTCGGGATCGCTCGGATCGGCGAACATCCAGAAACCGTCGCCGCCGTAGAAGTTCTCCCAGCGGGCGCTGGTGATGCCGCCGGGATACTGCGAGTCGCCCACCCAGGAGCTGTTGTCCTGCAGGCCGCCGTAGACGTGGTACGGCCGGTCCATGTCGATGCTGACGTGGTAGAACTGCGAGACCGGCAGGTTGTCGGCCTTCCACCAGCGGTTGCCGCCGTCGTAGGAGTACCAGAGTCCGCCGTCGTCGCCGGCGATGAGGTGGTCGGTGCTGGCGGGATCGATCCAGACGTCGTGCCAGTCGCCGTGACCGCCGTTGCCGATGCCACTGAAGCTCTTGCCGCCGTCGTTCGAGGCGATGAGACCGCCGCCTGCTTTGTAGACCTTGTTCGGGTCCTTCGGATCGACGATGAGGTTCGCGAAGTAGAAGGGACGCCAGATCATCATCTGGCTGCGGTCGCGGGCCTGCCAGGTCTTGCCGCCGTCCTGGGAGTAATAGAGCCCGTTTTTCGGCGGCTCGGCCTCGATGAGCGCGTAGACGATATTCGGATTCGACGGCGCCACGGCCACGGCGATGCGTCCCCACGGTTTGGTCGGCAGGCCTGCCGCCGACTTGTCGTCGAGCGACTGCCAGGTCGTTCCGCCGTCGATCGACTTGAAGAGGCCGCTGCCGCTCGGTGCGCCCGGTCCTTCACCGCCGGAGCGGAACGTCCACCCTTTGCGGCGGAAATCCCACATGCCGGCGTAGAGCGTTTTCGGGTTGGCGCGGTCCATGGAGAGCATGGAACAGCCGGTCGAGGCATTGGCTCCCTTGAGGACCTTCGTCCACGACTTGCCGCCGTCGGCTGTCTTGTAGACGCCGCGGTCGTCGCTGTCGCTCCACAGTTTTCCGGGGACGCAGACATAGACGGTGTTGGTGTCGCTGGGGTCGATGGCGATCTTGGCGATGCGCTCGGAATTCGGCAGGCCGACGTTGGTCCAGTTGTCGCCGCCGTCGGTCGATTTGTAGACGCCGTCGCCGTACGAGACGGAGTTGCGGGTCCACGCCTCGCCGCTGCCGGCCCATACTGTTTTCGGATTCTTCGGATCGATGGCGACGGCGCCGATCGACTGCACCGGCTGCTTGTCGAAGACCGGCTTGAAGGTCGTGCCGCCGTTGACCGACTTCCAGACGCCGCCGCTGGCCGCGCCGACGTAGACGGTGAGGCGGTTCCCTTCCTGCACGGCATCGAGTGCCGCGATGCGTCCGCTCATGGCCGCCGAGCCGATGTTGCGCGCGCCGAGGCCGGAGATGGTTTCACTGTCGACCTTGACGGGGGTCGGGGGTCGGGTGTCGGGGGTCGGAGATGGGGCAGGGCTTTGCGCAATCGGGGTAGCGGTCGTCGTCGGCAGCGCGGGAGCAGCAGTTGCTTCGTTCCGACTCCCGACCCCCGACCCTCCACTCCCGGGCTTTGCGAACAGCGAGCTCGCCATTGGCACATTCGCTTCGATCTTCGTGAACGTGACCTTCTGTCTGTTCGGGTTCCCCTTGGTTCCGTTCTCGACGGAGAAGGGGAGGTACCAGCCGTTGACGTCCTTGTAATCGCCGAGGATGGTCTCGTAGACGCGCTCGGAGCCGCGGATCATGCGGTGAGTCTCGATCTTGATCGGCACATTCGAGCTGGTGTCGATGAAATACGTCCGCACGTCGCCGGCCGGGTTGGTCACCTTGATCTTGTATGCCTCGGAGCCTTCCACCGGCTCCTTGCCGGTGTACTCGACCTTGTTGCCCTTCTGCGCGTAGTTGACCAGCGGGCCGTCGAGATCGGAATCCTCGATGATCGATTTCAGCTCTTCCTCGCTGAGGGCCTCGGGGTCCTTCTTCCCTTCGAACGGGTCGATTTTCCAGCCGGTCGTGCCGTCGTAGGCGTTGACGGCCGTCATCCCCTGAATGGCGAACTCCTGCCGGACCTGGTTCGGCCGCTGGTTCTGTTCGAAAACCTGGGCCTCGAATCCGCCGCCGCCGGTGAATTTGCCGGTGCGCCGGAGCGATTTGACCGCCGCGATGCGGTCTTTCCCGCCGACCGTTGCGATGTACTTGGCGATGATCTCGTCCGCGCTCTGCGCGAACCCATTCACCGCCACCAGAAGGATGATTCCAATTCCGAGCAGTCCTCGACGCATGCAGCTCTCCTTTTCGACCAGTGGACGGAAACCAGAAACCAGAAACCAGAAACCAGAAACCAGAAACCAGAAACCAGAAGCGGGACCTTCATCTTCTGGTTTCTGGTTTCTAGTTTCTGGTTTCCGCTACGGGCATCCGATACACGAACGCGTTGATGTTCATCTTCTGGTTTCTGGTTTCTGGTTTCTAGTTTCCGCCTACGGCATCCGGTACACGAACGCGTTGATGTGCATCCCCGCGCCGACGGAGGCGAACAGGATGATCTCGCCGGGGTGGAAGGTGTAGCCGTTCAACTGGCCTTTCGCGATCAGATCGAAGAGCGTCGGCACCGTGGCCACGGAGCTGTTGCCGAGCCAGGAGATCGTCATCGGCATCACGTCCGGCGGCGGGGTCATTTTCTCGGCATCGTAAAGCGCGGAGACGATGGCGTCGTCCATCTTGCCGTTGGCCTGATGGATGAGGATCTTGGAGACATCGCGGAGCGGGATGCCGGCTTTGTCGAGGCACTCCTTCATCGATCCGGCCACGGTCTGCAGCGCGTACTTGTAGAGCTTGCGCCCTTCCATCTTCAGAAAAAGAGCCTCGAGGCGGATCTCGTCTTTGACGGACGACGGCCCCATCGTCAGCATCGTGGAGTGGTCGAGCGTGTCGGAGCGCGTGGCGTGGGCGAGGATGCCGGCGTTGCCGTTGTCGCGCGCCTCCAGGATCGTGGCGCCGGCACCGTCCGCGTAAATCATGCTGTCGCGGTCGTGCGGATCGGCGATGCGGGACAGCGTGTCGGCGCCGATGACCATGGCCCGGCGGATATCGCCGGCGCGGATCATGGCGTCGGCGGTGATGACACCCTGGATCCACCCCGGACAGCCGAAGATGAGATCGAAGGCCGCGGCGTTCGGCTTGGCGATGCGCAGCCGTGCCTTGACGCGCGCCGCCAGCGAGGGAACGAGGTCAGGCTGCCCCCCCTCGTGATGCACATCGCCGAAGTTATGGGCAACGATGATGAGGTCGAGCGACTCGCGGTCGATGCCGGATGAGGTCAGCGCCTCGTCCGCGGCGGCGTAGGCGATATCGGACGTAACCGTCCCCTCCGCCACATACCGCCGCTCCTTGATGCCGGTGATGGCCTCGAACTGGTGGACGATCTCTTCGTTCGTCTTGTGGATGCGCGAGCCGTCGGCGGCGCGGAAGTCGCGATGCAGAAACTCCGAGTTCGGAACCCGGATCGGCGGGATGTAGCTCCCGGTGGCGGCGATGACGGAACGAAGCATGCGAACGATGATTTTATCCTGAGGCGCGCGCTATTTCACATTCGAATCAAAAAGCCGGCTCTATCGAGGGGCTGGCCGGTGCGCTGCAGTCGGCGTATCGTTGTCGTATCCCCAGACGAAAACGCAGCAGGAGGAGCACATGTCCCTATCCTTTCCGCACGTGAACTACCTCGCTATCCTGACCAGCGCCGTAGCCATCTTCATCCTCGGTGGGCTCTGGTACTCGGTCATCTTCAAGAAGCCCTGGGTCCGCCTGATGGGAATCCCGGAAGAGAAAATGAAGGAAGGCTCCGGCGCGATGCCGATCCTCCTCTTCATGTCGTTCCTCTGCGGCCTGCTGATCTCCTACATCCTGGCCATCGTCGTCAACCATTTCCCGCCGCCGACGCTGGCCCGCGGGGTCTTCGTCGGTACGCTGGTGTGGGCCGGCTTCGCCGCCCCGACGAGCTTCGCCACCGCCATCTTCTCGATGACCCCAAAGCCGCTCTGGTTCATCAACTCGGCGTACAACTGGGTTTCGTTCGTAGTGGCGGGGATGATTTTGTCGGTGTGGCGGTAGGGGGTTGGGGTCATCCTGACGGTGAGCGAAGCGAGCCTGTCAGGATCTCCGGTGAATCTGCGAGAGCCCTGCTGGAACCAACTGACCAGAAGTTCATCCTGACGGTAAGCGTAGCGAGCCTGTCAGGATCTCCGGTGGATCTGCGAGAGCCCTGCTGGAACCGACTGCCGCGCGCTCTCACCCGAGATCCTGACAGGCTCGCTGCGCTCACCGTCAGGATGAACCGATTCCTGACAGGCTCGCTTCGCTCACCGTCAGGATGAAGGCATCTAACCGACATCCAAATCCTTCAACTCCGCCCTCGGCATCGCCACCCGTATCGCGTTGAGCACGGCCAGAACGTCGATCACTTCCTGCGCGATCGCGCCGGGCACGGGGGCCAGCCAGCCGGCGGCGGCGGCGATCATGCCGATCAGGCTCAGGCTCATCCCGCCGACGGCGCTTTGCAACGCGATGACGCGCATGCGGCGGCCGATGTGGATCAGCTCATCGACCACGGCCAGCGACGGTTCGAGCACCACGGCGTCAGCGGCCTCGGCGGTGATGTCGTTGGCGTGCCCGAAGGCGATGCTGACGCTCGCGGCCTCCATCGCCGGCGCGTCGTTGATGCCGTCGCCGAGGAACATGGTGGGGGCTTTGGCGGTCTCCTCGCGGACGATGGCAAGCTTCTCCTCGGGACTGGTTCCGGAGCGCACGTTGCGAATGCCGACCAGCTCGGCCAGATGCTGCACCTCGGCGTCGCGATCGCCCGATACCAGCATCACCCGGCTGACCTGATGCCGAGGCACCAGGTGATCGACGAACGAACGGCTCTCCTCGCGTGGAACGTCCTGAAACCGCAGCGTGGCCGCGTACTGGCCGTTGCGGAGGACGATGCACTCCATGCCGGGAGCGACCGGAGGCAATTCCGAGGCGATGCTGCTCGCCGCAATCCGTTTGCGTCCCGTAATCTCGACGACGTCGCCGTCAAACCGGCCCCGCAGTCCGTTGCCGGGCTTCTCGCTGATCTCGGTGACCTCTACCGGCGCGATGCCCTCGGCGCGCGCGGCGTCGAGGATGCTCGTGGCCAGAGGATGCCGCGAGTACTGCTCCAGACTCGAAGCCAGGCGCAGCACGATCTCGCGGGTCAACCCGGGTGCGCAAAGGACGTCCGTCAACGACGGCTTACCGTAGGTCAGCGTTCCGGTCTTGTCGAAGATGATCGTCCGGCAGCGATCGATGCGCTCCAGCATGGCCGGATTCTTGATGATGATGCCGCGCGTCGCCGCCAGCGAGATCGCGCCGATGATGGCCACCGGAATGGCCAGCAGCAGCGGACACGGCGTGGCGATGACGAGCACCGCCAGAAACCGCCGCGGCTCGCCGCCGATGATCCATCCCGCGGCGGCAACGGCCAGCGCCAGCAGCGTGTACCAGCCGCCCAGCCGGTCCGCCATCCGCCGGAACTGCGGCCGCTGGGCCTCGGCCTGTTCCATCACCTGCACGATCTTCGCGTAGCGTGAATCGACCGGCAGCTTTGAAACGACGATCGTCATTGCCGCTACGCCGTTGATCGCGCCCGACAGGACCTCGGAGCCGGGCGCCTTGGCGATCTGAAACGGTTCGCCGGTCAGGTACGACTCATCCATCGCGCCGTGACCTTCGACCACCGTTCCGTCCGCGGGGCAGATCTCGTGCGGCAGCACGACCAGGCGGTCGGCGATCTGAACGTCCGCCGTGCGCACTTCGACGATTCCCGAAGCCGTCAGCCGGTGCGCCTCGCTCGGGAGGCGTTTCGCGAGCGCGGAGAGGACGGCCGAGGCCCGGTGCGTCGCGTAGAGCTCAAGCGCCGTGCCCCCCGCCAGCATCAACACGATGATCGCGCCGGCCAGGTATTCGCCGAGGATGGCGGAGGTGATGATGGAGATCCCGGCGAGCGCGTCGGATCCAACCTCGAGGGCGACGAGCTTTTTCAGCAGATCGAAGAGGAGGGGAGTGCCGGCGACGAGCACCGCGATGAGAGACCAGTTGCTGATCCGGGGCGGCACGTGAAACAGGAAGCGCGCGACGAGGTAGACCGCGATGCCGAGGATCGATAGGAGTGCGATCCAGGTCTCCTTGGAAAAGCGCCAGCGCCGCAGCGCCTCGCCGTCATGCGATTGCACGTCGCCTCCAGACATCACCCAGCGCGATCGCCAGCGCGATGAGCGCCGGCCCCAGAATCAGTCCGGCCGCTCCGAAGGCGATCACCCCTCCGATGAAAGCGATGAGAAGAATGATCGGATGCAATCCCATGCGCGGGCCGACCAGGACCGGGTAGAGGACGTTGTCGACCGGGTGAATGATGCCGATGCCGCAGGCGGTGACGATGAGCGCCCGGACCCAGTGGCCGGTGACGAGCAGAAATCCCGCGGCAGGCACCCAGACCACAAACGCGCCGAGTACAGGCAGGATCGACAACACCGCCATGATGAGCGCCCAGAACAGCGGAGCGGGGAGACCGACCGCCCAGAAGATCGCGCCGCCGATCAGACCCTGAATCGCGCCGATGAGCAGGCGCCCGTACACGGAAGCGCGGATTGCCGACGAGACTCGTTCCCACACCGCGTCGATCTCCTCGGCCGTCAACGGAAGCATTCCGCGGAACGCATCAGCCAGCGCCTTTTCGTCGCGCACGAAAAAGAAGAGAACGAAGATCGACAGCCCCGCCTCGGAGACGACCACCGCCGATCTGCCGACACCGGCTGCCAGGAAGGGAGCAACAGCCGCCGATCCCTGCTGCGCAAGTTGCTCCAAGTCGATCCGCGGCGCGCCCCAGTGCCAGATACGGGCAAGCCACGGTTGCGACTCGATCGTGTGCTGCCATGCCGCCGGCTGCAGCACGGCACGCAACGCCTGCTGTCCTCGCACGATCTCGTTGATCAATCCGCGCGAGACGACCGTCGCCAGCAGCGCCAGGACGATCACCACCAGCGAGACCACCAGCAGCGCGGCGACGGTGTTCGAAAACCGGCGGCGCAGCCAGCGGGAGACAGGGTTCGTCATGATGGCCAGCGCGATCGACCAAGTCAGTACCGATACGAACGGCGCCACCATCGCCCAGCAGAGATAGAGCACGACCGCGGTAATGGCCAGGAGGATCCAGGTGCCGGTCGGAGTCACGATGCGCGTCTGTATCACGGATACTGAAACTCCCTCCAGCCGTCCGTCACTATCAACTGTGAGGGGATTGGCGGAAACACGTCCCTCTCTCCGATCGGAGGAACAAACACCATGGCCACCCGGAAAACCACGCGCCCCCGCACGACGAAGGCCGCTGCGGCGCCCGACAGCAGCAGCCGGACCTCGTCATCGGTCGACGAGATGTTGCTGGCCGCGCTCGAGCGCGGGGACGACAGCTTCCAGACCGGCCGTTACCTGGCCACGTTCAAAGAGGGAGCGATGGATGCCGGCGCGAAGCCCTTCGCCGCGGCGCAGGGAATGCGCGTCGCGGACGCGCGCGACTTCGCGGACCAGGCTGTAGCGATGGAGAACGTTGCCGATGCCGACGCCGTCGTCTTTCCCGCGATCGGTGTGGCCCTCATCGGCGGCGACGCGGCGCGCGCGCGCGGCATGACCGCGGCCGCGGAGGTCCCGGCCGACAGCAACATCGCCTCGATCGATCCCGAGTACTTCGTTTTCTCCGATGGCGTGTCAAACGCCTATTTCCGGACCCTCGATGCAGGCACAGGCAGCCCCAACCCCGGCGAGTACCTCCGCGGGTTCCTGCGCGCGGCCGAGACGATCGCGCGGGACCTCGGTGGCGCGGTACCTGCGCCGGCATTACAGGGTGAAGAGCAGGCTCTCGCCCTCGGCGCGACGTGGGGATTGATCGCTTGCAATGTCCCGCCGGGCAGCCGGAGCGGCTCCGGCATCAAGGTCGCCGTGCTCGACACCGGGCTCGACCTCGGCCACCCCGACTTCGCCGGCCGCACGATCGTGAGCGCAACCTTCGTCGGCCAGCCGGTGCAGGATCTGCACAGTCACGGTACCCATTGCATCGGAACGTCGTGCGGTCCGAAGTCACCCGCGGGTTCGACGCCGCGCTACGGCATCGCCTACCGCGCCGCGATCTACGCCGGCAAGGTTCTGAGCAACAGCGGAAGCAGCGTGGGAGGCAGCGTCCTGGCCGGGATGAACTGGGCCATCGTCAACAAGTGCGACGTCATCTCCATGTCCCTGGGCTCACCCCGCACTCCCGTCCAGCCGTACTACACCGCCGCCGGTCAATCGGCCCTCAACAATGGACTGCTGATGATCGCCGCGGCCGGCAATGACGCCGGGTCGACCGGCGCCCCGGCGAACTCCCCGACGATCATGTCGGTGGCCGCGGTCGATACCAATCTCATCCCGGCCACCTTCTCGGACTTCGGCAAGGTCGAGATCTCCGGCCCGGGTGTGAACATCTTCTCCTCCGTTCCCAGACCGACGCGCTACGGCTACAAGAGCGGCACGAGCATGGCCACCCCGCACGTGGCCGGCTGTGCGGCACTGTGGGCCGAGACGTCGGCGACGCTGCGCGGCATGGTCCTCTGGAACAAGCTGCTCCAGGCGGCGAAATCGTTGTCGTCCCCGGCATCCCGCGTCGGCTCCGGACTTGTGCAGGCACCGTAACTGCTCATGTGTAGAATCGGCGAGCACGCATGGCCACGAAGAAAAAAGATTGGGTCGTGACGACTTCCGGCGACCGTCCGCTCGAAGAGGTGGCAAAAGAGCTGAGAAAGAGCGGCTTCAAAGTCGGTGAAGTCCTCCACGAGGTCGGCCTGATCACCGGCGAGGGGGGAGACGACGTCGCCGAGAAGCTGCGCAAGATCAAAGGCGTGACCGATGTCTCCGCCAACGCGGGGGCCGACGTCGGTCCGCCGGATTCGACGGATACCTGGTAGCGGATTGGTGCGTCGGAGATTGGTTGTCGGTTGTCGTACGCTCGTGCCGAGGTGATGGCCGTACGCCGAGTGCTGAAGAATTCGTTGGATTGGGCCGTCTCATATGCCAGGAGCAAACGATGGCAACTCAACGGATCGACATGCATACGCACGTGTTCAATGTTCGCTATCTGCCGGTGGAAGGGATCATCCGCTCGCGCGGTGTTCCTGATCTCATTGCCAAAGGATTGGCGAAGTTGCTCAACGCGCGGACTGGCGATGACATCGAGCCGTCCGCGGTGCCGGCTGCTCTCTTCGTAGCGGCTGATGCGGAGGCGCCTGTGATGGCTCTGCAGGCGCAGACTTTGGACGAGGCCGTGTCAGCGCTTGCCGCCGGAACGCCGAAGGAGCTCGCCGATGATCCTGACGTCCGCGCCGCGCTCGAAGACATGCAACGCGTTTCAGCGCAGGAGCTCCGCGCCATTGCGATCGATCACGTCGAGACCGCCGGGGTTCAGGCGCAGTTCTCGGCACTCTACGGACAACTCGCGAACATGCAGGCCGCCCCCGGGATCTTCGAAACAGGTGCCGAGTACTTGCGCTGGTTTCAGTTCCTGACTCACAGCGAGCGGGTCATCATGGAGACGCTGCTGACAACCTATGGAAACGACGTGCATCTGTTCATCCACCATATGATGGATATGGAGGCGTACTACAAGCACGGCCGCTGCTACTACGACTTCGTCACCGACCAGCTACCGCGCATGCGCCGCCTCGTCAACGCCTTTGGTGGCCGCCTTTTGACTTTCGTCGCGTACAGCCCCGATCGTCCGAACGATCTGAGCATCGTACGCCGGGCTCTCGATGATGCCGACGCCGCCGGCGTGAAGTTCTATCCGCCGAATGGCTACCAACCCGACGAGGCTCGCCACGATGCTCTCTACCAAGAGCTGGTCAGCCGCGATGCGCCAATCTTCACGCATTGCACGCCGGTCGGAATGGAAGCAAAGCCCGGCAGCGGGGCCAACTCTAATCCGAGCTATTGGGCGAGGGTCCTTCAACAGTTTCCCGCTCTACGCCTCTGTCTCGGCCACGCCGGCGGCGACGAGCCGTGGTTCGGGCGCGTGCCCTGGGATGGCTCGTACGCCGCGCAGGCAGTCGCGCTCGCCGCGAGCTACGACAACGTCTACCTCGAATTCGGATATCACGAAGACATCCTCGACGCCTCGGTTCGCGAGAGTTTTATCGTGCGCCTCTCCGGCCTCCTCGGCACCAATGCGAACCTGGCGAAGAAGATCATGTACGGCACCGACTGGCACATGATCGAAAAGATCAACAATCATCAGGACTACTTCCACGCATTCGAGGCCGCGTTCGCCGACGCACGCCTCGCGCAGTACGCCGATGGGTTTTTCTACACGAACGCTGTTTCCTATTTGCGCTTGCCGGCTTTCCGCGATACTCGTGCCGGTATTCATGGAGCCGACGATCCGGTCGTTGCAAACGTCGACCGCGTGATCGCGGTAGCTGATCAGATGGCGGTCGAGAACACGTAAGAGCGATCGCGATCGGGTCAATGGCGAAAGATGGTGTTCGCCACGCCGACAAACGCTACCGCCGCGGCAAGGAGGGCGATGCCTGCCGCCTCGTAGTGTCCGGCCGTGCTGCTTGTCGACGCCAGGACTAACGCGGCGATGCCGGTAATCATCGCGCAGACGATTGCGGTGCCGCCGACACTCGTTGCTCGCGATTCGTTGCTCATGGACTTCGCAATGCTACATCGAAAATCGTGCAGGACAGATGTCTGGCGGGATCTGTATCCGTTTCTACCGTCACTGCGACCTCACCGGCGCCTTCCCGCTGTTGAGGAAGTCGATCAGGATCTGCATGCGGTGGGGGATGAACGTGTCGCGCATCGCGGTGGAGATCAGGTAACGCGGCCCTCCTTCGGCAATCTCCGGAGTGTCCTCGGTCACCTGCTGGATGCCGTCGATGGAGCCCGTGAACGTTACGCCCTCGCCGACGTCGGCGGTGAGGAAGTGACAGCCGACGCAGTTCCGCGTTTCGGCGCGAAGGATGATCTGCTCCGGCGTCAATGTGCTGCCGATCGGATTGCCGTGAAAGACCTTCCGATGAACGTCTGAATTGCAGCGATTACAGATGAGTGCGGCGCGTTTTATGCAATGAAACGGGTTGCGAGCCCGCCCGACAAGGCCGCCTGCGCCGGTGCTTCCGATTCCACCTCCGCAGCCGCACGCAGGATCAGGATTGACAGGAGTCCCCAATGAGGATCACACCCAGAACGATCGCTTCCGCGCTTGGATTGTCCGCGGCGCTGCTGCTGGCCCCGGTTGTACAGGCGTACGCACAGGACGCGCAGCAAACTGAGGATCAGAAGAAAAAGGACGCAAAGGACAAGAAGGATCAGAAGCAGGCCCAGAAAGACCAGAAGAAGGACGAGAAGGCTCAGCAGCCCCAGGGGAGGGGGAGGGCCGTGCAGCCGCAGCCCGCCCCGCAGCCGCAACCGCAACCGGCGCCGCAGCCTCAACCCGCGCGGCAACCACGGCCTGTTCCGCAACCGCAGCCCGTTCCGCAACCGCAACCGGCGCCGCAGCCTCAACCCGCGCGGCAACCACGGCCCGTTCCGCAACCGCAGCCCGTTCCGCAGCCGCAACCGGCGCCGCAGCCTCAACCCAGGCGGCAACCTAAGCCCACGCCGCAACCCCAGCCGGTGCCGCAACCCCAGCCCGTGCCGGTATTCCAGCAACCTCCGTCTCCTCAACCGCAACCGCAACGGCAACCCCGGCCGCAGCCGCCTGCCGTCTTTCAGCCTCCTCCGCAGCCGTCGGTTCAGCAACCGCAGCGTCTTCCGGCGCAGCGTCAGCAGCAGCTCATCGAACAACAGCGGCTATGGAGATCGCAGTACAACCAGCACCTGCAGCAACAGCAGAACGTCTTCCAGCAGCGCGCGCAGAGCCTCCAGCAACAGAAGCGTACGGCGCAGTACCGCTTTCAGCAGCAGTATCTCCAACGCCTTCGCCAGCAGCAGCTCGCCCTTCAGAATTCGTACGATTACAACCGCGATCCGTATTTCTACACCGCTCCGAGCTTTCGCTATTCGCGTGGCGGGCGGTATTACGAGGTGAATCGCTACGCCGCGCAGATTCTCCAGGACGCTGTGAACTATGGCTACGACCAGGGTTTTCAGACCGGCCAGGCCGACCGGCTGGACCGCTGGCGCTTCGATTATCAAAGCTCGTATGCGTACCAGGACGCCGATTACGGTTACACCGGCCTCTATGTAGAACAGGACCAGTACAACTACTACTTCCGCGAAGGATTCCGCCGCGGATATGAGGACGGTTACTACAGCCGCTATCGCTACGGGGTCCGCGTAAGCGGCAACCTCCGGATCCTCGGCGATATTCTGAAGGTGATCATCGACCTGCGGCCTCTGCACTGAGTCTCACCTGCTGATCTGGATCAGGGTGTATTGGAGATTGGACGTTACGACGCCGCGATAGCGGCTCAAGAAGGTAGCCAGGGGTGCGAGCGCTTTTTGCGAGCACCCCTGGTCTGCGTTGGTCTCTTGAAAACGTGCCGCGTCAGCGGCACTGGATGGAGTCCCCGATTACTCCAGTGCCGCTGACGCGGCACAAACCATGACATCTCTTTACCAGGGGTGCTCGCAAAAAACGCTCGCACCCCTGGCTACCGTCTCGTTGCCGCTAACGCGGCCATTCGCCGGCGGAGCCGGCGAGAGATCGTAGCCCCCGGTTTCAACCGGGGGTTTCATGGTCGCCCCCAAATTGCGAGCCCGCTTTAGCGGGCGACGGAGCCGGCAGGTGCGGACGTCCCGGCGGAATGCTCCCTCGGAATCTGTCGCCCGCTAAAGCGGGCTTGCAATCCCGGGGGCGACCATGAACCCCCCGGTTGAAACCGGGGGCTACGATCTCAAGCCGGCTTCGCCGGCAAGACGTCCAGTGCCGCTAAACGCGGCAAGTCCGCCGGCTTGCGCCGGCGAATCACCTACTGATCTGCAGCAAGTGTAGCGACGCTCTTGACTGGGCGGCCGGCATCGGCCGGTCGCCTTTCATCATCAGCCAGAGTAACTGGTTGAAGCGCGCATCATCGATCCGATCCGGTCCGCGGAAGTCCATCGACTGGCCGGCAGGATCGAGGCGCACACCGGTCGCCAGCGGAGTGGTGAATTGAGCGTGTGCCGGGATCGTCGCGCAGAGGAGGAGGAGCGAGGCGTAGATTGTCATCATCGTGGATGGCCTGACGAAGGATACGGCCATCTAGAATGGCGAACGTCATGATTGCGTCACGAACATTCCTTCTGTTGCTGGCCGGTTCCATGGCGGCATGGCCGGCAGCCGGCGATCCGCTGTCGGATCTTCGCGAAGTTCTCCGGCGTTATCCGGCGAGGGCTCCGTTCGCGGCCACGGTTCAGGTCATCGGCGACACGCAGGGTGCTATGGGCGCGCGGAATGCCGCGACGGCCTTCGAAGTCGAGGACGGCCCCGGCGGGTTGAACATTCACGTACCGCCAACCGCGCTCGCGGCGGCGGAAGCGGAAGCGGAGAAGAAGAAGCGCGATCCGGAGAGCCTCACGCCCACCCGCGCGGCCATGGTAGCGCTCACGGTCTTCGATGTCATCGACGCCCTCGATGCCGCGGCCATGCTTGTCGACAATCTCAACGGAGCGACCCTGATCGAGCAGAAGGCATCGACGCGCGACGGGAAACCGGCAATGTTGCTGCGCATCAAGGTCAAACCGACCCTCGCCGTTACGCGCGGCAGGTTCGTGAACGAGCCGCAGGTCGAGCTTCGCGTCTGGACCGACGCCAACGGCGTCCCGGTCGCGGCGGAGCGCGATTCGAACTACTCGGCGTCGGTCCTCTTCCTGAAGGCGGGAAACGTCAGGAAAGAACGGTGGAAGTTCGCCATCTTTGGCGATCGCCTCTACGCATCGCGCAATGAGCAGGACGATCGGGCAAGCGCGCTCGGTAAAAGCGTTGTTACTTCTCGATCCGTCACGTACGCGCCAAGGTGATCCGTGACACCGCGGGGCCATCAAGGCGTATGGTATTCAGTCATGTGAGGAGGTTCTGCCTTGAAACGAAGCGTACGATTCCGGCTCAACGGGAAGCCCGTGGCTCTCGACACCGACGATGACCGGCACTTGCTCTGGGTGCTGCGCACCGATCTCGATCTCACCGGCACGAAGTACGGTTGCGGTGAAGGGGTGTGCGGCGCCTGTACGGTCGCCGTCGACGGCGTGGCGGTCCGCTCGTGCCAGACGCCGCTCGCCGCCGTGGAGGGGAAGAACGTCGTCACGATCGAGGGGATCGAGCATGACGGGCATCTCCATCCATTGCAACAGGCATTCATCGATCACGGCGGATTCCAGTGCGGCTATTGCACGTCGGGGATGCTGATGAACGCCTGGGCCTTCCTGCAAAAACAGCCGCATCCATCGCGCGACGCCATCGTGCAGGAGATGGACGGCAATCTCTGCCGCTGCGGCGCGCATCAGAGAATCATCGCCGCAATCCAGGAAGCGTCGGTGAAAGGAGGTGCGCGATGAGAAAGCGCAATCTTGACGTTGACGTGGACGATCTCCATCGCGCGATGCTTTTCGCCGCACCCGAGGCCACGATCCCCGCGACACGCGAAGGACGCGGCTTCTCGCGCCGCCTCTTCTGCAAGCTCCTCGGCGGCGGAATCGTCGTGCTGATCACGACCAAGCCTGCCAAGCTGTTCGCGCAGCGGCGCGGCTACCCGGAGGATCTGAACGCCTACCTGCGCATCGACGAGAACGGGGCGGTGACGCTCTTTTCCGGAAAGATCGAGATGGGCCAGGGGATACACACCTCGCTGGCGCAGATGGCAGCCGAGGAGCTGGGCGTATCGCTCGACGCGGTCACCATGGTCATGGGCGACACCGATCAATGCCCCTGGGACCAGGGGACGTGGGGATCGCAGTCGACGCGGATGTTCGGTCCCGCGGTCCGCGCCGCCGCGGCCGAGGCGCGCACGGTGCTGATGAACCTCGCGGCGAAGAAGCTCGAGGTGGGGCGCGACAAACTGGTGGTGGAGAACGGCGTCGTCTCCGTCGTCGGCGACGGCGCGCGCAAGGTGACCTACGGCGAGCTGGCCAAGGGCAAGCAGATCACCCGCCTCGTCGACGAGAAGGCGGCCCTCAAGTCGCTGAAAGAGTTCAAGGTGATCGGGCGGCCGACAAAGCGCATGGATGGCCACGACAAGGTGACCGGGCGTGCGAAGTACGCCGGCGACGTCCGCCGGCCCGGCATGCTCTACGCGCGCATCCTGCGTCCGCCCGCGCACGGCGCGACGCGGAAGTCTCTCGATACGTCAAAGGCAAAGGGTATGTCGGGTGTGACGGTGGTGGAGAAGGATGACCTCGTAGCGGTCCTGCACGCCGACCCGCAAGCGGCCGGCCAGGCGCTTGCGCTCATCAAGGCCGAGTGGGATCAGCCGGCGGCCGCGTTCGATACGGAATCGGTCGGCGACTACTTCCTCAAGAACGGCGGCGACGGCGAGGTACGCGCGTCGCACGGCGACGTCACCAGCGTCACGGCGAACGTGGTGCATTCGACCTTCCGAACCGGATACCTCGCGCACGCGCCGATGGAGCCGCACACAGCGATCGCCGAATTCAAAGACGGAAAGATGACGGTGTGGGCGGGAACGCAGAGCCCCTTCGGCGCGCGGTCGCGTATCGCCCAGACGTTGAGTATGGATGAGAAGAACGTTCGCGTGATCACGCCGTTCGTCGGCGGCGGGTTCGGCGGCAAGAGCGCCGCCAATCAGGCGGTGGAGGCGGCGCAGCTCGCGCAGATCACCGGCAAGCCGGTGATGGTGAACTGGACCCGCGGCGAGGAGTTTTTCTTCGATACCTTCGGCCCTGCCGCGGTGGTGAAGATCGCCTCGGCGGCCGACGACCACGGAAAGATCACGAGCTGGGATTACCACGTCTACGCCGCGGGCGACCGTTCGGCCGAGATGTTTTACGACGTGCCGAACGTCAGCCTGAAGACGTACATCGGCCGCGGCGGGCCGCGCGTGCATCCGTTCGCCACCGGTCCCTGGCGCGCTCCCGGCGCGGGGACGAACGTCTTCGCCCGCGAGTCGCAGATCGACATCATGGCCGCCGAGGCGAAGATCGATCCGCTGGAGTTCCGTCTCCGGAACGCATCGAATGTCCGTCTGCGCCGTGTGTTGAAGGCGGCGGCCGATGCCTTTGGCTGGAAGGCGGGGGCGGGGCCGTCGGGGCAGGGCCGCGCCATCGCCGCCTGTGAGGATGCGGGAGCTTACTGTGCGCTGGCCGCGGAAGTAGCCGTCGACCGCGCCACCGGCGCCATCACCGTCAAGCGCGTCGTCGCCGCGCAGGACATGGGCATCGTCATCAACCCCGATGGGGCCAAGATGCAGATGGAAGGCTGCATCACCATGGGACTCGGCTACGTGCTGAGCGAGGAGCTGAATTTCAAAGGCGGCGCCATCGCCGACAACAACTTCGACACCTACGAGCTGCCGCGGTTCGCGGCGGTACCGCGCATCGAGACGCTGCTCGTCTCCAACGACGACCTCTCGCCGCAGGGAGGCGGCGAGCCGGCCATCGTGCCGATGGGCGCCGTCATCGCCAACGCGGTGTTCGACGCCACCGGCGTGCGGATGTTCCGTTTGCCGATGACGCCGGCGAGGGTGAAGGCGGCGATGAAGACGTAGGCGGTTATCCGGGGCATGCTCTTCGCATGCTCCGCTTGTCATGAGTAGAGAAAACAAGGAAAACGACGTCAATCAGGATGGCAGCCGCGAGCACGAGCATGGTCACGGTCAATCGCTCCCCCATGCACCACTTCCTTCGGCCAACTCCCGCCAACGCGAGAAGAGGCAGGGAAGGAGCGGGCAGGCGAACTTCATCCCCGGCGAAGCGCCTGTAGGACAGCCCGGACGACCGACACCGTTCAAAAAGGCGGCAAAGTAACGCGAGGCTGTGCTGCCGGGATGAGCGATGATCGTTACGCGAACTTCGATTACAGCCGGCTGATCGCGTGGGACGAGCGGCTGAAGCGCGAGTGGCCGCTGTTCGAAGAGCTGTTCGCCAGCGCTCCTTCGAAGCGCATCCTCGACCTCGGATCAGGCACCGGCGAGCACGCCCGTTTCCTGGCATCGAAGGGATTCGACGTCACCGGCGTCGACTCGTCGGCGGCAATGCTTGAGAAGAGCCGCGCTGGTGATGACGCCGGTGTCCGGTTTCTCGAAGGCGACCTGCGCGACATCGCCTCGGTCGTCGACACCTCGTTCGGCGCGGCGTACTGCATCGGCAACGTCCTTCCGCACTTGAGCGAGGAAGACGATCTCGCCCGCCTGGCCGCCGGCCTGCGCCGCGTCCTTCTCCCCGGCGCGCCGTTCCTGCTGCAGATGATCAACTACGACCGCATCGAGGCGAAGAAGGAGCGCGCCCTGCCGCTGACCTTTCTCCCCGATCCGGACGACAAAGAAGCGACCATCATCTTCCTGCGAACGATGGACCTCCAACCCGGCGGCCGCGTCGTTTTCATGCCGGCGACCTTCCGCCAGCGCAGCGACCGCGACCCACCGATCGAGCTGCTCTCGACGCGGCGGGTCGAGATCCGCGGATGGCGACGATCGCAGATCGAGAGTGTTTTTCGCGAATCCGGCTTCACCTCGGTCGAGGCGCTTGGGTCGTATCAGAAGGCGCCGTTCGATCCGGTGGAGTCGCGCGATTTGATTCTTGTCGCACGGTGAAGGAATACTTCGATATCCTGTGTGGACGAGGATAGCGTGCCGACAAACCTCATCATTGACGACAAAATCCTCGAAACTGCAAGACGACTCGGTGGTCATCGGACGAAACGTGAGGCGGTGACGGTTGCCCTTACCGAGTACATCCAGCAGCGCCATCGGCTGGCTGCTCTCAAGGCCCTGGGTACGATCGATTTCGATCCGGGATTCGACTACAAGCAGGCACGGCGGAAACGGTAATCAGGGAACGTTGCAACATTTCGTGGCAGCGTTCCGCGCCGGCGACGAATCGTTCGAACCTTTCGAGGGAACCGGCGGAAGATCGCACGTACCCGATCTTCATTTCGATTCTCGCGATCTTCGTGTCCGTCATCGTCCGCGTTACGATGAAGCACACGCTCTTACCATGGCAAGAGCGCGAGCATCATTTCGACCCTCGCGTGCATCGTTTCGACCCTCGCGTGCATCGTTTTGAAACGCAGGATCACCGCTTCGAACCTCGTGCCCTTCGTTTTGGACCTATTACTCTTGCCATGGTAAGAGGTGATCCAATATTTTGAATTGCCTGCTCTTACCATGGCAAGAGCGCTGGCATTATTTCGACCCTCGCGAGGTTCGTTTTGAAGTGCGCGAGCATCATTTCGATCCTCGTGTGCTTCGTTTCGACCCTCTCACTCTCGCCATGGTAAGAGCAAATTCCAAGTTTTTAACTTCAGGCTCTTACCATGGTAAGAGCCGTGCTTTCGTCTCGACCCTCGTGTGCGTCATGAATAGATCTCTTTGTTTCGGCACAGGCGATCTGTACTACTAACCCTTGATTTCTGCGCGCGACGCGAAGACTTCGCCACGCCGGTTGCGCTGCCCGAGCAGCCGGCATGGACAACAGTTGCGCGCGGAGGCGCGCTGCCACAACTCAGCCCCGCGCTCGGCGCAGCGCGAGCGCGGGGAATCGGTGATGATGTGGAAGTGCGGCCGCGGAGGCGGTCGCCACAGGAGTTGGCGTATCGCGCTTCTGCAGCGAATTGGGCGATGTTGTTCCGGCCGCCTCCGCGGCCGGCAAATTTGGGGACAACCTACCCCGCGCAAAGCGCGGGGCTGGATTGTGCGGCGCGCCTCCGCGCGAATAACCCTGCCGCCTTGCGGTGCTTACTCCCAGGCTGCGTCTCCGGACACGTCGGGTTGCGGCGAAAGCACGCGCTGTGGACACATCTCATGGACTATAATTAAAGATCTACCCACGGCAAGAGAGGTCTTCAAGGAGTGTGCGGCCATGGCCGGCTTGCGGGAGGATTTCTGGGACAACCTCCTGGACTACATCCAGGACCGCACTGTCATTCCGGTGATCGGTCCGGAGCTGGTCACGGTTCAGGAAGACGGCCGCGATGTTCCGCTCTATCGCTGGATCGCGCAGCGGCTGGCGGGCGATCTGAAGCTGCCTACCGCGGAGCTTCCCGAGGGTTTCGATCTCAACGACGTCGTCTCCCTGCACCTGCGCAGGCGGGGAGAGCGGGAGGAGCTCTACGCCCAGATCCACAGAATGCTGCGCAACGCCGCGCTGAAACCGCCGCAATCGCTGCGGACGCTCGCCGGAATCCCCGGCTTCGACCTGTTCGTCTCATTGACCTTCGACTCGCTGCTCGCCGACGCGATCGGCGGTGCACAACAGATTTCCTATTCGCCGAACAGCGTCCGCGACCTCGCTTCTCCAAAGGCGGACCTCCGGCAGCCGGTGGTGTTCCATCTTTTGGGAAAGGCGTCGGCGTCTCCCGACTACGCGATCTGCGACGACGACCTGCTCGAGTTTTTGCACGCCATGCAGGACAGGCAGCGGCAACCGAAGACGCTCTTCGACGAGTTGCGCGGCAACCATCTCCTCATCCTCGGATGCAGCTTCGGGGACTGGCTCGCTCGCTTCTTCCTGCGCACCGCCAGGAGCCTCGAGCTGTCTCAGAAGCGCCGGCGTTGGGATGTGCTGGTGGGTGACCAGATTGCGCATGATGACAAGCTGGCGTTGTTCCTCGAGAGCTTCAGTCCCGATACCCGCGTAGTCTCCTTGACCGCGGCACAGTTCGTCGGGGAGCTTGCCGAGCGATGGAAAGTCGCGCATCCGGCCGAGGAGGCCTCGGTACGTGAGATTGGTACGGGCGCGAGGAGCATCCCCGCCGGATCGATCTTTGTCAGCTACGCCAGCGATGACCTCGAAGCCGCCACCCGATTGGCAGAGGGCCTGCGTGAGGCGCGTCTGGAGGTGTGGTTCGACAAGGATGCCCTGCGGATGGGGGATGACTGGGAGCGAAGCATCCGGCGAGGAATCGAGCAATGCTCATTGTTCCTGCCGGTCATTTCGCGCCAGAGTCTGAGCGAGAAGAACCGGCGCGATCGATACCTTTGGCGGGAGTGGAACGGCGCGGACGACCGCACCCGTGCCATGGCACCGGGCGAGGCGTTCATCATCCCCGTGGTGATCGACGACACGCGCATCGATCGCGCTCCTCTGCCGGACTCCTTCAAAAGAGCGCAAGGGAAGAGCTTGCCGGACGGAAAGATCACGCCCGACGTCGCCGAGCTGCTGGTAGAGCTCGTGCGCGACTTCCACCGCCGGCAGCAGGCCACGTGAGCCAGCGATGGTAGAGATTCAACGCCAGGCCCTGAGCCCCGACAACCCTTGGCCGGGGCTCGATCCCTTCGACGAGGCGGACCGCGAGTACTTCCACGGCCGGGCGGTGGAGTCCGGCGAGTTGTTGCGCCTGGTCCGCCGCGAGCCGCTGACCGTGGTGTTCGGCCGCTCCGGCCTGGGCAAGACGTCGCTGCTCAAGGCCGGGTTGTTTCCCTTACTGCGCGGGGAGGATTGCCTGCCGGTCTACGTGCGCCTCGACCATGCCGAAGGAGCGCCGGCGCTGCGGGAGCAGATCTTCCGCGAGCTGCAGACAGCGTGCGACGCCGACAGGGTCCAGGCTGCGCAGCCTGCCGGAGAGGAAGGCCTCTGGTCGTTCTTTCACCGGCGCGACGCGGAATTCTGGAGCGAGCGCAACCGCCCGGTGACCCCGGTGATCGTGTTCGATCAGTTCGAGGAGATTTTCACCCTCGGCCAGGAGACCGAAGAATCCCGAGCCCGATCGGCCGCCTTCCTCGCCGAGCTGGGTGACCTGGTGGAGAACCGGCCGCCCGACGCGGTCAGAGAGGCGCTGGATGCCGAGCCGACTGAGGCGCGGCGTTTCGACTTCAAGCGCTCGACGGTCAAGCTGGTGCTGAGCTTTCGCGAAGATTTCCTGGCAGAGATGGAGGGGCTCAAGGATCGGATGCCCTCCCTCATGTACAACCGCTTTCGCCTCATGGCGATGAGCGGCACCCAGGCCTACGAGGTGATCACCCGCGCGGGCGGGCATCTGGTCGACGACGACGTCGCGCGGCGGATCATCCGGCTGGCCTGGAAGAACGAGCCCAGTCCGCCGGTCGATCCAGCGGACTACCCCAGGATCGAGGTCGATCCGGCGCTGCTTAGCGTCGTATGCAGTGAGCTGAACCACAAACGCCAGCAGGCGACACTCGACCGCATCACGCCCTCTCTTTTGGAAGGCGCCGACCGCGAGATTCTCTCCGGCTTCTACGAGCGCGGCATGGCCGGCCTCGATCCACGCGTGCGGGCTTTCGTGGAGGACGAGCTCATCACCGATCGCGGCTACCGCGACAGCCACGACATGGAGGATGCACTGGCCCTCCCCGGCGTCACTTCCGATGCGATCGATGCGCTGATCCGCCGCCGCCTGCTGCGCGTGGACGAGCGGCAGAGCATGCGCCGGCTGGAGCTGACCCATGACGTGCTGGCCCGCGTGGTCAAGGAGAGCCGTGACAGCCGCCGCGCCCGCGAGGCAGAGGAGGCGGCGAAGGTACGGGAACGGGCAGCGCTCGAACAGCAGCGACGCAACCAGCGCAATGGGGCGCTCGTGGGGGCGGGAGCGTTCGTGGTGATTGTCTTTGCAGGGCTTGCCGCGTGGTCCATGTGGAGAGCCGCAAAACTGCAGCGCGAGGTGGACATCGCGCGACTGATGCCCAACGCCGATCTGCTTCAGGACGTCAACTACGATGTATCCCTTTTGGTCAACCTGGAAGCGATTCGGGCCGCTTCGACCTTAGATGCCCAGGCTGGTCTGCTACGCCGCTTTGTGAGCCACCCGCAGCTATCCGCGTTTCTGCAGGGGCACAAGGCCTCGGTCCTTGGCGTGGTCGCCTTCAGCCCGGACGGGAAGCTGCTGGCCTCGGCTAGTGAGGACCATACCGTGATCCTGTGGGACGTGAATAGCCGTAAACCGCTGGCAAAGCTGGAAGGTCAACAAAGCGGTGTCTTTGGCGTCGCCTTCAGTCCTGACGGGAAGCGGCTGGCCTCTGCGAGTGCGGACAACACCTTGATTCTGTTCGACGTGGCCAGGCGCAAGGTGCTGGCTACGCTGGTCGGGCACAAGGACGTTGTCTATGCTGTCACGTTCAGCCGGGACGGGAAGCTGGTGGCCTCGGCGAGTCGTGACAAGACCGTAATTTTGTGGGACGTGGCTACCAGTAAGCCGCTGGCCACGCTGGCCGGGCACAAGGATGCGGTCACTGATGTCGCATTCAGCCCGGACGGGAAGCTGCTGGCCTCGGCGAGCTGGGACAAGACGGTGATCCTGTGGAACGTGGATAGCCGAAAGTCGCTGGCCAGGCTTGAGGGTCATAAGGACAGGGTTGCTGGCGTCGCGTTCAGCCCGGACGGTAAGCTGCTGGCCTCGGGGAGTTGGGACAAGACCGTGATCCTGTGGAACGTGGATAGCCGCAAGCTGGTGGCCACGCTGGAAGGGCACAAGAGCTTTGTCTATCGCATCGCGTTCAGCCCGGACGGGAAGCTGCTGGCCTCGGCGAGTCTGGACAGGACCGTGATCCTGTGGGACGTGGACAGCCGAAAGTCGCTGGCCACGCTGGAGGGGCACAAGGACGCGGTCGTGGGCGTCGCGTTCAGCCCGGACGGAAAGCTACTGGCCTCGGCGAGTCAGGACCAGACCGTAATCCTCTGGGCCGTGGACGGCCGCAAGCTGCTGGCCACACCACTGGAAGGGCATAAGAACGCGGTCTATGGCGTTACCTTCAGCCCGGACGGAAAGCTGCTGGCCTCGGCGAGTCGGGACAAGACCGTGATCCTGTGGGCTGTGGAGAGCCACAAGCTGCTGGCCACGCTGGAGGGGCACAAGGGCTTGGTCACTGACGTCGCCTTCAACCCGGACGGTAAGCGACTGGCCTCAGCGAGTTGGGACAAGACCGTGATCCTGTGGGATGTCGAGAGCCGCACTCAGCTGGCTACGCTGGACGCGCACAAGGATGCGGTCTATGGCGTCACCTTCAGTCCGGACGGTAAGCTTCTCGCCTCGGCGAGTGAGGACAAGACCGTGATCCTTTGGGACGTCGGCAGGCGCAAGCCGTTGGCCACGCTGAAGGGTCACACGAAAGCGGTAAATGGCGTCGCCTTCAGCCCGGATGGCAAGCGGCTGGCCTCAGCGAGCGACGACGAAACAGTAATCGTTTGGGATGTGGAGAGTCGCAAGCCGCTGGCAACGCTTGAAGGGCACAAGTACGCGGTAAATGGCGTCGCCTTCAGCCCGGATGGCAAGCGGCTGGTCTCGGCGGGTAGGGACCAGGTCGTGATCCTTTGGGACTTGGACAGCCGCAAGCCAGTGGCCACGCTAGAGGGGCATAAGGACGCGGTCTTTGGCGTCACCTTCAGCCCAGACGGGAAGCGCTTGGCCTCGGCGAGTAGGGACCAGACCGTGATCCTATGGGACGTGGATGGCCGAAGGTCGCTGGCAGCGCTAAAGGGATCCGAGGACCAGGTCACCAGCGTTGCCTTCAGCCCGGACGGGAAGCGGCTGGCCTCGGCGAGTAATGACAAGGCAATCCTGTGGGATCTGGACCTGAATCATCTCGAGGCTGAGGCCTGCCGCACAGCCAATCGGAATCTCACCTGCGAGGAATGGCGAAACTATATCGGCGCCGACACGCCCTACCATAAGACCTGCGAGGCGCTGCCAGGACCACCCGAGAAGTGCAATTGAACTCGCATTTGAGCCCGCGGCATTTGTCACTGTCCTCTGACGTGCTCAACGCCGCTCTCGCTGTACTGTTCCAACCGACATGCCTCATCGGTTCGCGCTTGCTGCACTCCTGATCCTTCTCGGCGCCGGGCAGGTTGCGGCCTGCTCGATGAAAGGGTTGGATCCGAACGATCTCGTCGAGAACACTCCGGTCTACTCAGCCAACGGACGATTCTGCGTCGTCGTTCGCTGGCACGAGGGGCTTGCGGACTTCACCAACCAGTTGGCCGGCACGTTTTTCCATATGGACGACCCCGAACACGACGTTCCTGCACCGCAAAAGACCGTGATTGCGGCGCTGTACGAATCGGGGACGAAGAGCCGCAGACTCATTGCGGAGATTCCTCTCGACATCGAAAAGACCGGTGACGTTCTCGTATCGGACTCGGGCCGATACCTCATCGTCCGCAGTCCCGCATCTCGCGGCTGCTATCCAGAAACATTCGAGGGCGATACGCTGGTAACCATCTACGATGCCGAGGGATCTCGAGTCGGTGCACTGAAGGTCGAGGACGTATTCACTCCTTCCGACGTCCTGCAATTCTCCCTCGGCCATGTCGTCCCGGATTGCCAATTGCGGCACGAGAGTCAGGACCAGGAAGTCGTTGTTCTCTCGGTTCCCGTACCGCGGACAGAAGGTAACGAGCCGCGATACGAAGGGCGGCGCATCGACGTTGCCACCGCCGCGCTTCTCGATTCCAGGCGCGACATTTATCCCGTCCCCCGAAGTTACACCACGCCTGCCACCGACCCTCGGTACACGGGACGACCCTACGATCCGCAGTCGCCGGATTGCGCGACGGCCGCGGATCTCGTATCGATCGATCCGAGGCGATTCTTCGCCCATGCGGTCCTCGGACCGGCGCCGGAGTTTCCACCGGTCGCGATCAAGGTCCGCATCCGCGGCGTCGTGTCGGTGGAAGTGGTCGTCTCCGAGAGTGGGGATGTGCTGTGTACGCGAAACACGCGGCTACCGTTCGGCCTGGACCACGCCGCCGTCGAAGCCGCCCGGCGCTGGAAGTTCCGGCCGTTCATCGTCAACGGCCACCCCGTAAAGGCCGCCAGCGAGATCCTCTTTCACTTCCAGGATGTGGGCGAGGAAGCGTGGCAAGCGTTGCTTCGCAACGCCCCGCGGTCAGGCGAATGAGCTAAGGGCACGTCGTGTCTACTATGGCTTCTTCTTCGAGGCCTTCTTCTTCGACGCCTTTTTCGTGCTCACCTTTTTCGATGGCTTTTTCTTCTTCACTGCCGGCGGCGGCGCAGGCAAAAGGAGCGTCTGCGCAAGTTGCGCCAGCCCGATCGAGGGGAGGAAGGCAGCGTCGTTGTAGTAGCTCTCGAGCGTAGCGATGTCGCCTGGCCCGAGGTCAGCCTGAGGAATCTGCTCGCCGCTGCCTTC
This sequence comes from Thermoanaerobaculia bacterium, assembly GCA_017883235.1. Lineage (GTDB taxonomy): Bacteria > Acidobacteriota > Thermoanaerobaculia > Gp7-AA8 > Gp7-AA8 > JADGNZ01. Next base: position 3,299 of record JADGNY010000079.1, on the reverse strand, counting down.
GGTCCACGCGCTGACCCAGATGTCCGCAAGACAAATGGCGCCCGCGGCCATGATCTGGATCGTCTTCTGGCCGAAATCCTGCCACAGACGGTCGATGCGGTCGGCCGGCGAATTGGCTTTGTTGTAGCTATCCACGATATCAACGGGCGGAAGTGTCGTGACCGTGGAGCGCATCAGATCGATGACGCGCTTTGCCGCGCCGGATCCCGAACTGAATGTAGAGGTGACCGGCTTGTTCTTGAGCAACGCGGCCACACCGTCGACCACCTCGGGTGCATGCTCGTTCAGCATCATAGTCTCATAGGTGCTATGCACGCCGTAGGCGACGCTCCCTTTCTTGAGCGGTGGGTTGCCGTGATGCAGGCGGGAGATGTGGAGAGGCTGGCAGGCGTCGCCGACGTAATGCGCCAGACAGCCTGCCGCGGCAAGGAAGCGCAGCGCGTCACTGTTCGCGGCGTAACCGGCCATGGCTTCATAGATCTGCCACACGCGGAAGGGAAGCGAACCGGGGTTGGTGCCCGGCACCGCCGTGTAGAAATCACTCCAGACTTGAGGATCGATATTCTTGGGATCCTTGCACAGGTCAAGCAAGGTCTTGCCTTTGAAAGGACCGGACGGGGCCGTTTGATCCATGTCGGCGAAATGGTTGTTGGAGTCGCTCGGACGGCTGGCGCGCCAGATGTCGTCCGCGACGTCGGCGAGCGGGACGAATTGGTAGTGGGCCTGGTTGCGAAGCACCTTCTCGTTCTTTTTCAGGTCCGCCTGGTTGAATCCGACCCGGTCGAGGTTGTTGCTCATGAGTTTCTGAAGTCTCGGTGCGCCAGGGAAATTGACCGTGCAGGCAAGGGCGCCGATTGTGTAATGACCGGTCTCCCCCCAGTAGTTGGGTCCGCCGATGTTCCAGTCGCGAATGACATCGACATCAAGGAGATTGCAAACGTTGCTGAGGCCCGTGGCAAGAGCGCAACTGAGCTGGGGCCGGCCGGATTCATCCGAGAAGAGCTGGCCTCCCCATTGGACAGCGATCGGTTGCAGTCCGGCGTCCCCGGTCTCGAGCATCCACACGGTTCCGGAATCGCCGTGGTGAGTGATAAAGGGTTGCTTCTCATTGCGAGCGCCGATGAGAAAGTCGGCCACGAAATCGAACCCACCCATTGCCCGATAGCGATAAAAGAGTGCCTTGATGGCTCCGTGAACCTTGCCCGATGCACAACCGTATGCCTGCACCGGCGAGTCGATCAGGCGCAGAGTGATGTTGTCCATTCCGAGGTCGGCAATCTCACCCATCGTGCCGATGCCGTAGACCTGGGCGGTCCAGCGAGTGGCGTCATCGATGCGAATGAGGCCGATGTCCATGTGCAGGTAGACATTCTTCCCAGGCCAGCCGGGATAAACGTCGGTGAAACGCTTGCGCGTGAGATGTTTCGCTGAGCTCACGCCTATGCGCATCTGCCGGCCACCGAATCTGCCGTAGACGATCTCGCCGGGTTCGCCGGTGACGTGGCGGTTGGTGAGAGCATAGGTGGTGTGTCCATCGGTGAGCAGACATCCGATGGAAGCGAGATGCTCCTTTCCCTGCACACTGGCGATGACCGGGAAACCACCTCCTATGCGGGAGCTGGGAAAGACAACGTTGCGGACGATCGGTTCCGCGGTCTGGATGGGAGGGGCCTCAACCACACAGACCGGCACCTTGCGGTTGTCGTCGAGATACAAAGCCCTCGGCACGCGTTCTTCCCAGTCGAGGTCGCTCTCGTTCTCCCAATTCCTCACGAAGACAAGGATGCTCGGCCAGGAATAGGGACGTACCTCGGAATTGGCCATGGTCCGTGGGCCCTTCCTGGCGGGAGTCTTCTTCGGCGGCCAGGGATCGCTCCGGCGGATGAGGTACAGGCCGACGGCCGTACCAACTACATTCTTCTTGCGCATCAGTTCGACGTGGTTCTTCTGGCGAGCCTCGAGCAGATCGGTCAGGCTCAGAGTGTTGAATTCGTGGTGAAGGAGTAGAGGATCGCGTTCTCTACGGGTGAGATCGGTACGAGAAGCCATGAGAACCTCCTGCGTTCAATTCAAGCGCTACCGTCGAAAAGCGAGCGTGACGTGATCACCCCGTGCAATGCCCGACGGTGTGTCTATTCAGGAGGGGATTGGGCTGGACGTTTCCCTACCCTCTCCATGGGACAGGCTTTCGATCGGGTGATGCAGCAGCTTCACGTGTGAGGCGTTATTCGGAGGAGACCGACCTCGCAGTTCTAGCTAGCCCAAGTCGCCTTCTGCCGACGCAGCGAAGCCTTCCATGACAGCCAGCCACTGATCGAAATGCGGGCACTCCGCGCGAATCCGTTCGAGCCCGATGCGTCCCGCGGCCATCGGCCCGTGCGCTACTTTCCGATAGGACGGGAAGAGCTTCAGGATGCGCTTGGACGGTGCCCATTCCGGATCGTCGTTGATCTCCTCGGGAGTGGATACGCTCCGGCGGATCGCTTCGATCTCGGCTTGCTTCGCCGGATCGTTCATGACGCCCGGCAGTGAGTCGGGTGAGGCGAAGAGCCATGCTTCGTACTCGTGGAGCGCGAGAAAGGGGACGAAGTTGCCGGGCGACCCGAAGTAGGCGTGGATCGCCTGTTCCACATGCTCCACCGTTGGCGCGGCGTGCCGTTCGGTCGAGTGTTCATGCCGGGAAAATCAGCAGGCAGCCCGTAGTAGTCCATCATCGTCGTGACCACCGAGCCTCCAGAACGCAGCAGCTTCCGCAAATCGTTCTCGAATCGAGCGAATCTGGTCACGCCTCCCTTGAAGTTCGGACCGTCTTTGACGCGCTTGGTCACGAGGATGGTCGGATACAGGTAAAGACCGCGGGGCCAGAACGCGGGAGCCAGAACATCTTTGACGAACCGTTCCTCGGTCTGCCCTTCAACGAGGACCAGCGCGCGCGTACTCATGGCCGGCTAGCCCGCATTTCTCACCGTTTCGCAGAGGATGCCTCGAAACCTGTGGAAAACGTAATTCGTGGAGGGATTGGGTAGTGTCGTCTGCGACCGCGAGTGAAGAGTGCACATGTTCGTGTGCACTCGATGTGTGCGTCGCTGGTTATTGGTTGTGGAAAACGGCGAAACGAACATCTTCGAAGACACCGATCCACCACGCAACCGGAGCAACGGTGATCGCGGGAGCAAGGGACCTTGATCAGGGCGATGCGAGAGCGAGATTCCGGCACACGCGTGCGAACAGATCGGCCAATGGATAGCTGCTCGAGAGTGAGATCCAGATCTTGCGCGCGGTGACGGTGATGCGTGCTC
>JADGNY010000174.1 GCA_017883235.1 Thermoanaerobaculia bacterium | reverse complement strand
CCGACCGCCCTTTCCTCATCCTGATCGTCATCGACGGCTTTGGCTGCCGCAAGGAATCCGAATCGAATGCCATCGCCGAGGCTGAGACGCCGTGCTTTGACCGGCTGTATCGGGAGTCGGCGTGGACGACGCTCGAGGCCTCGGGGCGAGCGGTCGGCCTGCCGCGCGGCCAGATGGGGAACTCGGAGGTCGGGCATCTCAATATCGGCGCCGGCCGCATCGTCGATCAGGACATCGTCCGCATCGGGAAAGCGGTCTCGCGGCACGAACTGGAGGCGAATCCAGTGCTCGTCGATGCCGTCAGGCAGGGGAAGGCGATTCACTTCGCCGGCCTTTTGTCGGACGGCGGCGTCCACTCGATGCAGTCGCACCTGCACGGCCTGATCGATGCCGCCATCGCACTGGGGGCGAAGGATGTCTTTGTCCACGCCATCCTCGACGGCCGCGACACGCCGCCAAAGTCGGCCGAGAAGTACCTCGGCGATCTTCTCGCGCACATCGGCGACAAACCGCAGGCACGCCTGGCCACCGTCATCGGCCGCTACTTCACCATGGACCGCGACAAACGGTGGGACCGCGTGCAGCGCGGATACGACCTGATGACGGTCGGTGTCGGCACCGAGACGAAAGACGCGCTGGAAACGCTGCGCCGTTTCTACGAACAGGGTGTGACCGACGAGTTCGTCGAGCCAATTTCAGTGCTGACACCCGAGGGCGCGCACCGCGGGCGGATCGAAGACGGCGACTCTCTCGTCTTCTTCAACTTCCGCGCGGACCGGATGCGCGAGATCGTCACTGGTTTTAAGGATGCTGATTTCGACGGGTTCCATCGCGCCATGCACCCGAAGGTTCATCTGGCCACGATGAACTCATACCGCGAGAACTGGACGGTGCCGGTGCTTTTCCCGCCGCAGGACTTGAAAAATCACCTCGGCGCAGTGCTTTCGCACGCCGGCCTCAAGCAGCTCCGCATCGCTGAAACGGAAAAGTACGCCCACGTCACCTTCTTCTTCAACGGCGGTTCCGACACGAAATCGCCCGGCGAGGAACGGATCCTCGTCCCGTCGCCGAAGGTGGCCACATACGATCTCAAGCCGGAGATGTCGCTCGTCGAGCTCACCGACAAGGTCGTCGAGGCGATCGCATCGAAGAGATTCGACGTCATCATCATGAACATCGCCAATCCCGACATGGTCGGACACACCGGCGTGATGAAAGCAGCGGTCGAAGCGGTTCACGATACAGACGCTGCGGTCGAGCGCATCCTCGCCGCGGTGGCGGATGTCGATGGCGTAGCCCTCATCACCGCGGACCACGGCAACGCCGAGCTGATGTTCGATCCGGCCACCGGCCAGCCGCACACTGCGCACACCACCAACCCCGTGCCGCTGATCCTCGTCGACGCGCATAAGCGTTTCGGCTCGCTGCGCGGCGGCGGCGCGCTACAGAATGTCGCGCCGACCATCCTCGATATCCTCGGCATCGAGCAGCCGAAGGAGATGACGGGCCAGTCGCTGCTGGAACGGAGCACTACGTGATCCTGGAACAGATTACCGAGCAACTCACCGAAACACTGACCGCGCGCGTGCTGACGCTCTTCGGCCACGCCATCGATCGTGTCGTTCTGCAGGCTCCGCCGCGCCTGGCGATGGGAGACCTGGCCACGCCGCTTTGCCTGGAGCTGGCCAAGGCGCTGAAGCGCAAGCCGCGCGAGCTCGCCGAGGCGATGGTGAACGGCCTGCAGTTGCCGATGTTCGTGCAGTCGGTGACCATCGAAGGGGCCGGCTACCTCAACTTCCGCTTCGACCGCGGCGCCTTTACCGCGGCGCACATCCGCAGTGTGATGGCACCGGCCTCACCCACCGGCGAGCGCGTCATCGTCGAGCACACGAACATCAATCCGAACAAGGCCGCCCACATCGGCCACCTTCGCAACTCCGTCCTCGGCGACACGCTCGTCCGCTGCATGAAATGGCTCGGCTACCGCGTCGAGACGCAGAACTACATCGACGACACCGGCGTGCAGGTTGCCGACGTCGTTGTCGCGTTCCGGCATCTCGAGCCGAAATCGCTGGCCGAGGTCAAAGCGATGATCGACGACCCGGGTGTTCGCTTCGATTACCACTGCTGGGACGTCTACTCGAAGATGGCCAGCTACTACGCCACGCATCCCGAGGCGCAACAGTGGCGGCGCGACACCCTTCACGACATCGAGCGCCACGAAGGCGACACCTTCGAATTCGCATCGACCATCGCCCGCGCCATCGTCAAGCTTCATATCGCCACGATGCTGCGGCTCGGGATCACCTACGACCTGCTGCCGAAAGAGAGCGACATCATCACGCTCCACTTCTGGGACCGGGCCTTCGAATTGCTGAAGGCGAGCGGTGCCGTCATCCAGGAAACGGAAGGGAAACACAAAGACTGCTGGGTGATGAAGCTCGACGAGAGCGCCGAGTTCGAAGGGATGAACGAGCCGGACAAGATCCTCGTCAGATCCAACGGCACGGTCACCTACACCGGCAAAGACATCGCCTACCAGCTCTGGAAGTTCGGTCTGCTCGACCGCACCTTCAACTTCCGCAAGTTCTCGACCTACCCCGATGGCCACGTTCTGTGGGAGACGACGAGCGGCGACGGCTCCCCCGAGGCGCCGCGGTTCGGCGGAGCGCAGAGAGTGGTCAATGTCATCGACGTGCGCCAGGCCTATTTGCAGAAAGTTGTGAAGGAAGGCGTACGCCAGCTCGGTCATGCCCGCGAGGCGGAGAATTCGATCCACTTCTCGTACGAGATGGTGGCACTGACACCGGCTACCGCGAAGGCGCTTGGAATCGACGTCTCCGAGGAGGACGCCAGGAAACCGTACCTCGAGATGTCGGGCCGGAAGGGGCTGGGCGTCAAAGCCGACGATCTGCTCGACGCGCTGCAGTCGAAAGCCGCGGAATCGGTGCGCGAGGGGAGAGGCGAAGGGCTGACCGGTGAGGAGTTGGAACAGCTCGGACGCCAGATCGCCGTGGCCGCGCTTCGCTACTTCATGCTCAAGTACGGCCGCAACAAGGTCATCGCCTTCGACTTCAACGAAGCGCTGACCTTCGAGGGCGATTCCGGTCCCTACTTGCAGTATTCGACCGTCCGCGTGGAGAACATCTTCCGCAAGATGGCCGAGCGCGGCGTCGACGCACGGCTCGACGATGCCTCACTCGACGAGCTGACGCTCACCGAAGGGCTGACCGACGAGATGTGGGAGCTTGTGCGTTTGAGCGCTGAATTGCCTGCCGCGATCCGACGCGCCACCGAGGCGCTGGAGCTGTCGATCATCACGCACGACCTGTTCGTGCTGGCGCAGAAGTTCAACAGCTTCTACCACAAGTATCCGATCCTCAATGAGAAGGACCCCGCCGAGCGCCAGCGCCGCGCGGTGTGCGCTGAGGTCTTCCGTCAGACGATGGCGGCGACGCTCGGATTGTTGGGGATTCCGGTGCCGGAGAGGATGTAGCGTTGCGCTGACGCGCGTTGTCGGTGGAGTGACCGACGTTTGTTGCGGTGAGCTCAGGCTGCGAAGGGGATGATCTCCAGCTCAGCGCCGGAGTCGACACGGGCAAGGATCTCCTCCACTCTCCGGAACGTCGGATCGTCCATCGAGTACTCGTGGCACTGCGGGCACTGAAGCACCGGAAGAGACTTGAGGATCACGATGGACCGCTCTCCTGTCTTGAAGGGGAGATCAGTATTCGTGGGTTGCTGCGTTCCTCCGCAAACTCGGCATTTCATTTGGATCTCCTCATGGCTCGCCTACGGACGCAATCCTGAATGAATGCGACGGGATCTTCGGGACATCGTTCGGATTCCGTAAGGCGCTCCCCCTGAAGCGGAGTCTACCTCGGGTCCAATCAACCGGATCCTCTGTTACAATAACCCACACGGCGCTCCAATCGCCGCAACCCACATCATGCGATTCGATCTACAGGACGTAGCGTTGCGCACTCTCATCCTCGTCGCCGGGGGGCTTGCGGCGCTGGTGCTTGCGCTCAAAGGACAGGGGGCGGCCCTTCCCGCGTTGGCGGTGGGTGGCACGCTCGGGGCCTGCGTGATGGCACGTTTCGGGCCGGGCGAAAGTTAGGCGGTACGCGCTTCGTCGGCGCGACGGACGTTCTCGGCCTGCAAGCCCTTCGGGCCCTGCTTGACGTCGAACTCCACGCGCTCCCCTTCATTCAGCGTCCGGTAACCCTGCGCCTGGATGGCGCTGTGGTGCACGAAGACGTCCTCGCCGGTATCGCGTTTGATGAAGCCGTAGCCTTTGTCGTTGTTGAACCACTTGACTGTGCCAACTTCGGCCATTTCAACCTCCGGCCTGGTACGCGGTTCCTGACCGCGTGAATCCCGGGTTATCGCTGAATCATGCAATGTTCACGCCTTGCCTGCCACTCGGATGTCACCAGATCAGCGCCCGATTCATCCCGATGCGCTGAAATCCGAGCTCCTCGTACAGCGCGATCGCCGGCACGTTGAAGTCGTTCACGAATAGCGTCACCGTTTTTCCCTTCCGCGCACAGTGGCCGCACACCTCGCGAAGGAGCGCGCGGGCGTAGCCGCGGCGGCGGAACCGCGGATCGGTCCAGACGCCCATCAGCTGCACGGTCTCGTTGGTGACCGCCGAGTATTCGCACTTCGCGGCGATGGCGCCATCGACGACGCGGATCACGGAGCGCTTCTGCTCGACCAGCTCCCGCACCCGTTCCCGGTAGCCGGCTGCATCGCGGTCGAGCGGATCGATGCCGACCTCCTCGCGATGCATGGCCGCGCAGGCGGGGACGAGCGCTTCGAGGTCGCGCATGGTCGCATAGCGCGACTCCTTCAGATCGGGATAGTCGAGCCGTCCTCGGATCGCGTAAACCGGCTGGTTCATCCGCACGACGGTGGGAGGATCGAGCCGCGTCCTGAGCCGCAACCAGAGCATCTCCACCAGATGCGCCGGCGAGATGATCGCCCGCACAGGCAGCATGCGCGTGAGGATGCGCTCGGCGATGACGGCAATGGCCGTCTCGGTGACGTCCTGCGGCAGCTCGTGGTCGCCGGCCAGGACGATGTTCGTCGCCAGTGAGGCCACCAGGACGACGTCGCGGTTATGCCGCACCTCCACCGTCTGCGTCGACGGCGCGAAGCGCTCCTCGAGGATGCGCGAGATGAGGTAGACGTTGATGAGCGGATCGCGCCGCAGGAACGTCAGAGCTCCCGCCACGTCGTCATTAGCGATCGACTTGATCGACCAGCGTCCTTCGACAGGCAGAGAGGCCATGGGAGGAAGTAGATTAGTGGATTAGTAGATTAGCCGATTTCGGCTATGCGGTCAGCACCGTCACATCGGGATGCTTCCATAGCGCGCTGGCCGGGAACTCCTCGCTGATCTCGCCGCTCCGCAGCCGCTCGATCGCCCCTCTCTTCCTTTCCCCGCTGGCGAGCAGCACGATCGACTTCGACTCCAGGATCGTGGCGATTCCCATGGTGATGGCGTGTGTCGGGACGCTCCCTTCGAAGAGCGATGCGTTGGCGGCGCGCGTTGATTCGGAGAGAGTGACCACGCGCGTTCGCAAGTCGAACGGCGCGCCAGGCTCGTTAAAGCCGATGTGGCCGTTGCTGCCGAGGCCGAGGAAGGTGAGATCGAGACCGCCGGAAGCAGCGATCTCGCGTTCGTATCGCACGCACTCGGCATCGATGTCGGTCGCCGCTCCATTTGGGATGTGCGCGTTTGCGGGATCGATGTCGATGGAATCGAATAAGTGCCGCTTCATGAAGGTGAAGTAGCTGCCGGGATGCATCCGTTCGATGCCGACGTACTCATCGAGATTGAATGTCACCACATCGCGGAAGCAGTGATAGGCGCGGCCGCATGCGGCGACGGCGCGCTCGTACATCTTCACGGGAGTCCTCCCGGTCGGCAGGCCGAGAACCGATCGCGGGTTACGGAGGATCGCCTCGAGGAAAATCTCGGCGGCGCGATCGGAGAGGATGTCGTGGTTGGGAAGGCTTTCCCACTTCATGCGAGCTGGCCTCGCAAGTACGTTGCCGCAATCTCGAAACGGTCGGTGAGGACGACGATGTCGGCGTCGTATCCCGGTGCGAGTTTCCCCTTGCGGTCGCCGATGCCGAGGATGCGGGCGGGGACTTCGGTGGCCAGCGGAAGGACGAGCTCCAGCGGCAGTCCGGCCAGCTCGACCATGTTCTGGACCGCGCAACGCATCGTCAGCACGCTGCCGGCCAGGGTGCCATCGGCGAGACGTGCCGCGCCGTCGGCGACGGTGATTTCGTGCTCGTAGAGTTTGTACGTTCCGTCCGGCATCCCGCAGGCGCGGACGGCGTCGGTGACGAGGGCGATGCGGTGCGGCATGGCCAGCGCGGCGATCCGGAGAACGGCGGGATGGACATGGATGCCGTCGGCGATCAGCTCCGCCGTGGCGTCGACCGAGGTCAGGGCCGCTCCGACGGCGCCCGGCCGGCGATGCTCGAGTCCGGTCATGGCGTTGAAGAGGTGCGTGAAATGCGACGCTCCCCATCGCAGCGCGGCGACGCAATCGGCGTAGTCCGCGGCCGTGTGGCCGATGGAGAAGAGGATGCGATCGCGAAAATGCTCGATCAGGGCGCGCACGCCTTCGATCTCGGGCGCGACCGTCATCATCCAGCGGAGGTGCGGCCCCTCGGCGAGGAGCGCGGCCAGCTCGAGGATTTCGGCCGGCCGGATCGAGCCGGCGTCCTGCGCCCCCGCGCGGGCGACGCTGATGTACGGTCCTTCGAGATGGATGCCGCAGATCGCCGCACCGCCGCCGCGCGAGGCGCGCGCGATCGCGGTCACCGCCTCGTGCAGATGCTGCCGCGACGCGGAGAGCGTCGTCGCTGCCAGCGCCGTCGTCCCCTCGGAGGCGTGAAAGCGCCTCACGCGCGAGACCGCGTCGGCGGTGGCGTCCATGAAGTCGGCGCCGTTTCCTCCGTGAACGTGGATGTCGATGAATCCCGGAACGATGACTCCCTCGGCCACGTCGCTGCCCGGCGGCGGATGGGCGGCATCGCGCACGTCTGTGATCCGTCCGTCGTCGATGGCGATCAGCGTCCCCTCGCGCAGCTCGCCGCCGACAAAGGCACGGCCGAAGATTTTCCGCTCAGTCATTGCGTTTCGAGCACCTCGCGCAGGTTGCCGTGATGCGCTTCGAGCCGTGCGCGAGCGTCGTCGAGCGTCGTTTTCTTCTTGGCCATGATTGCGGCCAGCTTCACATTGCCGCCGGCATCCCGGATGGCCTGCACGGCTGTCTGGCGCTGCACGCCCGCGGCCAGTTCGACCATGCGCACGGCGCGGTTGCGTAGTTTCTCGTTCGTGGCCGGCATGTCGATCATCAGGTTGGAGTAGACGCGTCCGAGGCGAATCATCACGCCGGTGGAGAGCGTGTTGAGCACCAGCTTCTGCGCCGTACCGCTCTTCATCCGCGACGATCCCATGATGACCTCGGGGCCGGTTTGCGGCGCGATGGCGATGTCTGCCTCGCTGGCCAGAGGCGAATTCGGATTGGATGTGACGGCGACGGTGAGCGCGCCGAGCATGTTGGCGCGGCGGATGGCGGCAACGGTGTACGGCGTCGTTCCGGAGGCGGCGATGCCGATGACGGCATCCTCCGCCTTGACCTCGGCAACGACGGCTTCGATGGCGGCCTCTTCGTCGTCCTCGGCGCCTTCGACCGCGTGCAGGAAGGCGCGTTCGCCGCCGGCCATGAGCACGCGCACGAGCGATGGGTCGATGCCGTAGGTCGGCGGCAGCTCCGAGGCGTCGAGCATGGCGATGCGGCCGCTCGTGCCGGCGCCGGCGTAGAAGAGCCGGCCGCCATGCATCAGGCGATCGGCGATCTGGTCGATGGCGTGCGCGATGCGGTCGGCCTCCTCGGCAACGGCGGCGGCGACGAGGGCATCCTGCTCCTGAATGATCCGAACGATCTCGCGTGCCGATCGCTGGTCGATGTCCAGACTCGCTTCGAGCCGCTCCTGGCTCATGGCGTTGGAAGATATCATCCAGACATGCCTACCCTCATGCAGAAGATCCGCCTCGTCTTCCGCGGCTGGCAACGCCGGCGCGAGGAGCGCGAAAAGGAGTTTCTGACGCGCAACGCAGGGTGGGGAGCGACGGTACCGGCGGCCGTGGCAACCGCGCCGGCAAAGAAGCGAACATTCGTCATCGACACCGAGGGGTTGACGGTTGCCTACCTCGACGACTCGGGGCATTTCGCGCATTTTCTCGATACCGAGGATGGTGACATCGTCGATCTGCGCGTCGAGGAGCTGAGCACGCATCCCGAGCTGGTGGCGCCGCGCTACCGCCGTGTGCCTTCGCGTACCGATAAATCGGAGACCGAGGATCGGCGAGCGTTCATCGCGTCGCTCGATGCGTCGCCCGCGCGCGACGCGCTCGCGCGAAGCACCGATGCCGATAGCTTCCGTCGCGCGCTGGCCGCCGACCGCACGATCGAGCGCGCCTGGTACAACTTCCGGAACGATCGAGCCATCGCCGCGATCGAGGCGTGGATCGAGACGCTGTGACAAACAAAAGCCGCGCCTTTTCGGCGCGGCTGGGGGGTATTCGCGATCGAGTGTTCGTTACGGCTGCGGAAAGTAGGGAACATAGTTCGTACGGGGAACCGGTACGATCTCGACTTCGACGACCTGGAGCTCGGGGTAGAACTCTTCGCCGTGTCTCGGCATGATCGTCTCCGGCGTTCTTTTGTCGGTTTCGCTCACGCCCTCTTCGGTCCATTGGTCACCGTCGTATATCCACATGGGGGCGTCCTTTCCACTGCTTGCTCGGTTTCTCCGAGTTGAGGTCCCATACTTCAATTGGCCTGCCAGCTCTGCCAGCTTCCAACTTCACTGGTCTCAATAGTTTCTACGGATGGTTCCGGCAGAAGGTTTAGGCGTACTGTCCTCGGTGGGACTCAGTACGTCCGGAGCGCGGGTCAGTTGTTCTCCGCCTCGAGGTATGTAGCGAGCTTTCGGTAAGCCTTGCCGCGATGCGACACTCCGTCCTTCTCCTCGGCGGTCATCTCGCCGAACGTTTTCTCTGATCCGCGCGGCTGGAACCAGGCATCCCAGCCGAATTGCCCTTCGCCGCGCGGCTGAACGAGGACTTCTCCCTCGCAGACGCCGCAGAAGATCTCGACCTTCGTGCCGTTCCAGTAGCCGACGCAGCACTCCGCTTTGGCGGCGCGGTTGTTGAGGGCGTAGGCGATGGCGGCGAGCCCTCTGCCGCCTGCTGCTTCGAGCAGCCATCGCACGTAGGGGCCGGGGAAGTTGCCGAGCTCGTCGAAGCCGAGGGAGACATCTTCGACGATGAGGCGGTTGTAGCCTTTCGTGCGTGCCACCTCGAGCTTGTTGCGGGTGATCTCTTCGACGCCGGCGGCCTGGATCTCGGGTAAAGCGATGGAAACACGGAGCAAAGGCATGCCCAGGATGCGCTCGGCTTCGATGCCTTTGTTCGGATTCGACGAGACGAGAATCAGCTTGTCGCGGTCGGACACGCGGCGGATTCTAGGACGACAGCTCGCTTCTCAGTGCCCGGAAGCTTCGCGAGAGGCGCTGCCGGAGGCTTGGCGGCGCGGAATCGCGGCCGAGGCGTTTGACAATGAAGATGCGCAACCGGCGGTGGATGCTGACGCGCTGCTCGCACTCGGGGCAGAGGCTGACGTGGGTCTTGAAGTCGGTCTGTTTGCGCTCGCCGAGGTTTCCGTCGAGGAAGAAGTAAGCAACCCGTTTCACATCGTCACAGATCATTACGGCGGTTCTCCTTGGCTTGTCGAGGTGACGACTCTGCAACGGATCGCAACTGGCAAGAACCAAACCGAATTCCGAAAACAAAAAGGGCGGCCAGTTACGGCCGCCCTTCGCGTGATGGTTGTGGAATCGTTACTCGATCTCGAACTGCTCCGGCTCTTCTTCTTCGATCTCCAGCTCGAGGTCTTCGTCTTCGGCGAAGAGAATGGCCTCTTCGTCGGCTTCCGGTTCCTGGATTTCAGTCTCATCTCCAGACTCGGAGTCCTTCTTCTTGCGGCCCTTGGTCTCGTCCTTGCGCGAGCGCATCTTGGCCGGCTCAGCGCCGCCGCGGATGTAGCCGTACTTGCGGGCGTACTCCAGCAGCGTCCGCTCCAGCATCTTGCGGCCGCGGTAGAGACGCGACATGACCGTGCCGACCGGGCAGTCGAGGATCTCGGCGATCTCTTTGTAGGAGAAGCCTTCGATGTCCGCCAGGAGGACCACCATCTTGTAGTCATGCGGAAGCGAGTCGAGCGCGCGCTTGACGTCGGCGTCCATCATGTCCTGGAAGATCTCGCTCTCCGGATCCTTGATCAGGTCCGGCGCGTTCTTCTGGATGACCCGTTCGTACGACTCTTCAATCTCGGAGAAGTCGATCTTGTGCGGCGTGAGCTTCTTCTTCCGGTA
>JADGNY010000078.1 GCA_017883235.1 Thermoanaerobaculia bacterium | reverse complement strand
TGGACATCGCAGCGTCCGAGCTGGACATCGCAGCGTCCGAGCTGGACATCGCAGCGTCCGAGCTGGACATCGCAGCGTCCGAGCTGGACATCGCAGCGTTCGAGCTGGACATCGCAGCGTCCGAGTTGGACATCGCAGCGTCCGAGCTGGACATCGGAGCGTCCGATCTGGACATCGATGTGTCCGATCTGGACACCAATGTTCAGATTTCAGACACGAATATCGAAATCGACCGCACCGTGTCCAATACTTAGACACCACGACCGCGGCACGGCTTCGATGGTGTCCGCTCCGCTACTCAATCAGCCCAACGGCCCGTGTTCCGCGTAACAAGCCCGATACGCTCAGATCTTCATCCAGAGTCGGCCAGTTGATGTACTCGCCGTCTCCAATGATGCGAACGTTCGCGCGCTCATCTGCGGAGGCATGCAGAAGCCGCGGAAACCAGGCGAGCGGCACGCTCACGGTCCTGCCGTCAGCGAGGTGCACGGTCAGCTCGTCGTCTGTGACGTCGAGTCCGACGGCGCGGGGATTAGTTTCGACGGCGAAGGAAGTCATTCCAAACCTCCATGATAGCCGCTCACAAATACTCCAGCACCCGCGCCACATGCTCCCATTCCGTCGCCCCGTTCCCGATGGCGACGCGGATGCCGTAACGGCCTCGGAGACGGGTGTGGGAGACGAAGAGACGGCCGCTGGCATTCATCCGTTCGAGGGCCTCGACGCTGGCGCGCTCGGAGGCTGCCTCGTCGATCGCACCGGCGGCGTCGCGGACGATCTTGCGGAAGACGACCACGCTCAGATTCTGCGGCGCGATCAGCTCGACGTCGTCGCGTTTCTGCAACTCGGCGGCGAGCCGCGCCGCATCGGCGATGTGCTGCCGGATGATCCTCTGAATCCGCTCGATGCCGTAGTGCTCGAAGAGATACCAGAGCTTCAGGGCGCGGAAACGATGGCCGAGCTGGAGGCCGTAGTCCATGAAGTTCACTTCGGCCGAGTCAGTGGTCTTCAGATACTCGGGCACCAGCGAGAAGGTCTCGCGCAACACATCGGGCTTGCGCGTGTAGAGAACGCTGCAGTCGATCGGGGTGAAGAGCCACTTGTGCGGGTTGATGACAATCGAGTCGGCCTCTTCGATGCCCTCCCACAGCCAGCGAAACTCGGGACAGATCGTGGCAGGTCCGGCGTAGGCGGCATCGACGTGCAGCCAGACGTTCTCGCGCCTGGCGATCTCCGCGATGCGCTTGACCGGATCGATGGCGGCGGAGGAGGTCGTGCCGACGGTGGCGGAGATGGCGCAGGGAACGTTTCCTGCCGCGCGGTCGCGTGCGATCGCTTCCTCCAGCGCGTCGACACTCATGGCGAACGAATCGTCGCCGGCGATCTTGACGACTCCATCAATCCCGAAGCCGAGGGCCAGAGCACCTTTCTCGATCGACGAGTGTGCGTGCTCGGAACAGTAGACGCGCAGCGGCGGCGCTGCGGCGAACCCACGCGTGCGAATCTCCGGCGCGGCATACTCGCGAGCCGCGGCCAGGGCCAGAAAGGAATTGATCGAGGCGGTGTCGTTGATGATGCCGAAGAGGCCGGACGGAAGGCCGAGCGCTTCGCGGAGCCAGCGCAGCGTCACCGTCTCCAGCTCGGTCAGCGACGGCGAGGTGCGCCAGATCATCCCGTTCAGATTCAGCGCTGCCGTGAGCAGCTCGGCCAGGATGCCGGCCTGCGAGCCGGTAATCGAGAAGTAGGCGAAGAAGGCGGGGTGATTCCAGTGCGTGACGCCCGGGATGATCTTCGAGTCGACCTCGGCCAGCAGGGCGTCGTACGGGCGGCCCCCCGAGCTCGGCGTGGCTGGGAACTGTTTCTCGATGTCGCCCGGCTGGACGCGGGAGAGAACGTCGTAGCGGTCGACGCCGTCGAGGTAATCGCCGATCCAGTCGATCAGCTTGTGGCCGGCGGCGCGGAATTCATCACTGGTCGGATCGAGCCGGCACGGCCGGCCGCGTGGCTTCGTCATGCGGCGCATCTTCTCCGCCCCGCAACGAATTCGCAAGCATCAGGAAGACCACGAAGGTGATGGGGACGGTGATCTGTCCTGTGAGCCGCGCCCACGACGTCAAGACGTGCCAGTGGATGTCGTGTGGGGTGACGAAGTATGCGCCGGCGAAGAAGACGAGCTGGATTGCGGTCACGAGCAGGACGAACGCTTCGCGGCGGCGAGCCGCGGCCGGTGCGATGAGAATCCCGGCCAGGAGGGCCACCCAGAACCACGGCTTGTAAAGCTTCGCCGCGAGATAGCCGAGGATCAGGTGCGCGTGCGGCAGCCGCGCCATGAGCCGCACAAGGGCAGAACCGCCGGCAATGTCGGTGGCCAGGGCTCGCGTGGCCCGAAGAACGAGCCAGGGAGCAGCCAGGGCGTAGGCAGGCCAGAGTCTCAATAGTCTCGCGGTTGCGCGGTTGCGCGGTCTGGCGGTGTGGTTTTCCTGCGAGACCGTGAGAACGCGAGACCACGAGACCGCGAGCATTGCCAGCGTCACCGCGACCAGCAACGCCATCCCTTCGTTCTTGCAGTTCGCCGCGAAACCAAGCATCAGCGCCCCGTTGCGCCACGACGCGGCATCGTCGTCGAGGAGTCCCGTGCGTACGAAGAGCACACCAGCGCTGCTAAAGGCGATGAGGGCTCCTTCCGCCAGGCCGATGTTGGTGCTGACCGCGATCCCCGCCAGCCCGAGCGTGAGAAGCGAGGCGTAGAACGGCGTCATTTCGCGGGCGGCCATCGCGCGGATGATGAACAGGAGTGCCATGCCCCAGGCAACGAAAAGGAGGCCGAGCCAGCGGTCGTTCCACCCTCCGGCAAGTGCCACGAAGTCGAAGTTCAACGGCACGAGCAGCGGATAGTCGGGATGGAGGAAGGTGTTCCAGTGGCTCTGGAGGAAACGCCAGTCGATGGCGCCGGTCTCGAGAAATACCTTCGCCTTCAGTCCCCAGATGGCCCAGAAGTCCCATTCCCACAGCGGCACGAGGGTGGCGAAGAGGGAGTAGCCGGCGATTGTGACGATCGTGAGTAGGTCGAAAACGTGCGGGCGCGCGGGGCGTTGCCGGTTGCCGGTTGCCGGCCGTCGTCTTGCGATGACGGCGGCGGCGCAGAAGATTGCCAGCGCGGAGACGCTTACGCTGATCAATGTCCAGCGGATGTGCGCGAGCGACAGAGTGAGCAGCACCAGGAACATGGTTCCGCTGCCATAAAGAAACGATGTACCGATGATCATTGGTCCTCGGCTGCTCCGATCGACGCTGAGCGCGATCGGGATTCCGAGGACGGTCAGGCTGAGGATGGCCACGAGGGTGGCGGTCATCGCCGGAGCCTCAACAACGCGCCCTGATCCCCCTGCCAGATCACATCCGCAGGCACGCGCAGCCTGACTCCGAAGACGGCGATGTACTTCGCCGCCAGGAAGTTCTGCGGAAGGCGTCGATTGTCCGGGGTCACCAACGGCAGCACTTCGCGGCCGGTGAGAAAGTAGCTGGCGCGGTAATAGGCATACGAATAGCCGTCATCCCATCCCATCGCCGGCACGACGACGGCGATCGTGTCGCCCGGCTTCGTGTGCTCGCGAAGGTCAGCGAGAAAATGCGGATATTGCGGCCACTGGCGATCGTAGAAACCGTCCAGGGCGCGTGCGAGCGGCTCGCGATCGACGAACACGACCTGCATCAAGCGTACCCCGATGGACATCGCTACGATGGCTGCGAGGCAGAGAATGGTGAGCGCGCGGCGGAGAGTCACGCGCGCGATTGTCGCACCCGGAAGCGTCTACGGAGGAGAACGTTCTTTGCGGCGCTGTTCGCGGAGACCTTGGGCAACGAACGCTGCCGGCCGGTTCTGGCTTTTTTGCCGCGATAGCGGCAACAAGACGGTAGACAGGGGTGCGAGCGCTTTTTGCGAGCACCCCTGGAAACGGATGTTATGGATTTCGTTCCGCGTCAGCGGCACTGGAAGTCGTGGCAATCATGTTTCGTCTCACGCATCCAGTGCCGCTGACGCGGCACGATTTCAGATCGCATCGGGTTCCAGGGGTGCTCGCAAAAAACGCTCGCACCCCTGGCTACCTTCTTGAGCCGCTATCGCGGCGTTCGTTAACGTCCACCCCCGTGCCGGCCGTGCCGGCTAGGACGCGCCGCGGCCCGACAACACCGCGGGAATCGTCCGGAGCAGGATCTTCAGATCGAGCGACGGCGACCAGTTGTCGATGTACTGCAGGTCGAGTTGCATCCAGCGGTCGAAGTCGACGTTGTTGCGGCCGCTGACCTGCCAGAGGCACGTCAGGCCTGGTTTCATCGACAGCCGGCGGCGGTGCCAGCGGTGATACGCCGCCACTTCCTCGGGGATGGGCGGGCGCGGCCCGACCAGGCTCATGTCGCCCTTGAGCACGTTCCAGAGCTGCGGTAGCTCATCGAGTGAGAACTTCCGCAGCACGCGGCCGACGGCGGTGACGCGCGGATCGGATTTCGCTTTGAACACCGGTCCGGTCATTTCATTTAAGTGAGTAACCTCGCCGCGCCGCTCCTGTGCATCCTCAAACATCGTCCGGAACTTGACGAGCGTGAAGACGCGGCCATTGAGTCCCATCCGTTTTTGCCTGAAGAGGATCCCGCCGGGGGAGGAGAGCTTGATGGCGATGGCGGCGATGGCGATGCCGGGAAGGGCCAGCAGGAGAAGGAGCATGGAAACGGCAACGTCCAACAGACGTTTGAGGGCGAGCTGCGATTCATTCGACGGCGTGGTGGTGAAGGTGAGGAACGGAATCCCTTCCAGCTCTTCGAGCTCGATGCGGGCCACGCGGTTCGGGAAGAAATTCATGGCCACGCGGGCACGGATGCCAAGCTCTTCGCACATCAGGAAGATCTGCTTCATCTCGTCGAGCTTCTTGCGCGTGACGGCGAAGACGATCTCGTCGATCGGCTCGGCGAACTGTCCCCCCTCGAGGAGCCGGCGAAGGTCGGGAACGGTGCCGTAGACGCGGAAACCCGCCCAGCCGTTCGACAGCCGGTGCCCATCGGAGACAAATCCGAGGATCTTGTAGCCCCAGTATTTGTGGCCTTCGATCGTGCCGGCCACTTCGATGGCGCGGCGGCCGGTGCCGACGATCAGTATGGTCCGGTAGTTGAGACCCTTCGCGCGCACGTAGCGGGCGATGATCCGGACGACGACCTTCTCGAGAACGAGAAGCAGCGCCGCCAGAACGCCGAAGAGAACGAACCACGCCCGCGATAGCTGCCGCAGCGGCATCAGGTAGGCGAGCGTGGCCAGGAGGGCGTTGCCGACCAGGACGACGCGGATGGCCGTCAGCGCCTCGCGCAGGAGCGGGACCGTGCGGTGGCTGTGATAGCTGTGATAGCTGAAGAGGAGGACTGACCAGAGGATCAGGACGACGGGATAGAGCTTGACGTATTCGCGAAGAGGAAACAGGCCCGTCGGAAACTGGTCCGGCGCAATCCTCGGCAGCACGAGGTCGCGGATGAAGAAGGCGGCAAAGAAAGCACCCGTGGTGAGCGCAAGGTCGGCAACGTAGACGACCCTCGCGATCATGCGCGCCTTTTCTTTAAGCATTCAACCTCTCGGCCGGTGAAACGACTCTCGAAACAATTTGCACCGAATGTACTACGGAAACCAGCGGGCCAGCGTCTAGCGGCTGCCCTTTTCAGCGGCGATAGCCGTAAAGAGCCGCTCGTACGCGTCCGTCACAGCCGTCCATCCATACTTCTCACCGGCGCGTGCCCGGGCGGCAAGCCTCATCCGCTCACGCATCTCCGGAGACGACAGGTATTCCGAAAGTGTGCCTGAAAGCGTTTGCGACGGCCGGAGCCTGAAGTAACCGGCGGCGTCCCCTCCCACTTCCCGGTTCTCCGGGGTGTCGTTGGCGAGAACGCACCCCCCGGAAGCCATCGCCTCGATCATGGCCGGATGCGTTCCGCCCACCTCGGTGGCTTGAATATAGATGAGAGCGTTGCGCTGCAGCGTCCGGTAGTCGTTCCCATAAAGCGCGCCGGGAAAGAGGATGGAATCCGAGGCATGGCCTCGAAGCTCGGACTCGAGGTCGCGCGCGTAGGAAGCGGAGCCGAGCATGACGAGAGCCGGGAGTCGACCCCCAACCCCCGCGATCTGCTCGTACGCCAACACCACCTCCAGCGGATTGTTCTCCGGCTCGAAACGGCTGACATAAAGAATGTAGTTGCCGGCCTCGACGGCGAGGCGCTGAAGGATGTCGCTGTCATCCTCGGCCGGGAACTCCGCGCCGTAAGGGATCATCACCGGCTCGATGCCGTAGCGCTGGCGGTAGTAATCGGCGATGACGACGGCATCGGCGACCACGCGACTGGCGAAGAGCGCCGAGAACGATTCGCCGATGGCGTAGACCGCCTTGCCGGCGACGTTCCATTTGCGTCGGTGGCGCTCGATGCCGTCGACGTTGATCGCCGCCGGAATCCGGGCCGCGCACAGCAGCGGCAGGACAAAGGCATTCGCCGCGTTGCAGAGAAGGACGACGTCGAAATTACGCCGGAGCGCATCGAGCGCGGAGAGCAGCGTATGGCTCACGGTTTCGAGGTACTTGTGGTGAAAGGCGGGGAGGACGATGCGTTGAACGGCGGGGGTCGGGAGCCGGGAGTCGGGAGTCGTAGCCGAGACGTAAAGGTTCCCACTACGACCCCCGACCCCCGACTCCCGATCCCCGCTCTCCCGGCAATACACCGCCACCTCGTGTCCACGCTCGGCCAGCCTCGCCGACAGCTCCGCGGCGAAGGTCTCGAAGCCGCCGTAGCGCGGGGGGATGCCGCGCGTGCCGGCGATGGCGATCTTCAACGAAACCATCCGGCAAGCTGACGGTCGGAGACGCGGCGGCGGCTCTGGATGGCGCGTCGTTTTTCCATGATCCGGCGCCGATTCTTCCACAGCCATGTGAGCGCCGGAAGGGAGCTGCGCTCGATCGTGAGCGTGGCCACGATGGCGACGAGATCGCGGGTCAGCTCGAACGGCGCGTTGCGCAGAGCCAGGTATAGCCCTTCGTTTTTGAGCCGCAGCAGGAAACGGTTCTTGACGCCGTGCATGTTCGTCACCGCGGACAGACTGCGCCGCTTCTCCGGCGTGACGGTGCGGACGTGATGGGCGACGGCGTCGGGAACATGGATCGCGCGCCAGCCGAGGAGCTGGCCGCGCCAGGCCACGTCGGCGTCTTCGCGAAAGGTGAAGAAATCCTCATCGAGGAACTCGCCGCCGATGGTGACGTCGTGGATGAAGGACATGGAGTAGAGAGCGGCGGCGCCGGAGACGCCGAAGACCTCGCGGGAGTCGGGGGTCGGGAGCCGGGGGTCGAGGCCCTGGTCAATATCGAAATGCCTCCCGGACCGCGTTATTCGGATGCCTTTCGAATCTACGAGCTTTGTCTCCGCCTGCAGCAGCGTCCCCGTGGCCATTCCGATTCCACCCGTGAGAGCAGCCACTAACTTGGCCACGTAATCCGGTTCCAGGAACGCATCAGGATTGAGCAAGAAAACAAACTCACCGCGCGCGACCCGCACTCCCTGATTCACCGCCGCGCTGAAGCCGCGGTTCGAATCGTTGATGATCTGCCTCGCCCGGGGATAGCACTCGCGAACCAGGGCTATCGAATCATCATCAGAGGCATTGTCGATGTGAATCAGCTCAACCTCGGGATAGGTTTGCGCGGTCAGAGCGGCTAGGCAGCGGCGGAGAAAAGGCGCGCTGTTCCAGGTGACGATGACGACGGAGACGATCCCGTTCGTCAGGCGCCGCTCCATCGCTTGAACGCCTTCCGCATCACGCCTGCGTATGCGCGCGCGGCGCTCCAGCGCCCGAGCTGAAGATGGGCAATGCCGAGGAGGGCCAGCGGCATGCGGAGAAGCATCCCGAAGACGATCGCCCACCGCAGCGCCTCAGCCTGGCCGGGTGTAAGCCACTTGCGCGCGTAGAGCCACATGTTGCGATACCAGAGCGCAATGAACTCGGAGAAAGGAATGTGCTCGAGAGAAGCCCCGCCGAAATGCCGGGCCCGCGCCGCCGGGACGACGAAGATCGTATGTCCGGCCGCGGCGAGACGCCGGCAATAGTCGACATCCTCGAACCATGCCGGCGCGAATCTCTCATCGAGCGGTCCGACCTCGGCGAAGACTTCACGGCGGAGCAGCAATGCCGCCGCGGCAGGCTGTTCGACCGGCTGCGGGTGTGTCAGTTCGAGCTCGCGATAGCGGTAACGAGCGGTCATCCGGTTGGCCGGGAAAAGCTTGTCGATGCCGAACACCTCGCTGACCAGCGTGGCCAGCGTCGGCAGCCGGCGCAACTGAAACTCGCGCTGCGAGTCGCCTGCCTCGTCCGACAACAGCGGCGCCGCCGCGGCGACGACCGGATTGGCGTCGAGAAACTCGACCAGGATCTCGAGCGCACGCGGCGCCAGATCACAGTCGGGATTGAGCAGGAAGAGGTAACGCCCGCTGGCCCGAGTGGCCACGCGGTTGACCCCGGCCGCGAAGCCGTCGTTTGCCGCTCCGCGGATGACGTCGACGCCGTTGCCGATCGCCGACAGCGTCGCATCCACCGAGGCGTTGTCGTAAACGATGACCTCGTACGCCAGGCTGCCGCACGCCCCGGCGATCGATTGGAGGCAGCGATCGATCCATCGCTCGCTGTTCCACGTCACGATGACGATCGACAGATCGAGCGGGCGCGTGGCCAAGCCGCGGAGGATTCGGGGCGTTTCAGTCTCCGTCTTCAGCGTTCTGGTCGCCTCTGCCATTGTTTCACTGCCTCGATCAGCGGCCGCGTCACGACATCCCAGGCGAAACGCGGCTGGATACGGACCAGGTTAGATACGCATGCCGCATAGAAACCGTCGTCACGGATCAGCCGCACGATTCCGTCCGCGACGGCTGCCGCATCCGATGACGGCACAACGACTCCCAACCCTTCCGCCGCTACCAGCTCGGCGGCGAAGCCCTGCTCTGTGGTGATTACGGGAACTGCCGCCGCGATGGCGTCGAACAGCCGCGTGCGAATGGAGTACGCGGCCTCCGCCGTCGGACGGTGCAGCATGATAGCGACTTTGCTCCGGCGCAGCCACGTCAGCCGGTCTCGATACGGAGTCCATGAGTCGTTGGCGCTTACAAAGGGCGCGCCTCCGGCGATGAGGGCGTCGAGCCGGTCTTCGCGGCGCCGGTCGACCGCGTGCCGGTTAGGCCGCGACCGTCCCAGAAAAAGGAGCCGGCAGTCGATCCCGCGCCGGTTGGCCGCGGTGACCGCCTCGACGGCAGTGGCCGGATCGAGCCATTCCCACGTTCCGCCGCCCCACAGGATGATGTTCTCCCGTTTCGCGGGTGCGGCGACTCCGACATCTTCAATGCCGAAGGGGATCTCGATCAGCGGTCCCTTAGCCTTCTCGTAAAGCGCGCGCTGTTTCTCCGTCGCCACGATGAGAAGGTCTCCCTCATCCATCGCTTTTTCCACCCGCCAACGCTCCGCCCTGAGGTGGACCCGCTGCCGCATGGACGGGTGCCGGCCGTACATTTCGCGCAGCTCGAGAAGGACGGGATCGAAAAGGTCGTAGACGATGTGCTGCGTGCGCCGCTGCCGCCGAAAGCCGCGCGCCGGCTGGCCGACGAGTACATCTGCCGATTTCATCGCCACGAGCGCCTCGGCACTTCCACGCGCGGCGACACGGAAGGCCGGTGCCGAGGGGAGTTTCCCTTCGCGCTTGCAGATCAGGATTGTAGGGAAATGCTTGGCCAGCTCGCCGGCGAAGTGCCATGCCCGAATCCCCGGCCCTGCCATCCGCTCACCGACGACATCCGGCGTATGAACTGCGACCCCGAACATGGGCGCGCACTTTACCGCGTGAAGAGTCCCTGCAACATGCCGCGAATCGAAGTCCGGCCGCGCAACGCGAGCTTGACGTCTTCGAGCAACAACGCCCCGATGCGGCCGACGCCGCGATGCCGCCGGGCCACAAGGTAGCGGTTGCGCGTGCGCAGCCGGAGCGCGTCGGGCCCGAGAAGCGGCGCCGATTGCGAACCGAGATGCGTGGCTTTGATCACGGGGAGGACCGCGGTTCGCCACCCGGATTCGTGGAGTCGGGCGCAGAGTTCGACGTCTTCGTAGTAGGCAAAAAGGGTCTCGTCGAAGATGGTTGTGCCGAGAGCTTCGCGGCGGTAGAGGGCGGCGGTGGCGGAGACGCCCCAGGCGTCCCTGGGAGCGCGGGCGTCTCGCCCGCGGGTGGAGTCGACATCCTGCCAAGTACTGCGGGCGAGACGCCCGCGCTCCCAGGAGCGTATCTGCCGAAAGGTGCCGTCGCTGATATCGATCCCGGCGCCGTCGATCGTCGTTTCGTCGCGGCGGAGAATCGTCTGCACGGCGGCGAGCTTTTGGTTGGCATCGAGCGCGCCGGCGACTGTCGCCAGCCAGTCGCGGTCGAGGACGACGTCGTTGTTGATGAGCGCGATATAGGTGCCGGTGGCGTGGCGATACGCTTCGTTGTTGCCGCCGGCGAATCCGAGGTTGGTCTCGCTGCGGAAGACGTGCAGACCGTGGCGGAAGGAGATTCGCTCCGCGGCCGGCGTGCGGGAACCGTTATCGAACACGATCACCTCGCGTGGCGGCAGCGTCTGTGAGGCGATGGAGTCGAGACAGGCGAGCAGCATGTCGCCGCCGTCGATATCGAGAACAATGATGGAGGCGTCAGTCATGGCGCAACCAGTCGAGATTCGCGTCGCCGTCGAGGCAGCGCAAGTCCACGCGGCCCGTGTCTGCGGTGTTGATGTGCGCGTAGCCGTAGATCGTGCCGGTGGGCGCCAATAGGAATGCGTGCCCTCCGAGCTCGATCGTTGCGCCCGTTCTCGATTGATAGCGCAGCGTTGACGGACCGGCTTTTGCCAGGAACGAGAGCGTGTCGCCGGCGTGCACGATCCAGCCACCCTGGTAGAGAAAGCGCGAGACGGTCCATTCGGTGGGAAAGAGCTCGCCGCCGTTGTGAATCACGTGCGCGTCCTCAAACTCGATGCGATCAGCGGGCTGGCGGCCGTAGGTGAACGCGGCGAAGAGCAGCATCGCGAAGAGGAGCGGCGCGATCCTCCTCACGGTCATCGTGAGCGCTGTGTTTGTGATGACAGCGGTGACAAGCGCGAGCGCGAGCAGGATGCTGCCGGCTACTGCCGCCACATTCGGCCGGATGAAGCTCGGCATCAGCCGTGAAAAGTCGCTGTGCCACGTCGTGCTCAGCGTCTCGCCGATGAAGTTCTCGCCTGTTGCCATGTGAAAGAGGCGCCACGGGAAGGCGGCGCCGTGGATGACCAGCATCAGCGTCCACGCCGTGATGGCGGCGCGGAAGCCTCCGATGCGATCCCACAGAGTTGCCGCGCCGAGGGCCAGGATCGGCATCAGCACGACGATGTAACGGAGCGGGGGAGACCAGCCGCCATGCCACTCCGAGCGGGGGATCAGGTAGAGGATGTAGAGCAACGACGCGCTCATGCCGAGGCGGAAACCTTCCGGCAGGGTGGACCATCGCGGCAGTGCCAGGATCGCCAGCGCATAGAGCGGTGCCTGGAACAGCAGTCCCGCCGCGCCGTCGAGCACGAGACCGAAGAGGCCGAGCCAGTAGAAAATCGGGCCGCTCGGCATCAGTTCCGTCAATCGGTGGGTGTTCATGGCATGGCCGGAGATCAGCCAGGCGAGGAGAAGAGGAATGGCCACGAGCGCCGCGGCGATGGCGGCCTGCTTTCGCGTGCGCAGCACCCGCGCCAGCAGCACGACGGCCAGCAATCCGAAGCGGATCTTGAGCAGTACCAGCGCCAGCGTCGCGGTGATCCAGCGCGGAGGTCTGCGCTGCCGGACGCCGCGCACGGCCTCGAGGTAGAAAAACGCTGCCGGTACCTCCGGCCAGATCCGTGTCGCATAGAAAATGATCGGCGGCCCGAACGCGATCAGCGGGAAGAGGGCGCGCGTGGTGGTGTCGCTGATCCCCTCATCCTCCAGGAATCGGATCGTCGAGCGCGCCAGGAGCGCACCGAACAACGCGATGATCGCGATCGCTCCCGGCACGCCGCCGAGCGCGTAGCCGGGCATCATCAGAATCGGCAGGAACGGTTCCAGTCGCGAGTACTGCTCGCCGTGAGGCCCGCGTGGATCGCCCTGTTGCGGAACGAGATCGGGCCGGCCGATATCGGAGTGCGCCAGGCCGCGGTATTGATTCGTCAGATCGAGATCGTGATCGCGTACGAGCGACTCGGTCATCAGCAGGTAATAAGGCTCGTCGCCGTCGATCGGCGTCCGAAGCTGCAGCGGGATCATCACGGCGTATCCGATCGCGGCGATGACGAACGCGCGATTCGCGCTCCACTGGACCGCGCCGGAGACTGCGATGAATCCGAGCGGGATGGCCAGGATGATCGTGCCGGCGGCGACGAAGATCAGATAGGGATCGGCATCGACGCCCAATACGCGGCCGAACGCGCTCAGGCCGGCGAACACCACAAGGGCGGCCAGTTCAGACTCCAGGCAACGGCGGAGCGGCCGGCCGCGCAGAGCGGCCAGCGACATGGCGAGGGCGGCGGCGATTGCGAGAGGAAGATTCATCGCGCCGGAAAGTCGACTGCATCAATCTGAAGGTGCGTTTGCCGAGGGAGGTCAGGGGCGGCCAGCACGCGCAGAGAGGCGATGTCGGCCGCGCAGGTGAGGGCCGTGCGCCCGGAGCCCCAGACCCATGCGCTCGCGCCGTAGCCGCGGATCTCGGCCGGCGAAAAGCGCGGCAATGGATTGCGCGATCCGAAAAACTGCTCGCGGCGCATGAATCCGAAGTCAGCGACATCGCCGATGCGGATCTGCCGGGTCGTCACGCGTCCGCGTGCGTCAGTCGCTTCGATCGTGCCGACGACGCGCCCCGATTTGAAGCGCGCCATCTGTCCTCCACTCGCCGTTACGATGACGCTCCGGACGTGTGGCGGCACTCCGATCGGCAACGTCTCGGATGGGGCCAGAGCCGACACGACCGGCTGCCGGTTGGCGCAAGACGGCTGGTAGTTGCGTACCACCGGCAGCGCGCGCGCGATGATCCCGCTCCACGGCCAGAGGGCGAAGATGACCAGCGCCGCCGCGTACGTCAGCGGCCGGAGTCGGTCGAGCAGCGGAACCAGGAAGACGATCGCCGCCGCGATGTAGAGCGTGGCCAGCGAATAGCGGGCGAAGAATGCGGCGGCCAGGAGGGCGGCGGCGATGACGTAGGTTGCGAGGTTGCCGAGAGTACGAACCGCGATTACCAGCAGCGCCACCGCGAACGGAAAGAACGTCATCTTTCCCGGCGACAGGGGAGTGACGACGGCGACCGCCAGAACAGCCATGAGCGGCGGCGCCCGGAGCGCTGGCGTCTCGCCGGCTGGCCCGGCGGCGTCTCGCCGCCGGCCGATGGCGAAGAGTAAGGTGACGCTACCGGCGAGAACGATCAATTCCTTAAGGACATGAACATCGCGCAACGGTATCCAGCGGAGGATCACAATCCCAATCACCGTCAGCGTCACCGGCGGCGAGACGCCGCCGGGCCAGCCGGCGAGACGCCAGCGCTCCGGGCCGCGCTCCGGGGCGATCGCTGTCGCGATCGCCGCGATACCGAGCGCCGCGGCGACGATGACGCCGTACGCGAAGAGCCTCGTCCGCTCATCGGTGAGCGTCATCATCGCTACCACCAGCAGCGGCACGGCGCTTTGCACGACGGCGGACCAGCGCGTGCCGCGCACGAGCCAGGCGCATACGAGTACGAGCGCGATCACGAGCGGGAGATGAGCGTCGATCGTCGTCGTCAACACACCACGTTCTCGGCCGGATTGCGGACCCACTCCGGATCGAAGCCTTCGATCGTTTCGGGAGTCATCGTGGCGCGGTAGACCACGCGCGCGTCCCCACGAAGCTGCACGTCGCGCGCAACCTCTCCATCGAGCGCGAAGGAGACTTCGAGCGTGATCCCGCTCCGTGTCAGCACGTTCACCGGCGACGTCGTCTTTCCGAAGAGCGCGCTCGTCACCGACGACGCCACGACACCCGAGCCGCAGGAGAGCGTCTCCGCTTCCACGCCGCGCTCGTACGTCCGAACCTCGATGGAGTGCGGATCGCGCACGACGACAAAGTTGATGTTGGCGCCCGCAGGCTGCAGATCGGGATGCGACCGCAGCGCGCGGCCGAGGGGAACGATGTCCTGAGACCAGAGCTCGTCGCGCAGGAAGACGACGTAGTGGGGAACGCCGACGATGATCGAGCTCCCCTGAATCACCGTTTCGCCAAGGCGCAGCGGGCGGGCGGCAACGAACGAATGCGGCGGCGGCAGCGAGAGCGTGACGTGACCGCGGTCGCTGACCTCGGCGCCGACAATCCCGGCGCCGGTCTCGATCGTCATTCGCTTCGGAGCGATGACATTGACATACGCGAAGCGCGCCGCGCAGCGGGTGCCATTCGCACAGAAGTCGGCCGGCGATCCGTCGGCGTTGAGGTAACGCATCCGAAAGGTAGCCCGCGGAGTGTTCTCGACGAGGATGAGGCCGTCGGCGCCGACGGAGAGGTGGGGCGTGCAGATGCGCCGCGTCAGCGCCGCGGCGTCCTCGATCCGCCCGGAGCGATTGTCGATGATGACGAAGTCGTTCCCCCCCCCGGCCATCTTCGAGAATGTCAGCGGATCTTGTTTAGATGCCTGGCTTTGCATGAGTTTCCCGCGAGTGTCGCCTACCGGAAGTTTTCGCGCCGGGCGCGGGTTCAGACCGGCGGCCTATTCTCGCATGTAACGGCGCGCTCCTCTGATTCGTCTAGAAGGTCAGGACGGGCCGGCGCGCGAGCAAGCCATCTCGATCGGCACCGTCCGACATCTCACAATCATTGGAGATCCCGTGAAACGACTTCGCATCAGCCGCGTTACCTCGGTGGTCCTCATCGCCGCGCTCACCGCCGGCCCCCTGGCCGCACAGAAGAGTCAGCAGCCTCCGCCCGACGTCCCGAGGCTCACCGAGAATATCGACGTACGCGTCATCGGCGTCGACGTCGTCGTAACCGACAAGAAGGGCAAGACCATCACCGGTCTTACCAAAGACGACTTCCAGGTCTTCGAGAACGGCATCGAGAAGCCGATCTCGAACTTCTCCGAGATCGATGGGAAGGCCGTAACCCAGGCCGTCACGGTTCCCGTTCCCGGCGCCGCGGCAACGCCGGCGCCCTCGAAGGAGGAAGTCAACGAGCAGTTGCGCCGCCGCATCATTTTCTACATCGACAACCTCTCGCTGGCGCCGTTCAACCGCAACCGCGTCTTCAAGCAGATGAAGGATTTCGCCAAGGAAGCCATGCGCCCGGGCGACGAGGCCATGGTGGCCACCTACAACCGCAGCCTGAAAATACGGGCGCCGTTCACGCGAGACGTGGTGCAGATCCAGCAGACGCTCGATGCCATCGCCGGCGAGTCCGCGCAGGGGATTGCCGGCCGCAGCGAGGCCAAGGACGTGATGGGCCGCATCCGCGATGCGCAGACGTACGATGAAGCGGTCGCCAATGCCCGTTCCTACGCGGAGTCGGTCGATCACGATCTCCGCCAAAGCGTGGAGTCGATCAACGGTCTGCTCACCACGCTGGCCGGCGTCGACGGCAAGAAGCTCCTCGTGCTGACCACGGAAGGATTTCAGATCCAGCCGGGCCGCGAAGTTTTCACCATGATCGATGAAGTGGCGCGCGATAAGGGCTGGCAGTCGAGCTCGATGCTCGAGGCGATGGGTTACAACGGCAGCTCGCTCATCGAATCGATCGCCAAGACGGCGAACGCGAACGGCATCACCCTCTACGCCATCCATGCCGGCGGCCTTGCGGCCGGCAGCGAAGGGACCACCGCCGACAATCAGCAGGCCATCTCCTACAACGTCACCTCGGCGGCGCTATCGAACTCCACCGAATCGCTGCAGATGCTGGCGGAGCTGACGGGCGGGCTGGCCACATCGCGGACCAACAACTTTGCCGGCGCGTTCAAGGACATCGTGCGCGATCTCGATTCCTACTACTCGCTCGGCTACCGCGCCGGCACCGAGCGCGTCGACCGCCAGCGCTCGCTGGAAGTGCGCGTGAAGAACAAGGCCCTGCGCGTGCGCAACCGCCAGACCTTCGTCGAGAAATCGACGTTCCAGGAGATGAGCGACCGCGTCATCGCCAACCTTCTCTACAAGACCAAAGCGAACGACCTCGGCGTGCGGGTGAAGGTCAACACGCCGGTCCCCGCCGACGAGCTCTACAAAGTCCCCGTCGAAGTGCAGATCCCGATCGACAACCTCACCCTTCTGCAGCAGGGCGAAGCCTACATGGGCGGCTTCTCGATCTACGTCGTCGTCGGCAACAAGGACGGAGACATGTCGGACGTCGCGCGCAAGTCGCACCAGATCACCGTTCCGACAGGCGACTTCGTCAAGGCCAAGGGCAAGTACTACACGTACACCCTCGACCTGATGTGCGAGCGCGGTCTGAACAAGATCTCAATCGGCGTGGTGGACGACGTCTCGAATACCACCGGTTTCGACAGGCAACAGGTGATCGCGCAGGACCTGCGGTAGACGCCAGACTCCGACAGGTTCCACGATAGGTAGAGTTTTGCGCCGAGGGGCGATTTCCGAGGTAGCCTCGGTGTGTGAAGAAGCTGAAGCCAGAACACAAGCGACTGCTCAATGATCGCGGTGCGGAAGCTGCTCGTGAGATGGCGCTGCTCTGGCTGGTCTTTTCAGCGCTCGATGCGTTGCTCGGAGGCCGCTTGACTCTTCCGTGGCTGGCGATGAATATCAGCGGGTGCCTGGCAGTTTGGCTTTTCGGAATCTATATGGAGATTGTCGCGAAGGAGATGCCATGAATCCGACGTTCTATTGGATGGTTCCATTCGTGGCCTTCGCGGCCTTTCTGTTCATCCTCGGACTCTGGACAACGCATGGCATCCGCAAAGAGACTGCGGCGAAGCGTGCAGCGGGCTTCGCTGCCTCGTCACATGGATCGCAGCAGCGATCGGAGCATGAATGATCATCAATCCGATGTACTACGGCACGATGGCGTTCCTGGCATTCATGACGCCGTTTTTCCTGGTGGCGGCATGGATCCTTCGTGGCTGGCGTCGCGACGAGATGCGCAAACGCGCAGCGGGCTTCGTTGGCTCAACGCCGGAATCCCGCTTGCGATCGGAGCAGTGATGGTCGCGATAAACCCGATGTACTTCGGAACTTTGGCGTTCCTGATGTTCTCCGGCATGCTCCTCAGCATTGGCTTCTGGGCTCTTTACAACCTGAAGAAGGAGAAGAAGCGCCCCATCGGCTTCCTTACCTCGGAACCGGAATCTCGCTCACGATCCGTTGAATGAACCGGTGTTCCGGCGTCATATCGCCGCGAAGCAGGCGGCGGTCCTTCATGACGATGCGGTGCGAGAGGACCGGGCCGGCCAGCCGCTTCACATCCTCCGGGATCACGAAATCGCGGCCGTTCACCATCGCCAGCGCCTGGCAGGCCTTGAAGTACGTCAGCGCTCCTCGGGTGGAGACGCCCAACGCCGCCTCCTGGTGCGAGCGCGTCGTGTGAACGATCGCCATCAGGTAATCGACCAGTGACTCATTCACGTGAATCGTCGCCACCTGCTCCTGCAGGTCGCGGACTTCCTGCGCCTCCAGCACCGGCTCGAGGTGTTCCAGCGCATCGTGCGCGCCGCCGGAGCGGAGCAGCTTCTTCTCGTCGATCGTATTCGGATAACCGATGGTCAGCTTCATCAGGAAACGGTCGAGCTGCGACTCCGGCAGCGGGTAGGTCCCTACGTGCTCGATCGGATTCTGCGTGGCCAGCACCAGGAACGGATCGGGGAGGGGAAGGCGCTTCTTCTCGATCGAGATCATCCCCTCGCTCATCGCTTCCAGCAGCGCCGACTGCGACTTCGGTGTGGCGCGGTTGATCTCGTCCGCCAGCAGGATGTTGGTGAAGACAGGGCCGGAGATGAACTCGAACTCCTGTGCGTCCTGGTTGTAGATCGTCACGCCGACGATGTCCGCCGGCAGCAGGTCGCTCGTGAACTGAATCCGTTGAAACGACAGCGACAGCGATCTGGCCAGCGCGTGCGCCAGCGTGGTCTTGCCGACGCCCGGAACGTCTTCGAGCAGGATGTGTCCCTTGGCCAGGAGCGCGGCGATGCAGAACTGCACCACCTCGCTCTTCCCGCGGATGACGCGCTCGACATTCGCCTGGAGTGCGGCGACCTTCTCGAACGTCGGGTGGCGCGGAACGGGCTGGGTGGTCATTTCGGAGTAACTCGCTGCAACAGGCATGGTGGTCACGTCATTTCGACGCGGCCGCCATGCAGCAAGTCACAGCTTCTTGTAATTCGGTCCGCCGCCCGCCTCCGGCGGTACCCAGGTGATCACCTGATAGGGATCCATGATGTCGCACGTCTTGCAGTGGAAGCAGTTCGTGAAGTTGAGGAAGGGGACCTTCCCGCGGCCATCGGCGGTCAGTTGCGGCTCGTAGACCTGCGCGGGACAGAAGTGGAAGCAGGGGTTGCCGTACTCCTCGGTGCACCTGGTGATGCAGACTTCCGTGTCCGCGATCAGCAGGTGGGCCGGCTGATTCTCCTCGTGCAGGACGCCGCCGTTGTAGACGTCGGTCACCTTGTCGAACGTCAGCGTGTTGTCGAACTTCATCGTCTCCGGCGGATGCGGATGATCGGCGCCGAAGTAGCGCTGGATTCGCTCCATCCGCTCGTGACCGGCGTGGCCTTCGAGCCGGTTCATGACGCCGTAGCCGCGGCCGCCCGTGACGATGCCGAGCCCGGCGTTGATGAGTCCCGCCAGCTGGCCGTATTCAAATGCCTGATGGAAATTGCGCTGCTTCCACAGCTCCTCGCGCGCCCACGAGGCCTCGAACAACGCCTCATATTCGCCGAGCTGCGACGCCGAATAGTCCTCGTTGAGCAGCGCGTGGAAGGCTGTCTCCGCCGCCATCGATCCTGACTTGATGCCGAGGTGAATGCCCTTGAGGCGGGCGCCATTCAGGTAGCCCGCGGAATCACCGGTGATGAGGAAGCCCTCGCCATGCATCCGCGGCATCGAGTAATAGCCACCCTCGGGGATCGCCTTCGCGCCAGCGCTGATCATCGTTCCGCCTTCGAGCAGAGGCCGGATCGAGGGATGCGTTTTGTAGCGCTGGAACTCCTGGTGTGGATCGAGCGTCGGGTTCCTGTAGTCGAGACCGACGACGAGGCCGATGTCGACGATGCGGTCCTTCATGCCGTAGATGAACCCGCCGCCGAAGGTGTCGCCGTCGAGCGGCCAGCCGAGCGTATGGACCACGCGGCCCAGCGCGAAACGATCGTCCGGAAGCTGCCACAGCTCCTTCACCCCGACCGAATAGACCTGCGGATTCTTCCCCTCGTACAGATCGAAAGTGCCGGCCAGTTGTTTCGTCAGCGTGCCGCGCGGTCCCTCTGCGAGGATGGTGACTTTCGCGCGGACGTCGACGCCTGGCTCGAAGTTCGCCTTCACCTGTCCGTTCTTGTCGATCCCCTTATCGCCCGTGCGGACGCCGGCGACGCGCCCTTCTTCGACCAGCACGCGCGAGGCCGCGAACTCCGCGAAGAGGTCCACGCCCATCTCGCCGACGATCGGCGCCATCCAGCGGACGAATTCCCCGAGCGAAATGACGTAGTTGCCGTGGTTCTGCAGAGGCGGCGGCATGATCGGCGCCGCGATCTTCAGCTTCTCGAAGAGGTACCAGAAACCGTCGTCGGTGACCGGCGACTCGATGGGACAGCCGCGTTCCAGCCAGTCGGGCATCAGCTCGGCGATGCCGCGCGGATCCATGACCGCGCCCGAAATGCCGTGCGACCCGATCTCTTTGCCCTTCTCGAGGACTGCGATCGAGATCTCCAGTTTTTTCTCGTTGGAGTCGTTATGTGCCTTGACCAGTTCCGCGAGCCGGTACGCGGCGGCGAGACCGGCCGGCCCGGCGCCGACGATCACGACATCGACGTCGAGGGTCTCGCGGTCGATGCCGGGAAGTTCAGCCATGCAAGCTCCTTGAAGTACGCAAAGTCGGAGCATTCTATACGGGGGTCGGAAACCAGAAACCAGAAACCAGAAACCAGAAACCAGAAACCAGGAGAGCCCGTTCTGGTTTCTGGTTTCTGGTTTCTAGTTTGGAGACACTGCTATTCTTACCAACGCGTCCGATGCTCCAATACGCCGCCCCACTCCTCGTTCTCTTCCTCGCCAGCGCGATCACGTCATTCATCACGACGGCGGCGGTGAAGCGGATTGCCGAGGAAGCCGGTGCCATCGACCATCCGAACGAGCGGAAGATGCACGTCGAGGCCACACCGCGCATGGGCGGGCTGGCCATCATCTTTGGCTTCGGCTTTCCGCTCATGCTCCTCGCGGCGAACCCGCACGCCGCGGAGCTGGTATCGAAGAACCTCAGCTACCTCTTTGCCGTTCTGGCCAGCGGCTCGCTCATCGTCGGCCTCGGCGTGTATGACGACCTTCTAGGATCGGACGCACCGAAGAAGTTTCTCGTGCAGACGGCAGCGGCCATCATCCTCGTGAGTTTCGGTTTTCACTTCTCCTCCGTTTCGATCGGCGTCTACACCATTCAGCTCGGGATTTTCGGCTGGGTGGTCTCGGTGGTCTGGATCGTCGGCGTGATCAACGCCGTCAACTTCATCGACGGCATCGATTCGCTGGCGACGCTGGTGGCCATCACCATCGCCGTGGCGTTCAGCGTGATCGCCTGGATCCGCGTCGACGTCTTCTCCATCGTCATCATGACGGCGTTGGCAGGGAGTCTCATCGGCTTCTACCGCTGGAACCGGCCGCCTGCGAAAATCTTCATGGGTGACAGCGGCAGTCTCTTCATCGGCCTTCTTCTGGCGGCCTGCTCGATCGCGCGGCCCATCAAGTCACCCACCGCCTTGATCGTCGGTGGTCCGATGCTGGCGCTGGCTCTGCCGGTGCTCGACACGTTGATCGTCATGAAACAGCGCTTCGGTGCGGAGTCGGGACTGGGCGCGCGCGTGATGCGGATGTTCAACGCCGACCGCCGCCACTTCCATCACGTGCTCGTGGAGAAGTACGGCAGCATCAACAAAGCGATCCTCTCGATCTGGATCATCACTCTCCTCTTTGCGATCTCCGCTGTCCTGACGGTGATCGAGGAGACGAAGCTCGCCGGCTACGCGTTCGGTATCGCCGGTTTCGCGGGGATGGTGTTTCTTCGCTACTGGTTCCGGCGCGGTGGATTGCATGCGCCGGTCGAACGGCAGGCCTGACCGGCCATGTGCGGGATCGCCGCTATTTTTGCCTATGGCTCCGCGGCGCCAGCCGTCGATCGGGACGAGATCGAGGCCATCACCGAGCGGATGAGGCCGCGCGGTCCGGATGCCGGCGGCACGTGGATCTCGCCTGATTCGCGCGTTGCCCTCGGCGCGCGCCGTCTGGCCATCATCGATCTGACGGACGAAGGAACGCAGCCGATGACGGACGTCGACGGCGAGCTTCGCATCGTCTTCAACGGCGAGATCTACAACTACCGCGAGCTGCGCGCGCGGCTGGAACGGCTCGGTGCGCGCTTTCACTCCACCACCGATACCGAGGTCCTGCTGCAGCTCTATCGGCACGACGGCGCGAACATGGTCGAGCTCCTGCGCGGCATGTTCGCCTTCGCCATCTGGGATACGCGGACACGCCGGATGTTCGTTGCCCGCGACCCGTACGGCATCAAGCCGCTCTACGTCGCTGATGACGGACAAACCTTTCGCGCTGCCTCGACCGTCAAGGCCCTCCTGGCGGGCGGGCGTGTGGGGCGGGGACGTAATCTCGCCGGCGTGGCCGGCTTCTGGCTGATGGGGAGCGTTCCCGAGCCGCACACGGTTTTCGAATCGATCCGCGCCGTCGAAGCGGGGACGTCTCTGTTCGTCGATGAGCGGGGAGTTCACGACGTGCGGCGCTACTACTCGATCGCCGCGAACTTGCTGCGCGGCGCGCGCGACGTTGCCGCGGCCCGGCTCGTCCATCCTCCCACCTTGTTGCGCGAGCTCGTCACCGATTCGCTGCGGCACCATCTCATTTCCGATGTTCCTGTCGGCGCGTTTCTCTCCTCGGGCATCGATTCGTCGGCGCTCGTCGCGCTGGCCACCGAGGCCAACGGCCACCCGCTGCGGACGGTGACGCTGCGGTTCGAGGAGTTTCTCGGCCGCGAAGCCGATGAGGCGCCGCTGGCCGAGCGCTTCGCGAGAGAGATCGGCTCCGATCACGTCACGCGGCTGGTTACACGCGATGAATTCAATGCGGACTTGCCGCGACTCTTCGACGCCATGGATCAGCCGACCATCGACGGCACGAACACCTGGTTCGTCAGCAAGGCAGCCGCGGAGCGGGGGCTGAAAGTCTCCATCTCCGGCCTCGGCGGCGATGAGCTCTTCGGCAGTTATCCCTCCTTCCGCGACCTGCCGCGGATCGTCAACGCCTCGCGCCTGCCGTTCGCCGCGGCCGCCGCGAGCCGCCTGGCGCGAAATCCGAAGGCAGCGGCGGTGGGACGCTACGGAAGCACATGGGCCGGCGCCTATCTGCTCAAACGCGGCCTGTTTCTGCCTGACGATCTGCCGTCGCTGATGGGTGTCCGCGAGGCGCGCGAAGGGCTGGAGCGCCTGGCGATGCTCGAGCACATCGGCGAGACGATCGATCCCGATCCAGGAACGCCCTTCGGCCGCGTCGCGGCACTCGAGGCGTCGCTCTACATGCGCAATCAACTTCTGCGCGACACCGACTGGGCCAGCATGGCCCATTCCCTCGAAGTGCGCACGCCGCTCGTCGACGCCACGCTCTTACGGCAGATTGCGCCGCTGCTCATGGTCGAAAAGCAGCGCTGCAAACGGCACTTCGCGGCAAGCCCGCGCCATCCCTTGCCCGTCTGGCTCGCCGGGCGGAGGAAGACCGGCTTCAGCGTTCCACTGGCCGAATGGATGCAACTGCGGCCCGACGGAACGTCGACGCGTATGCGAAGCTGGGCGCGGATGATCATGGAGCGGTGGGCGTGAGGATTCTTCATCTCGGAACCGACTCCTTCGGCGGCTACGGCGGCATCGCCCTCTACAACCGCGAGCTCATCGCCGCGATGGCCTCACATCCCTCGGTCGATGAAGTCGTCGTGGTGCCCCGCATCATCGTCGGCCAGTGCGAAGCGCTTCCGGAGAAAGTAACGTTCGTTGCCTCGGCCGCGCGCGGCCGGCTGGCCTATCTGAATGCGCTACGGAAAGCGCGCGGCCCCTTCGATCTCGTCGTCTGCGCGCACGTGAACCTCCTCCCGCTCGTACGAATGATCACCAAGCGTCCGCTGCTGATGCTCTACGGCATCGAAGCGTGGAAGCCCTTGCGCGACCCGTTGTCGAACCGCCTGCTGCGCGACGTCCGAGGCATCGTCTCCATCAGCGACGTCACCCGCGAGCGTTTCGCGGGCTGGTCGCATTACGTCGGTCCGTCGCTTCTCCTCCCCAACTCGATCCGCGCCGAGTGGTACGGCATCCGTCCCCGGAACCGTAGTCTCATCGCGCGATACGGCCTCGATGGCAAGCGCGTGCTGATGACCCTCGGCCGCGTCGTTGCCGCGGAACGCTACAAAGGATTCGATGAGGTGCTCGAGGTCCTGCCGGATCTGGACGGCGACATCGCCTATCTCATCGCCGGCGGCGGCAACGACGTGCCGCGCCTGAAGCAAAAGGCCGCCGGCCTCGGCATCGCCGATCGCGTCGTCTTCACCGGCATCTTCCCCGAGGAGGAAAAAACCGATCTCTACAACCTGGCCGACGTCTATGTGATGCCGAGCCGCGGCGAGGGATTCGGCTTCGTCTTTCTCGAGGCGCTGGCGTGCGGCGTCCCGGTCATCGCCAGCCGCCTCGACGGCGGGCGCGAAGCCGTTCGCGACGGGCGGCTCGGCCAGCTCGTCGATCCAACCAATCCCGCGGAGATTCGCGTGGCCATTCGTGACGCGCTCGCCGCAGGTCCGAAGCGAATCCCCGAGGGGCTCGAATACTTCAGTTACGCCAACTTCGAGCGCCGCACGCACGCCATCATAGGAAGTTTAGGAAGTTCATCCTGACGCGAGCAGAGCGAGCCTGTCAGGATCTCCGGTGAGACCGCGAGGGCTCTGCTGGAACCGACTGCCGCGCGGTCTCACCGGAGATCCTGACATCTCGCTGCGCTCGCGTCAGGATGAACTACTCAGCGCTCGCCGTCAGGATTGGACTTTCGGCCCGCGATTGAATGCATGACAATGTGCACGTGAAGCGTGCGTTGATCTTCGGTGTGTCGGGGCAGGATGGTGCCTATCTCTCGCGTCTCCTGCTGGAGCGTGGGTACGAGGTCCACGGTGTTTCGCGCGATGCGGAGTCGCAGTCGTTCCGTCGCCTGGTCACCCTCGGCATCCACGACCGCGTCATCACCCACTCCGCGGCGGCGCGCGATTTTCGCGAGTTGCTGCAACTGATCGGCGGGATCCGTCCGGACGAGATCTACAACCTGGCCGGCCAGAGCTCGGTGGCGCTCTCCTTCTCCCAGCCGGTCGAGACGATGGACAGCATCGCCCAGGCCACGCTGGTCATGCTCGAGGTCATCCGCTACCTCAAGCTGCCCGTGCGCCTCTACAACTCTGCCTCGAGCGAATGCTTCGGCGACGTGACCCCCGGCGACGCCAGCGACGAATCGACGCCCTTCTTCCCGCGCAGCCCGTACGCCACCGCGAAGGCCGCCGCGCACTGGACCACCGCCAATTACCGCGAGGCGTACGGCATCTACGCCTGCTCCGGCATTCTCTTCAATCACGAGTCGCCGCTGCGCTCCGAGCGCTTCGTGACGAAGAAGATCTTCGCCGCCGCCGCCGAAATCGCCGCCGGCAAACGCGCCCGCCTGACCCTCGGCCGTCTCGACGTCTCCCGCGACTGGGGCTACGCCCCCGAGTACGTCGAAGCCATGTGGCGCATGCTGCAACAGGACGAGCCCCAGGACTTCGTCATCGCCACCGGCGAGAGCCACACATTGGAAGAGCTCACCGCCGCCGCCTTCTCCTGCTTCAGCCTCGACTGGCACGACCACGTCGACATCGACCCCTCACTCTTCCGCGCCTCCGAGATCGCCTACAGCCGCGGCAACCCGGAGAAGAGCCGGAGGCTCCTCGGGTGGGAAGCGGAGACGAAGTTCGACAAGCTGGTGCCGATGCTCGCGGAAAAGCATTTGTTCGGGCGAAGAAAAGATGACCCGAAGCCGTGAAGTCTCCGCGTCTCCGCGCCTCCGCGTGAAACCGTTTCCCCCGGGGTTAGACTGAACACGTTTGCACACCGTCATCAAACCCCGTCGGGGGCTCGCCCAGCTCAACCTCGCCGAGGTGTGGCAGGCGCGTGAGCTGTTGGGGTTTCTGGCCTGGCGCGACATCACCGTCCGGTACAAGCAGACCTCCATCGGCGTGCTCTGGGCGTTCATCCGGCCGTTCCTGACGATGGTCATCTTTTCCGTCGTCTTCGGGCGTATCGCCAAGCTGCCCTCGGATGGGGTGCCATACGCGGTGCTCACCTTCACGGCCCTGCTGCCGTGGCAGTTCTTTGCCACCGCATTCGCTGAGGCTGCGAATGCTGTCGTCGGGAACGGCTACATGATCACGAAGATCTACTTCCCGCGGCTGATTCTGCCGCTGGCGTCGATCGCGGTCGGCATCGTCGACTTCCTGGTGTCGTTCGTCATCCTCGTCTTCATGATGATCGGCTACCGGATGGTGCCGACGTGGCGCGTCCTGGCGTTGCCGCTTTTCTTCGCCCTCTGCCTCCTCTTCACGATCGGCCTCGGCCTGTGGACCTCGTCGCTGTACGTGAAGTACCGCGACATGCGCCACCTCATCCCGTTCATCACGCAGTTCGGCATGTACGTTTCGCCGGTGGCGTTCAGCAGCAGCATCGTGCCGGCCAAGTGGCGCTTTCTCTATTCGCTGAATCCGATGGTGGTGGTGATCGACGGCTTCCGCTGGTCGCTCCTCGGGACGACGCAGCTCTACGTCCCCGGCGTCGTTGCCGGAACCGTGACGTCGATCGTGTTGCTGGTCACGGGCGTTTACTACTTCAAACAGACGGAGCGCGTCTTCGCGGACGTGATGTGATGAGCGACGTCATCATTGCCGAGGGAGTGAGCAAGTCGTATCGCCTCGGCGAGCAGACTACGGCGTACAACCTCCTCCGCGAGCGCATTGTTCAGGCCTTCAAGACACCGTTCGCGCGCCAGCAGCCTGCGAACGAATTCTGGGCGCTGAAGGATGTCTCCTTCACCGTCGGCTCGGCCGAGGTGGTCGGCCTCATCGGGAAGAACGGCGCCGGCAAATCGACGCTGTTGAAGATCCTCAGCCGCATCACCGAGCCGGCGGAAGGGCGCATCGATCTGCATGGCAAGGTATCGAGCCTCCTCGAAGTCGGCATCGGCTTCCATCCCGAGCTGAGCGGGCGGGAGAACGTCTATCTCAACGGCGCCATCCTCGGCATGTCGCGCCGCGAGATTCGCCGCAAGTTCGATGAGATCGTCGACTTCGCAGAGATCTCGAAGTTCCTCGACACGCCGGTCAAGCGCTACTCCTCCGGCATGTACGTGCGGCTGGCCTTCGCCGTGGCCGCACATCTGGAGCCGGACATCCTCATCGTTGATGAAGTGCTCGCCGTCGGCGACTCCGCGTTCCAGCAGAAGTGCCTCGGCAAGATGCGCGATATCCGATCCGAGGGGCGGACGGTCATCGTCGTCAGCCACAACATGTCCACGGTCTCGTCGCTCTGCCAGCGCGTGATCTGGCTCGCGGACGGCAAGGTCAAAGCGGCGGGCGACGCGCAGGCGATCATCCGGCAGTACCTGTCCGAGGGAGTGAAAAACGACTTTGTCTGGACGCCGCGGCACGGCATCCTGAGCGCATTCGAGTACCACTCCGTCTCCATTGAGTCAGGCAGCGCGGCCGATGGAGGCGAAGGCTTCCCGGCGAACGCGCCCATCGACGTCGTCTTCGACATCTCCATTCACGACAAGTTCCCCGCGGGAAGAATCGAGATGCGCCTGCAGACCGATTCGGGGGATCTCCTGCTGACGTCGACGAGCGCCGATGGCACCGTCCAGGTGAATCACGAGTGGAAGCGCGGCCGGCAGCAGTTCCGCTGCCGGATCCCCGCCGATTTCCTGATGCCTGGCCGCTACTTCATCACCATCACCGAGCCGTACGGCAGTCACGATATCGTCCGGGAGAACGTGCTCACGTTTTCGGTGACGGAAGAAGGCAGCCTCTCCGCGCGCGATCAACGCGGCGGAAAGATCGCGCCGCGGTTGCAGTGGACGTTGACGGGGGCGGGGTAGGAGAAACGGAGCGCCGTCCGTCTCGGCGGCTGGCCCGGGGGCGTCTCGCCCCCGACCCGGAAAGACTCCGTACATTTGCTCGTAACCCGGCGGCGGGGCTCCTTCGACTCCGCTCAGGCAGGCGCGTCCGACGACGGCTATTTCGCTACCCG
Source organism: Thermoanaerobaculia bacterium (assembly GCA_017883235.1). GTDB lineage: Bacteria > Acidobacteriota > Thermoanaerobaculia > Gp7-AA8 > Gp7-AA8 > JADGNZ01. The sequence goes on along the minus strand of JADGNY010000078.1, from coordinate 4,345 downwards.
CCTACTCGAATTCCGATCCAAGTTGGAGCGGTATCGATCCAATCTGGAGCGGCATCGAACCAATTTGATGCGGTATCGAACCAATTTGATGCGGCATCGAATCAACTTGATGCGGTATCGAATCAACTTGATGCGGCATCGAATCAACTTGATGCGGCATCGAATCAACTTGACGCGGCATCGAATCAACTTGATGCGGTATCGAATCAACTTGATGCGGCATCGAATCAACTTGATGCGGCATCGAATCAATCTGATGCGGTATCGAATCAATCTGATGCGGTATCGAATCAATCTGATGCGGCATCGAATCAATCTGATGCGATATCGAACCAATTTGATCCGGTATCGAACCAATTTGATGCGATTTCGGTCCTGTCGATGACAAATCGTCATCGCCGGAAGCCAAATCGTCATCGTCGGGTGTGAAATTGACGCTTTTGGTTGTCACCCCGATAACCGATAACCGACAACCCCCAACCTCACCGTCCGCGCCGTAACCGATCCACCACCCATCCCGGCAGGATCCGCCGCGCCAGCCGGCGCAGGTTTCCTTCCACATAACCCCGCGTTCGCCACCACCGTGACACCATCCGCGGTCCGACGAAGTGCGCCTTGAACGCCGGATTCCGCAACGAGCGCTCTTCGCGCCAGGCGCGGTCGATCCACAGCCGCGCGCCCCCCCACGACTCGCGCGACATGGCGTTGCCGGCCACGAGCCAGTAGATCGCCGCGCGCTGATGAGGTGTCGTCGCGGCCGGATCGAAGTAGGTCGCGTCGTACCGCTCCAGGAGACGCCCGAAAAGCTCGTCCTTGTCCCGTTGGTAGCGCGACTCGGTCCGGCTGCCGGCTTCCGGATGCTGGCGAAATTGCGCCAGCACATCCGGCAGCAGATAGATCGGATCGTGCTCGAGGATCCGGAACCACATCTCCAGGTCCTGGGTCGTACGGTTCGATTCGTTGAAGGGCCCAGCGTTCTTCAGCACAGACCGATGGATCATGAGGCCGCAGCCGTACACCCATGACGAAATCAAATCACGTCCCGTGCGGACGACGCCGAGGGTCTCGCGGTACTCCCCGGTGACGCCGCCCTGCTCGTCGATCAGTTGGAAGTTACAGCCGACGATCCTCGCCTCGGGGTTGCGATCGAGAAAGGCCAGCTCGGTTGCGCATTTCTCCGGCAGATAGCGGTCGTCGTGACTCAGCCAGCAGAACCACTGGCCGTGCATGGCTGCAATGCCGCAATTGAGCGCCGACGAGACGCCGCCGTTCTCCTTCTCGATGTAGCGGATCCGGCCGCCGTACGACCGCGCGATCTCCGCGGTGGCACCGCCGTCGCGCGAGCCGTCGTTGACGACGATGACTTCGACGTCGCTGCTCGTCTGCGCCAGCGCGCTGTCGATCGCCTCGCGCATGTAGTTCGCGCCGTTGTAGACCGGGATGATGATGGAGACGCGCGGCATGTGTGACACGCTAGCCTAAACTTTAACTTAGCGCGACGGAGCGCTGGCGTCTCGCCGGCTGGCCCGGGGGCGTCTCGCCCCCGGTCTGGCAAGACTCCATACATTTGCTTGTAACCTCCGCAGCGGCGAGACGCCGCTGCGCCAGCCGGCGAGACGCCAGCGCTCCGGCCGCGAATCGCTCGCGTTCGCGCTCAGATCGCGTAGCTCATCACGATCTTCGCCACCGTCTGCGACACATTCGGCACGAGGTACTCCGCCGGGGGCGTCCAGGGCGATTTCATCAGCGCGATGGCGACGGCGCTAGCAATCATTGAGCCATCGCCGCCGGTCAGGATGTTGCTGCCGCATTCGATCGTCTCCGCGCGCTCGGTGACGTCGCGCAGCGTGACGTTCGGAACGCCGAAAATGCAGCACTCCTCCTGAACCGTCCCGCTGTCGCTCAGCACGCAGGCCGCTTCGATCTCCAGGCGGACGAAGTCGAAGAAGCCCAGCGGTTTCATGACCCGGATGTGCGGGCCGAGCTCAATGCCGAAATGTTGCAGGCGGTCGAGCGTCCGCGGGTGAAGGCTGATCAGCATCGGCAATCCATGAGTCTCGGCGACGCGGTCGAGCGCGGTCACGAATCCCCGAAGGCGCTCCTCGCCGTCGACATTCTCCGCGCGGTGCAGCGTGGCCAGAAAGAAACTCTGTGGCGCCACCGTCATCCGTTCCATCACGTCTGACGCGTCGATCTGCGGGCGATAGAACTGCAGGACCTCGAAGATCGGATTGCCCGTGACGGCGATCCGTTTCCTTTCGAACCCCTCGGCCAGCAGATTCTCCTTGCTGCGATGGGTGTACGGCATCAGCACGTCGCTGCAGTTGTCGATGATGCGGCGGTTGATCTCCTCGGGGACGCGGTCGTCGAAGCAGCGGTTGCCCGCTTCCATGTGAAAGACCGGAATCCCCAGCCGTGCCGCGCTGACGGCGGCCAGGCCGCTGTTCGTATCGCCGAGGATCACCACGCGGTCGGGACGCTCACGGGTGAAGAAGTCGAACGACTTCTCGATCACCTGCGCCGCCTGCGCGCCGAACGAGCTCGCCTCGATGCCGAGGTGAACGTCCGGCTGGCGGACCTGCATCTCCCGGAAGAAAACGTCGCTCAGATTCTCGTCGTAGTTCTGCCCCGTGTGGACGACCACGTGCTCGGCGCTGCGGTCGAGAAGGGGCATGACGCGGCTCAGCCGGATGATCTCGGGACGCGTGCCGAGCCAGGTTACGACTTTCATCGAGTCTCCATGAACGGCGCGAGCAGGTTACGAAGCGCGGCACCTTCAAGGTTCACCTCGGACGACGAATACTCGCTCGTCAACACCGGCGTGTACGGCTCCTGATGGCGAAGCTCCGGCAGCATCGGAAGGATGACGTAGTACTCGCCGCGGGAGATGGTGCGGTGGCACTCCTCTTCCGACACCATGATCTCGTGCGTCTTCTCGCCCGGCCGGACGCCGGTGACGGTGATGTCAATGCCGCGGCCGTCGATCAGCGTCGACGCCACATCGACGATGCGCGCCGCGGAAACGCGCGGCACGTAGGTCTCGCCGGCGCGGGCACTCTCGATCGCCGCGAAGACCGTCTCCACGGCGCGGTCGAGCGACAGCAGAAAGCGCGTCATCTCCTCAGTGGTGATCGTGACCGGGCCGCCGTGCGCGATCTGGTCGAGAAAGAGCGGCACCACCGAGCCGCGCGATGCGATGACGTTGCCGTAGCGCACGCAGACGAACCGCGTGGCCGGACACTCGAGGTTGGCCTCGGCGAAGATCCGCTCCATCAGCGCCTTGGTCATCCCCATCACGTTCACCGGCTTGCAGGCTTTGTCGGTGGAGATGCCGGCGACGACTTCGACATGCGCGCCGCTCTCGCGGATGGCCCGGACGATGTTCCCCGCGCCGAGGACGTTCGTCTGCACCGCCTCGATCGGGAAGTACTCGCACGACGGCACCTGCTTGAGCGCCGCCGCGTTGATGACGACGTCCGCCTGCTCGACGGCGGCGCGGATGGCGGGGTAGTCGCGGACGTCGCCGATGCGAAAGTGCAGGATCTGTCGCAGGTTCGCGTAGATCACTTCATCCGTCGCCGCGGGACGGTTGAGGAACGACAGGCGCATGTCGTTCTGCTTCGCCTCGTCGCGCGAGAAGACCGTGATGCGCGCGGGCCGGCCGGCATCGCCGCGCAGAAGAGCGCGCACCACCGTTGCGCCGAGCGACCCGGTGCCGCCCGTGACCAGCACCCGTTTACCGTCGAGGATCATTCTGTTCTTCTCCAGCGCTCATACTGCGGCGACTCCGCGGCCAGCGCGGCGATCATCTCCCGCCATGCCGGCGGGACCATTCCGGTTGCCTCCCGAAAGCGCGCGGCATCGAGAGTCCGATCGATGACGACGCTGTCGTCAGGCGTGATGGCCACTCCGGCGCCGAACGCTTCGTTCAGCATGACCAGGAGATCGTACTTGGTGATCGCCGCTCCTGCCACGTGATAGAGCCCTTGCAAGCCGGGATGATGCTCGATCACGTCAGCCAGCGTCTGCGCGAGTGTCGTCGTCGTGACCCCGGAAAAGGCGGCCTTCGTGAAGCCGCGCACCGAGCCGCCGCGGTTCGCCAGGAACCACTCGACGACACCGTGCGCGCTACGCAGCTCCCGTCCGATGATCGACGTCCGGATCGTTAGCGAATGTGGCACAGACACTCTTGTCTGTGCCTCTGTGACGACCTCGCCGAGGAGTTTCGATCGGCCGTAGAGATCGGCCGCGTCGGGAAGGTCGCTCTCGCTGTAATTGCCGTTCACGGCCGGAGCGCTGGCGTCTCGCCGGCTGGCCCGGGGGCGTCTCGCCCCCGACCCGGCAA
>JADGNY010000242.1 GCA_017883235.1 Thermoanaerobaculia bacterium | reverse complement strand
CCGGAGCTCCGCCCGCCGGACCACCGCCGGACCTCAGTGAAAATCCAGTGAAAATCCCAGGGCTGTTCAGTTCTCTGAGCTTTGACAGGCGGTCGGGGATTCCCACCGGCAAGAATGTCTGAATCTATCAGCGACAACCCGAATCAGAGGTTGTCCCATGCCGACGTCGCTGCTTGAGATTTTGCGCGCCATCCCAGACCATCGACGGCGGGAGGGCAAGCGGTTCGATCTGGCCACGGTGTTGCTCTACGCCACTCTCAGCATGGTCGCTGGAGCCAACTCCTACCGGCAAATGCATGAATTCATCCGCATTCACTTGCAGCGATTGAACGAAGCGTTTGGCCTGCGGCTGCCTTATTCGCCGTCCTACACTGGGTTGCGGTTGATCCTCCAAAACGTTGATCCGACCTCGTTGGAGGCCGCGTTTCGGCGGCACGCATCATCGATTTCAACGCCGCCACCTTCGGATGGTTTGGTGGCCATCGCCGTTGACGGCAAGACTCTGCGCGGCAGTTTCGACGCCTTCAGCGACCGCAAGGCGGCCCACATGATGTCGGCGTTGCGGCAAGCCGATCAGATCGTGCTCGGCCATCTCATGGTCGAAGAGAAGAGCAACGAGATTCCGGCCGCGCCGGAGCTGATCGAGGCGCTCGGCCTGAAGGGGTGCGTGTTCACGCTCGACGCCGAGCACGCTCAAAAAAACGTTCGAGCGCGTGATCGCCTCGGGCAATCACCTGCTGACCCAGGTCAAGGACAATCAACCCAGCCTGCGCCGCAGCCTTGAACTGGGAACCGCCGGGAGAAAACCCATCGGCTCAGACAAGAGTAAGAGCGTCGGCCGCAACCGCTGGGAAACCCGGGAATTGACGGTGTTTCCGGCCAAGGCGTGGTTTCGCCATACGCCTTGGGAAAACCTGATCAAGACAGTACTCCGCTTGGAGCGCGCCGTCTGCAAGCGCATCCCCGCGACCGGTCTCTGCTCGCAATCGACCGAGGTCGTCTTTTGGGTTTCTTCCGCTTCCAACCAGACGCCCGTGCGCTGGAATCGATGGATTCGCGATCACTGGCGAATTGAAAATGGTAGTCACTACGTACGCGACAACGCCTTCGCCGAGGACGCTTCCCGCATTCGCAAGAACCCCGATATCGTCGCGCGTCTGCGCTCCTTCGCCTACAATCTTATCAGGGCCGGGGGATGCGAAAATATCCAAAATGCCCGCTGGCGTGCCGTTCTCGATATCAATCTCGTGCTCGAAATACCGGGATTAGCTTAGAACTGCACAGCCCTGCCGTTCACACCCCCTCCCTTTGATCGCGTCCGTGGCGGCGGGGTCCGTTTTCGTTTGAGCGGCGATCGGGGGGCTTGCGGACAGGCGCGAATTGGATTCTACGCTTTTTGTGCCTCGCCGAAACATCCCAGACCTGAACGATATCGAGCGGACCGACCTTGCGTCGATGTCGCGTACGGAACTTGAGGAGTTGGCGTGGCGGTGGCGCGAGTTGGCGCGTTCGTTGTCGAACCGCGCGGGCGAGGATTCGAGGACCAGTTCGCGTCCGCCGTCGAGCGACGACCCTTATCGGCGTGACGCGAGAGGCCAACCGACCGCGGCTGGCCCCGACACCGGCGCGACGTCCGCCGGTTCTCCCGAGAGCGCCGGCAAGCCGGCCCAGAAGAACGCCGGCACGCCCGCCGGCAAACAGCCCGGCGCGAAGGGATACTGGCGCCGCCAGCCGATCGTGGCGAGCGCGGAAGTCGAGCATGCCGCGCGGGTGTGCGCCGCCTGCCGAGCTCTCCTCGGCCCCGACCTGAAGCGGCGGTGCATCTGCGCCCACAACAGCCTCGAACTCGTCCGCGCCGCAATGGCTCTTCAAGTCACGGCGACCCGACACAGCTACTTCGCCGTGCGCTGCCCCTGCGGTCACGACAACGTCGATCGCCCTCGCGTCGGACTGGGTTCTCTGATCGAGGGCCGCAAACGAAACTTGCGGATGAGCGAGCGTTGCCTGGTGGGTCCCATGCTCGCCACTTTCATCGCGGCGTTGTCGCTCCGCTGCCGCCTTTCGCGGCGCAAGATCCAGGAATTCCTACGCGACTGGCTCAACCTGGAACTCGCGGTGGCCACCATCGAGCGCTGCGTCCACGAATTCGGTCTGGCCAGCGAACCCGTGGTCGAGTGCCTCATCCAGGATGTGCGAGCGGCCCAGATCGTCCATCTCGACGAGACCCCCTGGTATCAGCGGGGCGTCCTGTTGTGGATGTGGGTGGCGGTGACGGCGACCACGATCGTTTATCGCATTGGCAGCCGCCGCAAGGGAGAACTCACCGCGCTGATCGGCGACGCCTTCTTGGGTTGGTTGGTCACCGACGGCTACGGCGCCTACCGCGACCATCCTCGCCGCCAGCGCTGTCTGGCGCATCTCATCCGCAAGGCCCTGGCCCTCGCCGAGGGCTCCTACGGCGCCGGCTCCGACTTCGGTCGCGATCTGGTCCGCGACCTCCGGCGCCTCATCGAGCGAGTCCACCACGGAGCCGACGCGGACGCCCTCAAGCGGCTGACGAGCCGCATCAAATGGAACTGCCAGTGCAATCGGCATGAGATCGAGACGAAGGTTCGCGATCTGGCCGGTGAAATCCTCAACGATTGGGGCGCCGTCATCGCCTTCGTCTCGGACCCGAACCTGCCGCCGACAAACAACGACGCCGAGCGGGCGCTGCGCCACGCCGTGATCGCACGGCGCATCAGCTATGGAACCAGGACCGATGAAGGCAGTCGATTCTACGCCGCCGGTCTCAGCGTCATCGACACTTGCCGCAGGCGGGGCGTCGAGCCCTGGGCGTACGCTTGTAGCCTCATCGCGACGGCCCGCGCGAACCTCACGCTGCCAATGATCCCCGCGAAGCTCGCCGCCTGAACCGCGGGGGATGTGAACGGTTACCCCGCGATGGGGAGCCGCGATGTCGGCGCTCCTCGTCGCCGCGCTATCGGTCATCTTGCTAGCATTACAGTTGCCC
>JADGNY010000173.1 GCA_017883235.1 Thermoanaerobaculia bacterium | reverse complement strand
GCGACCGTGTCCTGACACTCACGATCTCACTGCAATCGTCGGCACCCTGTTACTCGTCGAGAGCCTTCTCCCCCAGCGCTTTTCAGCTGGGGGAGAAGGACTCTCGACGAAAGGGCGTTGCAAGTAGTTCAGACAGACTGTGAGAAATGGTGAGGCTGGGAATTCTGGCGCAACGGGCCCTCCAATCGAACGAGTCATTTGGTATCCATGCCAGTAGAGGCGTCACGCTCCGACATCCGAGGTACTAAGGCCTTCGTCTCGATGACGGAGTCAGCGGCCGGCCTGACGGAGGCGAAACCGGAATGATTTCCACGGCTGCGCCCGCTTATCCCCAAAGCAATGGTTGGCTGATGCCCGGCATTGTGCTCCTTGGTCTGGTGATCCTGCTGTTCGACTATCTCACTCCGGCGGGATACTCGGTGTCCTCCCTCTATTTGATTCCTCTCCTGCTGACGGCGCGATCGCGGGAGCAACGGTTGCCGCCGATCGTTGCCGCAATCTGTACGCTGCTCGTGATCATCGGTGCCTTCGTGGACTCACGTGGAGACGTGGTTGCACGCGCGGTCATTTTTCGACGCGCCGTTGCCATCTCCGTGCTGTGGATCACCACGGTGCTGCTGGTGCAGCGCATGAGGGCGGAGGAGGGATCGCGCAGGCACTCGGACGATGCCCTGCGTCGTGCTCACGACCGGCTGCGGAGATTCGTCGATGCCAATATCGCCGGCGTCGTTGTGGAGAGCTCGTCGGGAGCCATCATCGAGGCCAACGATTACTATCTTCGGGCCATCGGATATACCCGCGAGGAGCTCGAGAAGGGTCTGGTGAATTGGCGAGCGCTTACCCCGCCGGAGTGGCTCACCGCCGACGAGCATGCCATGCAGGAGCTGCGCGAACGCGGAATCTGCACACCGTACGAGAAAGAGTATGTGCGCAGGGACGGTTCCCGTGTCTCGGTTTTTCTGTCGGACGCCATTCTGCCCGGACCTGAAGAAGAAATCGTCGCCTTCGTTCTCGACATCACCGAGCGCAAGCGGGCGGATGAGGAGAAGCAGGCAACCGAAGAACGTCTGCGGCTGTTCGTCGAACATGCGCCAGCGTCGTTAGCCATGTTCGATCGCGAGATGCGCTACTTGAGCGTGAGCCGCCGCTGGCTGAACGATTACGGACTCGGAGAACGGGATTTGCGCGGGCTCTCGCATTACGAGATCTTCCCGGAGATCGATGACCGCTGGAAGGCAATCCACAAGCGCGCGCTGGCCGGTGAAGTGGTGCGCGATGACAACGATCGGCTCGATCGGCTCGACGGTTCCGTGCAGTGGCTTCGATGGGAGGTGCGCCCCTGGCACGATACCGCGGGAAACGTCGGCGGCATCGTCGTATTCAGCGAGGACATCACCGAGCGCAAACTGGCCGAGGAGGCGCGGAAGGAAACCGAGTCCAAATTCCGGCTGCTCTTCACCAGCATGAGCGAAGGTGCCGTGATCGCCGACATCATCTGTGATGAAGCCGGAAACGCGTGCGACTTTCGAAGAGTCGAAGCCAACCCCGCGTATCTCCGGCAGACCGGCTTCCCCGCGGAGTATGTTCTCGGGCAGACCGCGCTCGAGTCCTATCCCGGCCTCGAGCCTTATTGGATTGAGCGGTTCGGTCAGGTGGTCCTGACCGGGAAGGCCATCCACTTCGAGGAATACAACCGCAACACGGACCGCCATTACGAGGTTGCCGCCTTCGCCATGGGAGGCTCCCGCTTTGGCATCGTCTTCACCGATGTCACGGAGCGCAAACGATCCGAGGAGAGGATTGCGCGCGTGAGAGAGCGGCTCACACTGGCCACACGCGCGGCGCACCTCGGCATCTGGGATTGGGACATCGTCAACGACCACCTGGTCTGGGACGATCGGATGTACGAGCTCTACGGAGTCAGGAAGGAAGACTTCGGCGGCGCGTACGAGGCTTGGATCAACGGCCTCCATCCCGACGACCGGGCTGAAAGCGAAACGGCCTCCAGCCATCTGCTGAGCAGCGGCGGGAGCGAGTACGAGTCCGAGTTCCGCGTGGTCTGGCCCGACGGAAGCGTGCGTCATCTCATCGCCCACGGTACGGTCATCCGTGACGAGAGCGGAAAACCGCTGCGCACGATCGGCGTCAACAACGACATCACAGAGCGCAAGCAGGCGGAGGAGGCGTTGCGGCAATCCGAGGATCAATGGAGGAGCGCGTTTCGCGCCGCACCAATCCCCTTTGGGCTGTCGTCTCTCGATGATGGACGGTTCGTTGACGTCAACGACGCCTATACGCGGTTGTTCGGTTACTCGCGCGAGGAGATCATCGGGCGCACGTCCGCGGACTTCGATCTTTACGCGAGCCTTTCCAGCCGCGCCACGATGTTCCAGCGACTGCAGAGGGACAGGAAGCTCGCCGATTTCGAGACGACCTTGAAGACAAAAGGGGGGAAGCTTCTGTCGGTGGTGATTTCGTCCTCGGTGATCTCGTTGCAAGGTAAGTCCCACATCCTGGGCACCGTGATCGACATCACGGAGCGAAAGCGGTCGGAAGCCGAAATCCGCAGGCTTCACGAGGACCTGCAGAGGCACGCCGAGGAGCTCGATCAGAGAGTGCGCGAGCGGACCGTCCAGCTCGAAGCCGCCAATAAGGATCTCGAATCCTTCAGCTACTCCGTTTCGCACGATCTTCGCGCTCCGCTCCGCGCCATCAACGGCTTCTCACGCATCCTGACCGAGGATCAGGGGGACAAGCTCGACGCGGAAGGGCGGCGCGTGCTGCGGGTGGTCTGCGACGAAGCATCGCGCATGGGGCATCTCATCGACGACCTGCTCCAGTTCTCGCGCCTCGGGCGCAAGCCGTTGCAGAAGTCGGACACGGACATGACCGCGCTGGCGCGGACGATCTATGAGGAGCTCCGCGCACAGACGCCCGAGCGTACAGTCGACTTCGTCCTCGATCCGTTGCCGGCCGCTCCGGCGGACCCGGCCTTGCTGCGGCAGGTCTGGATCAACCTGCTGGACAACGCATTGAAGTTCACTCGGCACCGGGAGCACGCCGAGATCGCGCTGTCCGGCTCCGTTCAGGCGGGCCAGGCGATCTACTCGGTGGCGGACAACGGCGCGGGGTTCGACATGAGATACGCCGGGAAGCTCTTCGGTGTCTTCCAGCGCCTTCACGCGCTGGAGGAGTTCGAGGGCACTGGAGTCGGCCTGGCCCTCGTGCAACAGGTCGTGCGCCGGCACGGCGGGCGGGTATGGGCAGAAGGCGCGGTGGACGGCGGAGCGACGTTCTCGTTCAGCCTGCCGCTGTCGGAGATGCCGGTGGAAACGTCGAAAGGAGAGTAATCGATGAGCGCGAAGCTTCCCCCACTACCCGGTGTCGTCGAGATCCTCCTGGTGGAGGACAATCCCACGGACGCCGAACTGACCATTCGCGCGCTCGATCAGAATCACTTGTCCAACCGGCTGGTGTGGGTGAAGGACGGCGCCGAGGCGCTCGACCTCATTTTCGGGCCGTCGGCAGACCTCGATACGCCCATCAACAACGTCCCCAAGCTGATCCTGCTGGATCTCAAACTTCCGAAGGTCGACGGCCATGAGGTACTGGCGCGGCTCAAGTCCGATCCCCGCACGCGGGCCATCCCGGTCGTCGTGCTCACCTCCTCGCGCGAAGAAGCAGATCTGTTTCGCGCCTATGAGACCGGTACCAACAGCTTCATCGTCAAGCCGGTCGATTTCGACAGCTTCATCGAGGCGGTTCGGCAGCTCGGCCTCTACTGGCTACTGCTGAACCAATCTCCCGCCGCGGGGAACGGGGCCTGAGCAGCCGATGCCCGAAACGATCCGGTTACTGCACTTAGAGGATGTGGCCCGCGAGGCGGAGCTGATCTGGCGCGAGCTATCGCGCGCGGGCCTTGCCTTCGAGCCGGTACGCGTCGAAGAGGAGGACACCTTTCTCGACAAGCTTGTCTCGTTCCGTCCGGACATCGTGCTGTCGGACTATTCGCTTCCTCATTTCAATGGCGTGCGCGCCCTGGAGTTGGTCAGCGAGCACGCTCCCGACGTGCCGGTCATCATCGTGACCGGATCGCAGAATGAGGAGACGGCCGTGTCGTGTATGCGTGCCGGAGCGGTCGACTACGTCATCAAGGAACATCTGGCGAGGCTTCCGGCGGCGGTCAATTCGGCGCTTCATCACCGCCGGGTGGAGACCCTTCGGCGCGAGGCCGAGCAGAGATTCGCTCTCTTCATGCGGTTCCTGCCCGCGCGGGCGTACATCCTCGACGGCGAGGGGCGGTACATCTTTGCGAACGAGAAAGTGGAAGAGCTCTTCGGAACGCCGGCCGCGCACATCATCGGCAAGTCCCTTCGCGATTTTGTGGGTGTGCAGTCGGCTCGCGAGGCCGAGGAGCACAACGCACTGGTCCTGAGCACGGGAGTGGCACAGTTGTTCGAAGAGACGATCGTCGTCGCTGGAGAGGAGCGGACGTACCTCTCCTCGAAGTTCCCGGTCGTCCTGGACGACGGGAAGCTCCTCCTGGGCGGCGCGTCCGTCGACATCACAGAGAGGAAACGCGCGGCCGAAGCGGTTAAGAAAAGCGAGCTTGAATTCCGGTCGCTGGCCGAAAACCTGCCGGACCTGATCGTCCGCTTCGACCGCCAGCGCAGACGCACGTTTGTCAATCGCCGGGTGGAGACGACCACAGGCCTGCCGCGCGACGTGTTCCTCGGAAAGACAAGCGCGGAACTGCCGCTTCCCCCCGAGCTCACCGAGGCGTGGGAGCGTGCAATCGACCGGACGTTCGACACGAACGAGGTATCGCAATTTGAGTTCGCGCTCGATACGCCCACGGGACTTCGCCAATTCGAGGCCAGCATCGTGCCGGAGACCGTTGGCGGACAGGTCCAGACAGCGCTGGCGGTCGCTCACGATGTCACGGAACGCAAGCGCAATGAGGCAGCTCTCCGCGAATCCGAGCAGCAACTCGTGCAGGCCCAGAAGATGGAAGCAGTCGGGCGGCTGGCGGGAGGCATCGCCCACGATTTCAACAATGTCCTGATGGCCATTCTGCTGCAGGGGAAGATTCTCCAACGCCTTTCCGGTGGGAACGAGGAGATGGTGCGGCGCGTCGATGAGATTCTGAAGGCCGGTCAGCGGGCGTCAACGCTGACCAGGCAACTGATGGCCTTCAGCCGGAACGACCCAGTCAACCCGCAGGTCCTGTCGCTTCAGGTTGTCATTCACAACCTTCGCGACATGCTGCAGCGGATGGTGACCGAGGATGTGTCGCTGGTATTCGAGCTCGATCAACCCTGCCTGCCTGTACGTGGAGATCCCGGCCGGTTCGAACAGGTGGTCATGAACCTCGTGATCAATGCCCGCGACGCCATGCCGCGAGGCGGAACCATTCTCATTCGGGTGCGCAATGCCACAGACGTGGAGATGGATTCCGCGGGCTGCCTCAGCGGAATGTCGTACGTGCTCTTATCAGTCACCGACGAAGGCATCGGCATGGACAGCGCCACCGTGCAACGGATCTTCGAGCCGTTCTTCACGACGAAACCGAAAGACAAAGGAACCGGCCTGGGACTGTCGGTCGTCTACGGCATCGTTACCGATGTCGGTGGTTTGATCCGGGTTACCAGTGAGCCGGGCAGTGGATCGACCTTCAATGTCTTCGTACCGGCCACCGGAACAGCCGCGGAACAACCCGCGGAGGCCGGCGCCTCCGCCGCCGAGGAAGAGCTGAACGGCACGGAGACCATTCTTCTGGTGGAAGACGACTCTCTTGTCCGCAATCTTCTCTCTTCGATTCTGAGGGCGAAAGGCTACACCGTTCTGGAAGCCGGGGACAGCACCGAGGCGTTTACGATCGCGCGCAAGGTCCCCACCATCGATCTCCTGCTGACGGACGTGGTGATTCCCACGATCAACGGGGTGGAGGTGGCCCGTACACTGGCTGCCGGCCGTCCCGGCATGCACGTCATCCTGATGTCCGGCTACGCGGAAGACGCGCTGGCCCCATATGGGCTCGATGCGTCGGATGCCGTGCTTCTCCGCAAGCCATTTACGGAAACGCGTCTCCTGTCCGCGGTGCGCGGCGTGCTCGGACCGCCGCGGTGAGGGGGGATCGCCCGATTCCGCGGAGGCGTTGCTCGTGGGGATCGAGGCGCGCGTGGTGCATCGGGCAGCGTGCATGGTGAATCAGTCACCGCGGATGGTTGAGTCGCCCGGCTTGTGTGGTGAGTTGTTCGGCTTGCGTGGTGAGTTGTTCGGCTTGCGTGGTGAGTCGTCCGGCTTAGGTGGTGCGCCGTCCGGGCTTGCGTGGTGAGTCGTCCGGCTTAGGTGGTGCGCCGTCCGGGCTTGTGTGGTGAGTCGTCCGGCTTGCGTGGTGCGCCGTCCGGGCTTGCGTGGTGAGTCGTCCGGCTTACGTGGTGCGCCGTCCGGCTCACACGCCAAGTCACCCGGCTCAACGCGGTGCGCCATCCGGCTCACGCGGCAAGTCATCCCGGCTCACGCGGCAAGTCATCCGCCTAGACACGGCAAGTCATCCGGCTCACACGCCAAGTCACCCGGCTCACACGGCAAGTCATCCCGGCTCACGCGGCAAGTCATCCGGCTAGACACGGCAAGTCACCCGGCGCACACGGCAAGTCATCCGGTTCACCTGCGAATCCACCGGATTGCGCCCGGAGCGCTGGCGTCTCGCCGGCTGGCCCGGGGGCGTCTCGCCCCCGTACGGGCCGCACACCAAACATTCCCTCGCAACCCTCAGCGGCGAGACGCCTCCGAGCCAGCCGGCGAGACGCCAGCGCTCCGGCCGCGAATCGCTTAGAAGGTTTCGCAGAGCTTCCTGGATAGGACGGGGGGCACTGAGGGAAGTCCGGTTCTCGATGCGGAAGGCACTCGCCCAAGCTAGTGACCACTAATTCCGGAAGATGCGGCGACGACCCGGAGTCCGTTAACGGCCTCTGGGAGTCCGTTAACAGCCTCTGGGAGTCCGTTAACAGCCTCTGGGAGTCCGTTAACGGCCTCTGGGAGTCCGTTAACGGCCTCTGGGAGTCCGTTAACAGCCTCTGGGAGCCCGTTAACGGCCTCTGGGAGTCCGTGAACAGCCTCTGGGAGCCCGTTAACGGCCTCTGGGAGTCCGTGAACCCGTCGCCGGACCCCCTTCTTCAGCTCCGACCACGGGGTTTTCCGCTCCGTGCCGCCCGTAACCGTCAGCGCCGTACGAATCGATGCTCCGCCAGATGTCGCAGGAGGCGATGCGGATGCAAGCCCTGTGAATGATTGTCCCTAACCTCCCGCCCGGCACGAGTCACGCCGAACATCGCCGCACGGTGGAGCACGCCTGCGGTCCGGCCAGATCCACAGCCTCGATCCGCGGATCCCATCCCACCTGCTCGCCAACCTGATCGAAGAGTCCATCGTTCAGGACCTGGTCATCAAGCAGATCGTGAGGGAGGGACGCGAATACTCGCAGATGCGCCGCGAGATGGACGCGCGATACGAGGCCGAACGCGCCAGACGCACCGTGGCCGGCTTCCAGACCCTCAAGAAATCCGCCGAGGCCGCCGATCCGGAGAGCCGTCGTCTCCATCGCACCCGGAAAAGGGAGCTGGGACGGCGGGGGGAACGAAAGGCCTGATCCGCAGATGGACGCAGAAGAACGCAGATGGAGGAGGGTCTCGTGTTGATCATAGTCCGCGGCGGTAGGGGGCACACGTGTACGATACACGGCACCCAAGACCAAGGCGTTTCCGTGAGTACTCTCGAAAAAGCAATCAGCATCGCAGCGCAAGCCCACGCTGGTCAGGTCGACAAGGCAGGAGCTCCCTACATCCTGCATCCTCTTCGAGTCATGCTCGCTCTGACCACAATCGAAGAGAGGATTGTCGCGGTTCTACATGATGTCGTCGAAGACACCGACTGGACGTTCGACCGGCTGCGAATTGAGGGCTTCGCCGAGTCGGTCCTGGAAGCACTGGACGCGGTTACCCGCCGCGAAGGCGAATCGTACGAAGACTTCGTCCAGCGTGCGGCAACGAATCCAATTGGCCGGAATGTCAAGCGTGCCGACCTGCTCGACAATCTCAACCTATCGCGCATCCCGTCGCCCACTCCGGTCGATCACGACCGAGTGGCAAGGTACCGAAAGGCGTTAGCGCTCCTCGACTCGGCGTAGGCCGTTTGAAGACGATCGCAGATGGAGGACGGTCTCCATCTGCGTTTACTCCGCGTTCGGGTCGAGTGTGACACCGGTGAGACCCCCCCGCTGTCATTCTGAGCGACGCGAAGAATCCCCAGCCTGGAATCCGCGGCACACACGCCGACGCGGCCGTTCCGAGGACGGGAGGTTGCACACTGATCGAACGTCTCGCGCCGGACCACCACGGCATAACGGATGGCAGGTACGCCGAATAACTATCGCGTTGCGCAAGTGCTGAAATCGCGACGCGTAAGGTCCCTTCCGTCAGTGGTTTAGCTGAAGTGAAAAAACGAAGGTCTGGCCCTATCACTCTCCAAATGCTGACGCGGCAGCTCCGAGGGCGGGAGGTTGCGCGCTGATCGAACGTTTCGCGCCGGACCACCACGGCATAACGGATGACAGGCACGCCGAATAACGATCGCGCTGCGCAAGCGCTGAAATCGCGACGCGTAAGGTCCCTTCCGTCAGTGGTTTAGCTGAAGTGAGAAAAGGAAGGTCTGGCCCTATCACTCTCCTGCACAACTTTGGCCCGGCCAGCAGCCGTAAACGCCCCACGAAACGAAGGTAGACCCTACGGAGTCTGCCCCATTGAAGAAAAACGAAGGCCTGAGTCGCCTGACCCTACCACTCATATCGGCACTCGCGGCTCTCAATGCGAGTACAATCTAGATCAACATTGAGTCGGTTTTCTCCCTCGATTCCCAAAAGCGCATGAAGGACAGTTCACCGACACCGCCAGTGCGCCCGACGGAGCAGTTACTCCCGCTGCTTTCGATAACTCCGGAGCGCTTCCAGTCATTTTGCCGTGATTTCATCACCGAACTTCCGGAAATCGTGGAGTGTCATCAATACGGTGTCCCGGGCGATGGACAACTCGGGATTGATCTCGTCGCGACCACTTCGACCGGCGAGACCGTTTCTCATCAGTGCCGCAGGGTAAAAACGTTTGAGCCAGCCGACCTTCGAACTCTGGCGACAACCGTTGAGTACCCAGCAAGTCACTACTACGCACTCATCGCCACTCGCGCGACCGCCGGCGTTCGAGACGAAGAGAACGAAAAGCCGAATTGGACCGTGTGGGACATCGACGACATCTCAGCGAAGGTCAGAGCGCTTCCGCCGGAGGTCGCCCGGCGAATTGTTCGTACAAACTTCGGTGGCCAGTGTTGCCGCGACTTTCTCGGGCTTGAACCCTTCACGGCCTTCGTTCTTCCAGATGACTTCTTTGCGCCACTGCTAGACAGCCAAAAGATCTTCAATCACTGCTTTGAACTGGTCGGGCGCAAGGCCGAACTGGAGCAATTGGAGAAGTTCATCGACGATGACGAGAAGCTGATTTTCGTTCTCCCTGGCCGCGGAGGAATCGGTAAGAGCAAAGTGCTTCGCGCATTCGCGCAGCGACTGGAAAACGTCCGTATGGTCTACTTCGCGCAGTTGGATGTGGACATCACCCCTGAAGCGCTCGGCGAACTGCCGGCGACCAAGGCGATCATCGTCATAGACGACGCCCACCGGCGTAAGGATCTAGGGCTCTTGTTCGCATATGCTGTCCGCACGCGAACGAAACTCGTCCTGTCTACGCGCCCGCAGCTTCTAGATGAGTTGCCGTCACGGGCGTCGCGCAGCCAGATCGATACTCGCGAGATGTTGATCGCGCAGCCGCTCGCGCCGCTTTCCCGTGCCGACATAGAACGACTAGCAAGGGAAGTCCTCGGGCCGGAACTGCGGTACGTCGCACCAGAGCTGGCGGAGGTGACGAAGGACTGCCCGCTCATTACAGTGGTCGGTGGATGGCTTCTTCGCGAACGACGCGTGCTGCCCTCGCTCCTAGCGAACGATGACGATTTCCGTGGAGCGGCCCTTGCGAAGTTCTTCGATGAGATCGTCGAAAACGCTATTCCAGGTTCTGAAGAAGATGCTCTTCGAAGGCTTCTGGAGATCATCGCCGCGCTCGCGCCTGTGTACGTAAGTTCGCAGCGTTTTGCGTCTGCGGTTGCCGCGTTCGCCGGTATGGACTTGGAGACAGCAGCTGCTTGGTGCGAACGGCTTGAGCGCCACGGCGTATTAGCGCGGCGCCATGACGGGCTCCGAATAGTGCCGGATCTCCTCTCGGACTACGTGCTCGGTGTCGCTTGTGCGCGCAAGGCCGCAGCTGGGCAACGTTTCGTCGAGAGGATTGTCGGCGCCGTGGACTCGTTCGACCCAGCCCTGTTGAGGAATCTCGCAGCAGTTGATTGGCGTGTCGGTCGAAGGACCGGAGAGGAGCTTCGCGTTCTAGGGGCGGTCTGGGAGTCAATTTTCACC
>JADGNY010000172.1 GCA_017883235.1 Thermoanaerobaculia bacterium | reverse complement strand
TTCCTGTTTCTTTCGTTCTTCGACAAGACAATTGAAACACGGGGCTTTTCGAGTCTCCACCTCTTTCTCACATCATTTCTTCGCTTGTTTCAGGACTAAACTAGTCTAACGTGGCGGCGGGCCGAAGCCCGCTGCAACCGCGAGTTAGCCGACGTGATGCCACGGGGCTCATCGAAAGCCGCCGTCCCACCAGATTCTTTCGCAGCAACCGGATTGCGGCTGTGAATGCGCGACCGTGCGTTCGACGTTGTCGATCGTGTAGACAACGAAGCCCGGAACGTTGCCCGGAGTGTGCCATACGACCAACGCAATGAAACGGCCGTCTGGGCTCGCAGCCCAAATGTCCTGGTAGCCGTCGCTGGGGATGTTTGGCGCCCAGTCGAGCTCGAGGCGATTCCGCCGCAAATGTTGAAGGGCGATCCCATGCGGATCTCTTCGCAGTCGAGGAACTCAACTCTTGGCATCGCGCTCGTCGGCTAACTTGTTATTGAGCCCCGCCGACCCTCATGGCAAACCCATCGGTGACGGGTAACGGGCGAATGGGCTCGTGGCAGAATTGATCGTAACACGCTCCAGTCCAATGGGTTGACTCATTCACGGTGCGGCTATTGCGCGCTTATCCGTCGGGGTGTGACGGCGAATCTTCTGCCGCGATGACCAGCGCATCGTTCGGCGTGCGAAAACCACCAGCCGGTCAACCGAGAGGACGCACGACGATCAGGAACCGTCTTCGACTTCCGAATGATCAGGATCGAGAATGGTGATCGACTCTCAGTCCGCGAAGACCCGTCATCGCTCCGTTGGAACTCACTCGGTGTTTCCGTTCGTTCGCCGCTTCCTTTCGAGGATCACGACGCTATGCTGATCGGGGGCAGGTCGCGGATGGTGATTCGGGCACCTTCGTCTCTCGCTTGGGGCCGAGCTACCGAGCAATACGCGGCCGAACCGGCGGGAAGGGTACGGACGGGCGTCGGTGACCTTGCCTTCCGGCTCGGGGACCGTGGTCGGGAATAAACGAGCCCGCTCCCTGCTCCACACCACCCGTTTCTTTCCAAAATCATGTTGTTTTCAACACCCAACTTGTTGGCGGCAACTCCGAAGATGTTGACGGCAACAGAATTTTGTTGACGCCAACACCCAACTTGTTGACCTCAACTCCGAACTTGTTGACGGCAACTCGCAACTTGTTGGCGGCAACACCAAGTTTGTTGCCGGCAACACGAAACGGAGTGACCGAGGCTTGACTCGGCGGTTGCGCAATCTCGTTGCCGGGGCTGCCCGGTCGTCCGGTCGGTGCGTGACTCCGTCGCTGCGTGGCCGGCACTCGGTGACTGATCCGCTCAGCAGGCACCGGAGCGCGCTGCCTTCGCGGTGAGGTGGCCGGAACGCTCGGTGAGCCGGCAGCACCGTGATCACGAGCGCGCGAAACGAACCGCCGAAGTCCCTGACTCCGCGATGAGGTGACCGGGCATCCCGGCCACCTGGCAACACCGAGACCGAGAGTTGTCGTAGAGCAGGCGTCCTTGCCTGCTACCGACGGGCGTCCTCGCCCGGCGGGGTTACTCGTGACGAATTCGGTACGTTGACCGAAACCACCGCCGGGCGAGGACGCCCGTCGGGAGCAGGCAGGGATGCCTGCTCTACGCTGGGGCTCCGTGGTGCAAGCGACTGAACCACTGCGACTTATCGCCGCCGGATTTCGCTTGCTGGTGGGTGCGATTGTTATTCGACTCAGGCGCCGCGTTTCTTCGGGGCAGCTTTGGCTCTGACCGTCCTGGCTGACCTGCGAACGAAGGTACGGAGGGCCTCGTTCACGGCGATCGAGTCGGGGAACATCGCGGCGACGTCGGGAGCGAGCACGACGACGTTCGTTCCTTCCGAGTAGCGCGCCGCGTACTTTCCACGCTGGCCACCGGAGAAGTCGTAGTGATCTCGCATTGCGTCGTCCTGCTTTGCTCTATCTGCCATGCTTTCGTTGCTCGTGTACATCCGCGCGTCTGGCGGATGATGCGCATATTCTCGCCTCGTTCGGCGTGGGGGACAACCAGCGCCCGGCCACGACAAGACTAGCCGGCGACCAGGAACCGACCGCGAGAACACCGCTGTTCCAACGTCCGGGACCCCGAACGGCTGGCGCGTGTTCTCATTCGACAGCGCGCCGCAGAATGTCCGCATTCGCTGCCTCCGCGCTGCACGGACGCGATGAGCACCCGTTGGCGGTGCTTCGCAAAGGACGATGGCTGCCTCGCAAACGACGCCGGCTGCTTCGCGAATGACAACGTCAGCTTCGACATCGAAAACGTCTGCCTCTACATTGAAACCCGCTGCTTCGATATTCAAAACTTCTACTTCGACATTGGAAACCGCTGCCTCGTGAATGACCGAGCGTGAATACGGAATGAGGCAACGTCATTCTCGAAGCAGGCGTTTTCATTCTCGAAGCAGACATCTTCATTCCCAAGGCTGACGTCTTCATTCTCGAGGCTGACGTTTTCATTCTCGAGGCAGACGTCATCATTCGCGAGGCGCGCCAAGCCATTTACGAGGGTAGCCTCACGGTCACGAGGGCGGCAAGGTTGCACATCGTGCAACCCCTCTGTTGTTACAATCATACGGAACCGGGCTCGAGTACTTGACTTCTCAAGATTGAGGGCTTAATTTGGAAATCAAGGCAGAGGCGATGCTTGAGTCAAGGCGTCCGATTCCCGAGCCAGAGGCGGCGGTGGTACATGGCCGTTCTCGAATGAGGTACCGAGTCTTTCAAGCTTGAACCATGGCGCGACGGACCCGGCAGCAAGTGGAGTGGATGCGTTAGCTCCTCCAGCCTCATAACGACATAGGAACCTCCGAGGACCGCGGCCTCGGGGGGCAGGCGAGCGAACGGTTTGCGACGTTGCGCTCATACGTTCCAACCCGGAACGACGCCCGAGCTGCGCACTCAGCCCGAGCGCCGTCCCATAACATTGCCCGTTGGGGCAGAAAGGAGTTTTTGTGTCTAGTGAAAATGCAGTCAATCAGTCAAACGCCGCCGCGGCGGCACAGGATCCGGCCGTGACGCCGGAAGCGATCGTGGAGCAGCTTCGTGCGCTGCGCCAGCAGATCCCGGAGTACGTGCAGTTGCCGGCGGCGGATTCGAAGTCGATCCAGGCAGTGGCCAGCGTGCATCCGGAATTTGCACAGGCGGCCATCAATGCCATCGGTGCGTCGCCGGTGGTTCTGAGCGTCGTCGGCAGAACGCCGGAGGATCTCCAGCAGGAGACGGAGACGGCGGCGCGCTGGTCGAAAGTGGAGGACGAACTGCGGGCGATGCTGCAGGGCGTCACCTCGGCGAATCTGACGCGGCGTCACCGCATCGGCACGGCAGCCCTGCTGACGTACTCGCTGAGCAAGAGCCTGGTGCGCTCACCGGAGCACTCGGCTCTGCTGCCGCATGTTGCAGTGATGCGGAAAGCAAACCGCTTCGGTCGTGCGCACAAGTCGCCGCAGCAGCCGCAGACCCCGGCACCGGTACCGGTACCGGTACCCAAGACCCAGGTTTGACGTAATCATGTAGTGGGCCGGGCACGTCTCGATGGCGCGCCCGGCCATTTGGGAGGATTCGATGAGCAAACAGAAAGTCGATGTGGAAGGCATCCTCAACACGCTCTCCTCGATGCGCGCGCGGATTCCGATGCTGGCGAACGTGCCGGCGAAGCCGCCGGCCAACGAAACGACGGCCATGGGGTCGTTCGTCCCCGGCGACGAAGAAGCGATGGAAGCGTTCGAGATGGAGACGCTGGCCGAGGCGCTGGAATCGTTCGCCGATGAGCTGGGTGAGTCGATCGAGATGGCCCGGCAGAAGGCGCTGGAAAAGGCGCTGGAGATTTATTACGCGGCCGAGAAACTGTCGAAGGATCCGGAGCACGCGAACCTGATTCCGTTGGTGGAGCAGATGCGGGAGGTCTATCGTCGCGATTTCGGGACGGACATTCCGGAGAGATGACGCCGCGGCTTCGCCGCGTTGTCTGCGCTTCGCGCGTTGTCGGTTGTCGGTTGATTGCGCTGCGGCGCGTTGGGGATACGCGCGGCTACGCCGCTGGGCACAGACAAGAGTGTCTGTGCCACATTTGTCCTGCTTTCTGGCAACGGGCACTCCTGTTCGGTCGGTGCGCCAGTCGCAGGCAGCGAGAAATGCACTGCCCACGATGACTGGTCTGCGCAAAGGCGTGGTCCAATGTGGCACAGACACTCTTGTCTGTGCCCAGCGGCGCAGCCGCGCGGTATTTGCCGCGATAGCGGCAACCAGAGGGTAGCCAGAGGTGCGAGCGCTTTTTGCGAGCACCTCTGGTTGCGGTGTGCATTGAAATTGTGCCGCGTCAGCGGCACTGGATGAGTGAGACGAATGACGATTGCGACGACTTCCAGTGCCGCTGACGCGGCACGAAATTCATAACATCCGATTCCAGGGGTGCTCGCAAAAAACGCTCGCACCCCTGGCTACCGTCTGTTGCCGCTATCGCGGCAAAAGGCCGCGCGGCGCAGCCGCACTCAACCGACAACAGACAACGCGGCGGAGCCGCAGACAACGCGCGCCAGCGCAGACAACGCGGCGAAGCCGCAGCCGTTACGCCCGCAAGTACGTCCGTATCGACGACAAAAACGTCTTCACATCGATCGGCTTCGAGATGTAGCCGTCGCAGCCGGCTTCGAGGAAGCGGTCCTTGTCGCCGCGCATGGCGTGGGCGGTCAGGGCCAGGATGGGGATGGCGCTCGTGACGGCGTCCGTCTTCATCTCACGGACCACGCTCAGGCCGTCGATGCCCGGCAGGTGGATGTCCATCAGGATCAGGTCGACCGGATCGCCGGTCCGGGCGATCGAGAGCGCTTCCTCGCCGCTGGCGGCCTTGACGATCTGGTAGCCGCCCTTCTCGAGCAGGTACTCGACGAGCTGCATATTCATGTCGTTGTCCTCGACGACGAGGACGCGCGCGCCGGTCTCGGTCATCGCCATCGTCTACATGGGACCTCTGACCTGGGGCTTGGCGGCATTGGCCTGGGGGAAGAACTTCGGATCGAAATCGACCTTGGAGGTCTTGCGCAGTTGCTCGACCTTGTCGAGCGTCGCTTTCTGCTGGACGCGCTGGGTGATCCCCTGCCGGACCTGCTCGAGCGGCTGGGCGGTGTGCGCGCCGGTCTTGAAGATATGGATGCCGTAACGCGACGGGATGGGATCGCTGGCCACACCGGGCTTGAGCTGCGTCACCCGCGCCTCGAGCTCCGGCGGGAGCATGCCCGGGCTGAACGGCCCGAGGACGCCGCCGCGGTCGGCGCTGCCGCCATCGTCGGAGTACTGCTTGGCCAGTGCGGCGAAGTCGGCGCCCCCCTTCAACTGCTGCGCGACCGACTGCGCCTTCTTCATCGCATCCTGCCGGCTCAGGGCATTCCCGCTCCGCGCGGGGACGCCGCCGCCCTGATAGGCGATGAGGATGTGGCTCAGCTCCGTGGCCTCGAAGTTCCTCTTGTTGTCGTTGTAGAACTTCACCACCATCTCATTGGTCGGCAGCGGCACGAGCTTCTGCGCGGTGGCCGCGGCGAGGATGTTGGTGTGGTCAACGGCAATCTGCGCGGCCACTTTCGGATCCTTGTCGACGCCGAGCTTGCGCCCTTCCTGCTCCAGGATCTTGAGCCGGACCATCTGCTCGGCAAAGGCCTGTTTGCCCGCCTCCGAGGAGTACTGCTGCTTCACGTCATCAGGAAGCTGCGCATAGGCGGCCTGGAACTCGGCCTCGGTGATGGCTTCCCCGTTGACGTGAAGGATGGCGTGGTCAGCCCCGGCGTCCGCCGTCGAAGTAGCCGCCGCATGCGACGAAAAGGGCTTGAAGCCCGGCTTCATGACGGCAAGCCCAAAACAGATCGCGGCGACGATGACGATGCCGGCGATGGCGATGACGATGTCTTTTCTCAAGGTGTCTCCATGACTGCGCGTGCTTCGCCGCGCGTTGTCTGCGGCTTCGCCGCGTTGTCGGTTGTCTGCGCTTCGCGCGTTGTCGGTGGTCGGTTGTCTCTGGTATGTATTGCAGGGACCGGCTGCGCGTTTGCCAGAGTCTACAACGTAGTGCGCGACACCGCAGACACCGCCGGCCACCGGGCCACGCGGCCCGCAGGCCGCAGACAACCGACAACGCGGCGAAGCCGCAGACAACGCGCGGCGAAGCACGCGCAGTCTGACACCGCAGACACCGCCGGCCACCGGCCACGCGGCCCGCAGGCCGCAGACAACCGACAACGCGGCGAAGCCGCAGACAACGCGCGAAGCGCAGCATTGACGCGCACCACCCCCGCGAACTATTCTCCGCGCTTGTGAAAACTTTCACGGATTCTCACGCGTGAACCCTCACCGGCGGCCAGCTCCTCGGCGCTGATTCTGCACCCCTCCGGAGTCCCCGAGAACTCGTATGGCAAAAATCACCATCGACGGCGTCGAAGTCGAAGTACAGGAAGGGATCAACTGCATCGAGGCGGCCAAAGCCGCCGACATCCACGTTCCCCACTTCTGCTACCACCCCTCCCTCTCCGTCGTCGGCCAGTGCCGCATGTGTCTCGTCGAGATCGAGGGGATGCCGAAGCTGCAGGCCGGCTGCTCGACCACGGTCAAGGACGGGATGAAAATCCACGTCTGGAACGAGAAGGTCGACGCGGCCCGCAAGGGGCAGATGGAGTTTCTCCTCATCAACCATCCGCTCGACTGCCCGATCTGCGACAAGGCCGGCGAGTGCCCGCTGCAGGACTACTCCTTCAACTACGGCACGGTGACCTCGCGCTACGGCGAGTTCAAGCGCACCTACCCGGGCATGGACCGGACGCCGATCGGCCCGCACGTGGTGCAGAATATGAACCGCTGCATCCACTGCACGCGCTGCATCCGCTTCACCAACGAGATCAGCGGCACCGCGGAGCTCGGATTCTTCAAGCGTGGTGCGTCCACCGAGGTCGGCGTGTTTCCGGGGACGCCGCTCGACAACTGGATGTCGGCGTGCGTGACCGACGTCTGCCCCACCGGCGCGCTCACCACCCGCGAGTTCCGTTTCGAATCGCGCGTCTGGAACCTCCAGTCGGCCGAGTCGGTCTGCAACGGCTGCGACGTCGGCTGCAACATCTTCATCGGCTACCGGCAGGGGCAGATCTTCCGCTATCGCCCGCGGGTCAATCCCGAGGTCAACGACCACTGGCTGTGCGACTTCGGACGATTCTCCTACGAGCGCTACGACACCGACCGGGTGGTCGTCCCCAAGGTCCGCACCGACGACGACTACCTCGGCATCTCAACGTGGAGAGAGGCGTTGGAAGCGATCGGCAACGCCGCCGGCAATGCTACAAAGACCGCGGCCATCTTCTCCGCCAACATGACCAACGAAGAAGCGTGGCTTGCCAAAGAGCTCTTCGTCGAACGGATGGGCGCCTCGGCCGGCGTGATGGTCGACGCCATCGAGCCGATCCGGATGAAGTCGCGGACGGAGTGGCACCTCGGCACGCAGGCAGCGCCGAACTACCGAGGCGTGGCGGCTGCGCTTTCGGGCGTCGGGAGTCGGGAGTCGGGAGTCGGAGCAGACTCCACGTCCATCCCCAGCTCCGCATCCATCTCCGACCCCCGACCCCCGACCCCCGACTCCCTCATCGAACGCCTTCTCACCACCGGCGCCGGCGACATCGACCTCCTCTTCATCACCGACGCCGCCTTCAGCGAGCGGGCCAAAGATCCTGCCGTCGTGGCCAACCTTCGCAAGGCGAAGTTCCTCGTGGTCATGTCGTGGGACGCCAACCATCCGCTCAACGACGTCGCCGACGTCCTCTTGCCGTCGACGATCCATGCCGAGAAGGAAGGGACGTTCACGAATCTGCAGGGGAGAGTCCAGCGCATTCATCAGGCCTATCCGCCGAAAGGGCAGGCCGTGACCGACCTCGAGCTCTATCGCCGCATCGGGGCGATGCTTTACTCCGACGCGGAAGAGTTCCGAGGATTCGGACTGATTCCAGAGTTCGCCGTTGCGGAGACGGCGGCGGTGCAGGCGTAAGACGACATGCACGGTATCGACTGGGTTGACGCCGGCCTCTCGGGACTGAAAATCGCCATCGTCCTCGGGGCGATGCTGAGCGTCACGCCGATCATGGTCTGGGTGGAGCGGCGCGGCAGCGCGCTGATTCAGGACCGGCCCGGCCCCAACCGCGTCGGACCCTTCGGTCTCTTCCAGTCGTTCGCCGACGCGCTGAAGTTCGTGCTCAAAGAGGACATGCTGCCGGCGAAGGCGAACAAGGTCCTCTACACGATCGCGCCGATGTTCGGCCTGATCCCGGCGCTGACGACGATCGCCGTGGTGCCGTGGGGCCGGCCTTTCCTGCTGCCGGGCGGCCGCCTCTTCGAGCCGATCATCGCCAACGTCAACATCGGCATCCTGCTGATCTTCGCGCTCGCTTCGATGGGCGTCTACGGCATCGTCATGGCCGGCTGGGCGTCGGCCAACAAGTATTCGCTCTTCGGAGGGATCCGCGCCTCGGCGCAGATGATCTCGTACGAGTTGTCGCTCACGCTGGCCGCGGTGAGCGCGCTGATGGTGGCCGGATCGCTCTCGCTGACGGACGTGGTCTGGCGTCAGACCGGCTCGTTCGTCCTCTTCAATACCATCAAGCTCCCGGCCTGGAACATCTGCTCGCCGGCGATGTGGATGAGCTTCATCGTCTTCTTCGTCTCCGCCTTCGCCGAGACGAACCGGCTGCCGTTCGACTTCGCGGAAGCCGATGCCGAGCTGGTAGCCGGATACCACACCGAGTACTCGTCGATGAAGTTCGCCCTCTTCTTCATGTCGGAGTACATGGCGATGGCGACGATGTCGGCGCTGATCACCACGTTGTATCTCGGAGGGTGGGATGTCCCCTGGTACAACGAGCCGCCGAACGCCTTCGGCTTCGCGGTGTCGGTTCTGGCGTTCGTGGTCAAGGTCAGTGCCCTCCTCTTTGTCTTCGTCTGGGTCCGCTGGACGATCCCCCGCCTCAAGTACGACCTGCTGATGAAACTGGGATGGAAAGTGTTCCTGCCGATGGCGCTGGGGAACGTGGTTCTCGTGGCGTGGTTCATCGCCAAGGGGTGGATATGATCACCTTCGCCATCTTCTTCTTCTTCGCCGCTGTCGCCGTGATCTTCGCGGCGGTGGTCGTACTGCACCGCAACCCGGTGGTTGGGGCGCTTTCGCTGGTGGCATCGTTTTTTGCGCTGGCGGTGATGTACGTGCTGCTCGAGGCGCCGTTCCTGGCGGCGTTGCAGGTCATCGTCTATGCCGGGGCGATCATGGTGCTGTTCCTCTTCGTGATCATGCTGCTGAACCTGCAGCATCAGGAGGAGCCTCGCACGCGCCCCGTGCAGCAGTTCCTCGGGTACACCTCCAGCGCCGCATTCGGGCTGGCGCTCATCTACTACCTCGCGAAATTCGGCGTGACGAAGCTGCCCGACGGGCCGTTCGTGTCCGATGCGCGGACGGTCGGCATCCGGATGTTCGAGGCCTACATCTTCCCCTTCGAGATGGTCTCGATCCTTCTGCTGGCGGCGATCGTCGGCGCATTGATCCTCAGCGGCCGCACGGGAGCAATCCCACCTCCGACGGGGGAGAACAAACTATGATTCCGACTCACTGGTTTCTGATCCTCAGCGCCATCCTCTTCACCCTGGGCGTCTGCGGCGTGCTGACGCGTAAGAACGGCATCACCATCTTCATGTGCATCGAGCTGATGGTGAACGCCGTCAACCTGACCTTCGTCGCCTACGCCCGCCAGTACCATCAGATCCACGGACTCCTCTTCGTCTTTTTCGTCATGGCCATCGCCGCCGCCGAAGCCGCCGTCGGCCTGGCCATTTTCATCTCCCTGTTCCATCACCGGCACACGATCGACGTAGATGAGGCGAATTTGATGAGGTGGTAAGAAACGGGAGTCGGGAGTCGGGTGTCGGGAGTCGGAGAGAACGCGCTGAATAGTGTTTTTCTCCGACACCCGACCCCCGACCCCCGACTCCCGAGATACGGCACAGTCGTCGCAAGTATCCAGACTCAGCAAAGGAGTCTGGAAAATGGACAAGACCGAGAAGCTCATTGACTGGGAAGAGAACGAGCGGAAGGACAGGAATCGCAATGGTATCGATGACCGCATCGAGCCGGCCATACCGGACGTCGAGGCGGGGACGCATCAGCTCGCGGGACGGTTGCGCGAGAACAACGGCGTCGATCCGTCGCTGTCCGGAGGCGATATCGACGCACAGTGGGAGATGGCCGAATCGCAGGGCGACGAGGCAGCGACCGGGAGTCAGTCCACCCCCGGCCAGAATGACACAGAGGAGACGGCGGCGGCGATGGGAATCTCATACGCCGACGACGAGGAGCTGAAAGTCGGAGAAAAGGAACGGAGCCGCGACGAACATCGCTGGGAGCTCGACCCGGCCTCCTCCGATGACTACCAGGAACGAGTAAAAGATAAGAGCTGATGCGGGGACGCTCCCCGCATCGG
>JADGNY010000077.1 GCA_017883235.1 Thermoanaerobaculia bacterium | reverse complement strand
GGCCTCGGCGAACCCGGCGATCGACGCGCCGAGGCGCTCGCGGTGCGCGTAGGCCAGCCCGTGCAGCTCGCGCGTCAGCAGCGCGCCGGCGCTCTCGCCGTTCTCCTCGGCCAGGCACTCCAGCGCCGCGACGACGTAGCGCGGCAGCCGCGCCGTGAACCTGCGCGTCCGAACCCCCGCCGGCAGGACGAGCGCCGCATCCCTCCCCAGCGCCTCCTCGATGGCGTCGATCGGCCAGACATGCACGGCCTGCTCCGCCAGCTCATGAATGTCGATCATCGCCCCGCCGCACCCCGACGTCGTCTCGATCTCACCGTCCTCGATCGCCGCCGCGATCTCCCCGCCCGGCCTCCCGAGCAGCCGCGCCGCGTCCTCGATAGTGACGCGCGCCTCGTCATGTAGGAAGATGGAGCGAATGCGTTCGGTGACGGTGGGGTCGAGCATGTTCAGGCACCTCGCGAATAGTAAGACGAATATATATTCTGATCACGATCATGTCAAGGGGAGCCGGCGCCTTTGTCAGAAGTAACGCACGCCGCCGAACTGCTCGGGACGCGCATCCGTGAGATGCGAAAGAAGCGCCGTCTCACGCAGGTCATGCTCGCCGAAACGAGCGGCATCCCCCAGAGTCACATGAGCTCGATCGAGCGCGGCGCGATGCTGCCCAACCTCCTGACCCTGTTCCGCCTCGCGGCGGCACTCAACTGCAAAGTCAGCGCGCTCGTGAGCGTCTTCGATAGGGAAGACCTTTCCAAGCTCCTGCCCAAGTAAGCATGCCCGTCGCTGCGCCTCTCTCATTAGTCGGGCTATCCGAAAGCACCCGCTACCTGGGCACTTCAACGGCCGAGGACGAAGAAATGGGGTCGCACCTTCAGGACGCAAAGCTCATCCGATTCGGCGACTTCTGGCTCGAAACGAAAAGGAAGGTCTTGACCCACGGGAGCCCCGGAGTGGCGCCGGTTCCCGGAAAGCGGCGCGGACGTTTTCTCAACTCCTGTGAATGGGAGTTGTACCCGCGTTAGCCTCGTGATTTTGATACCCAACCGCTCCCCCGGCGGCAACAGGGGTTCAAATTCCGTATGCGCTTCAAGGCATTGTCAGCCCATCTTGCCGAACTGAACGGAAGCAACGTGAACGCGTCACACTAACTACAACTCAGTAGCTTCTGGCGGTCATCACCTCTACGCGTTCTCGCGCCGATTACTTTGGCTTCGCCGCGCGAAGAGCCTCTAGGAATCCCTCGGGAGTTCGGAGTCCGCCGGCCACTAGCCGATCGATGAAGCCGCTCAAGGCTCGATTCGAGAGACGAGACCAACTGGAGTCGCGAAAGTCCACGATCGAAGAACGTTCGAACGCCACCGGCTTGTCAGACGCAACAACATCCGCCCGTCCACCCCCGACGTTCCAGGCCGCGTCTGGCCACGCTCTGCGCGTTCCCTTTGGCACCATAGGGAAATCCAGAACGTCACCTGGATTCTTGATTCGTTCGGCGACCCATTTCGCCACCGGTACGGAGACGGCATTGCCGACCAACCGCCAACGTGGATTGCGAGTGGCCGTCGATTTGTCAGCCGGCGTGGTCCATCCGATATCGTAGCCTTGCAATCGTTCGCAGGCTTCCACACTCGGCGTCAGAACCTCGCCATCCGGAAACAAGACCGCGGGCGGCGACGCGATTCCGAGCGACGACCCTACTTTTAGCGGCGGTATGCCGTCTACTGTCAAACCGATACCCGAACGTCCTTCTGTCCAATAGAAGCCCAGTGGTAGTAATAGATCGCGATGTAGTGCATGTTCTGCCGGCTGTTCATCTGCGAACAGTACGGTTCGTGGGTCGATCTCCCGGCTGGCGATGAAATAGACACGCCGTCGCCGTTGTGGTAGGCCGAAACCCATTGAATCCAAGACGCGATATGCCCACTTGTATCCAAGTTGCTCAAAGCGGTTGACCAGCCAGCTCATTGCTTTACCGGAGTTGAGTTGAAGCATGAAGTACACGTTTTCGATGACGACCGTCGGCACGAGCGAATCTTCGATGAGCTCGAACATCTTTCCGACGATCCCCGATTTGGTTCCAGAGATGCCGGTTTTGTCACCAGCCATGCTGAGGTTCTGACACGGAAACCCCGCCGTCAAAAGTGAGGTCGCCGACGACAGGTGTTTCACGTCGAGAATGTCGCCGAACACCTCCGCGTCCGGAAAGCGAGTTTTCAGAACAGCTGTCGCCGCGGGATCGATTTCGACGAGAGACTGGCAATCAAAACCGGCTTCGGCGAAGGCCAGCTCGAAGCCTCCGATGCCTGAAAACAGACCGGTCACCGACATCAGCTGGGAAATCCGCGCATCGATCGTAAACCTCTCATGTTTAGGGACTTGACGCGGGCAGCGTATCGCACCAATATGCACCGGTGGATGCTCGACCATCGCTGTCCGCTAGTCTCATCAAGTCGCCGGAGGTGTCGGCAGAGGTCGAGGCGCTCCATCGACGATGCGGAGTCTACACGAAAGCGACGGTGGTCCGCCGAATCCTCGATGCGGTGGGTTGGAAAGCAGATGCAGACCTCTCGTCAGCGCGTCTTCTGGAGCCCGCCTGCGGTGACGGGGCGTTCGTTACCGAGGCGGCGCGGCGGTTAGTCGCGGCGCTGGCTGCCAGAAGTGTGGAACTGACGGCGTCCACGCTCCGCGAGCGCATCACCGCTTTCGAACTGCATCCCGGCGAAGCTCGACGAGCGCGGGAACGCGTGGTTGATACTCTGCGAACGCTAGGTGTACATCATCGAACGGCGCTTGCTTGCGCCGCCGCGTGGGTGATCGAAGGCGATTTCCTGCTTTTGGAGGGAGCCGCGGTCGGCTACACGCACACGGTAGGAAATCCGCCGTACGTAAGATGGTCACGCGTTCCCATACAGCTCAAGGAAAGTTACGAGCGCGTCCTCTCGCGAACCATGACGGGCGGGGACCTGATGTTGCCTTTCCTCGATCGGGCGCTCGCATCGCTGGCGCCTGGTGGCCGATGTGGTTTTATTTGCTCTGACCGGTGGCGCTACATGGCGTTCGCAGAGGGATTCCGGACGAAGTGGCTGCCGCAGTTAAAGATCCGCTCCGAACGTTCGCTGCCGGCCGCGGAGGCATTTACCGCTTCAGTGGGATCGTACCCCAGCATTCTCATTGCGTCCAAGATTCTGCCGATTCGTGGCACGGCGCCGGCAGTCGTTACACGCTCTCACGGCAAGACTCTCGCTGAGCTCGGGTGTAGTGTGAAAGTAGGTCCCGCGCTGGGTCATACGCCAGCATATGTCCTGAGGCCCGAAGAGAAAGATGTCGAATCTCAGCTGCTGCGTCCCTGGATAGACGGTTCAGAGATCGGCGAGGGCACGGTCCTGTGGACTGGGCGGCGAGTGATTGTGATGTACCAGGGCGGCAAGCTGCTCGATCTCTGCCAATTCCCGCGGCTTCAGAAAAGACTAGAACGGTTCCGAATTCAACTGACGCAACGAGCGATCGTGAACAATGGCGCAGTTTGGTATCGCCCAATCGACCGGCTGCTTGCGTCAGACTGGTCCCGTCCCAAGCTCCTGGTTCCCGAGCTCGCAAGGGTGCCGCGGGTCGCGATTGATCGTTCCGGCGCTGTGCCATCTCACGGTGTCTACGCGATCTTTGCTGCTGATGATGATATCGACGCGGTTTATGCGAAGCTGAAGGGGGGCAGGCTGGCGTCAGCGCTGGAGGGTTTGTCGCCACGGGTCGGTAGCAGTTTCATCCGCTGTTACAAGCGTTTTCTGATGCTGGCACGCTTCTAAACGTCGAGATGGGACGCTAGCCTGTCCAAATATAGCCGTAGCGGACCGGGCTTGCTGGCCAACGCCTCTTGGAGGATATCAGTCATCCCGCCTTCATAACCGTGCACGGAAGTCGTCATCGCCAGAAACATTTCGACGGGATCAGATGTGCACATTGGGAATGCCGGATAACTCGTCGGAACCCAGTCCGGAAGGCCGGCAATCTTCAACAGGTTATCGCCGCGAAGCATCTTCTGGTTCATCTGTATGTGAGCATACCTGTGAGTCCCACGCTGCGGAGGCTCAAAGCGAAATCCCAGGCAGTTCTTCCCGCCGCACAGCAACAGGAGATCGAAAGAGGCGTTATTTGCGCCATCGCGGAACGGGAGAAACAAGCATTGTTCAATGTGTTTATGGTGAACCTTCGGCATTGGAATGAATAACTGGCGCGGGTTCGCGCTTGTAATCGAGGCGATTGCATGCACTGCCTCTTCTTCCCGTTCAGCGACCTGGTTCTTTAGCAGCACTCGCACCCGTTGCTTCGTCTGGTCACTGGTGCACTTGGCCGACCTCCAGTCGCTGATCCCGCGGCGCGCGTACGCCTGCATCAGATCGATGATGTCATCGAGCGGCATGGATCTTCCGTTCACTAGCTTGCGAGCCTTGTCCGAGGAGCGTAGCGTATGCCGTTCAGGTCCGAGATGTAGCGCCGGTTCCAAGAACTCTCGAATTCAGCAGAGAATTCGATAGGCGATTCACTCCCATCAGATCCGAGCCGATACCGAAACCTAGACTCATCTTCGCAAAACACGACGTCGGCCCACAGCTCGTCCTGTGACTTGAGAAAATAGTCATTCAGTAGTTCGTCGGCCTTCAGGCGGGGCCACCAAAAGGAGTCCGTGTGGACCCATTCCTGATGTGCGAACTTGGCGGGAGACAAGTGTTTTTCATAAAGTCGAGGATCCAATCCAAACGGTGGCGCAGAGTTGATGACTGAGTTCCAATCATCGATCTGGCCAGCTCGATCGAGCAGCAGGAAAGGAAATCTCGTCAGTAAGTGCGGTACGTCCACCAACGGTTCTTGCGGTCCTAGCACGTCGCGGCGGAACCACAGATCGATGTCGGCTGCTACCACGCGGCAGATCATTTCGTGCAAGGCGTCGTTCCCGTTCCCTTCGCGCGCGGCTTTGTCGAGCAGTTCCCGATCATCCTTGAAGGGCAAGGATCTGTCCTTTGTGAGGAACACGCGCCGAAACGTAACACCGCGAAGGCTAGCTGGTTGGCCCTCTTCCGAAATCGCGTCGGGTGACAGCGCACCTCGCGCATGAAGTGAAAGGAGATCCTCTCCGGCGTCGTCAAAGCCAAAGGAGTCCAATACGGAGTCGCCGAGGCGTGTCTTCAGGAACTCGACCTGTGCCTTTCGGCGCGCGGCGGACGTATCTAAGCGTGGCCAGTACCAAGGGCAGAATCTGTCACGCGCATCCTTCGGGTCGCCTGTCCATAACGACTTATTCTCGAGATGATCGGCGTTAATGGCGAGGTCCGCACGCGTGGAGAAGTCACCAACGAGGTACCGCAAATCGAAGTCGACATCGGGATTCATGTTCAAAGACACGATGTAGCCGCAGCGAGTGAATGCTCTCACGTAACCGGCGATGGCCTCAGCAGTTAGAGGTGGAGCATCCGCAATATCAAGATAAGTGAGGTTGTTGTCCAGAATGACTATGTCAGCTCTGTCGAACGCGCTTCCCGCGTGCTCGTAGCTTCCGGGGTTTTCTCGGCACGCGCGGACTCTTGCAAAGAGTGTTTTCAACGCGTCCAGGAGGGCCGAGCCGATCAGCGTCGTGGGTTCTAAACCCACAGCATGAAGACGATCGACGACACTCTGCCGGCTAGTCTCTTGGTCGTCACATATGAGCACATTCATTTCTTCGCCCCTCTCCATGAGACCTCAAACGTCGCTGAAAATCCCGCGATTGGTTCGACGAACCGCGCGTCGGCGAGTCGTCGGCGCGCAAGCATGCGAACGATGGCCAGCCCGAGTCCCTGTCCTCCAATCGCGATAGACCGTTTGTCTGGACTCAGCCGCAACGCCCTCTCGAACGGCGCGAACAGTCTGTCTGATTCGGAAAGCGGTACTCCGAGACCCTGGCCTGTATCGCTCATTTGGAACCATTCGCGCCCACGTCCATCGCGCCCTCCTGTGAATAGTATCTCGCGCCTCGTGCTGTCCAAAAGGGCGTTCCATGCGTTTGACAGAATGTTCTGGAGCAAGGCAGACCACTCGGCAAGAGATCCGACGGGAAAACGAAGGTCGACCGGTACTTGATCCAAGTTGATCCGCACGCCCGGCATGAGCACGCTCATTCCCTTGACCGTCTGTCTGACGACCGCATGCACCCGGAGGCGGTCTGTCGCCAACTTGTCCTCGCCAGAAAGTAGGGGAGCAAACAGCTCGCGCAGTGAATCGAGGCGATTCTTGCCTTCATCGAACTCTTCTGCGAGATCCGCCAACTCCACGAGGGCGTGCTTCTTGGCCAACTCCCGTAGTCGACGGCCGATTCTTCGCAGAAACGCGCTCTCCCGCGAGATCTCGTGATTCAACGCGAGTGCGGTCATCCCTGCTGAAGCGAGGGGAGCCAACAGCGCCGCCCGCTCATCTGCTAGCTCCTCCTCTGTCCGTCGAGCCCTGACAGCATCATCCAACTCGCGCTTGACGATCCGGTAGACGGAAGGAGATATGTCGCGTTTGCTGTCTTCGAATACTTCGACCGCTCGCTCCAATCTCGTGGATGACGGTTCAGTCGGTCGTTGATTTTCAAGAGACTCAAGGTGCCGAGCGCGATACCGGTTGGCGTAATAATCTATCGAAAAGCGAACGAGATCACGGAGTTGGTAGAACGCCGCATTGTCATGTAATCGATCGCGGCCAGGTTGAAGCCCGAGGTGGACTGCCTTGCTTTTTGAAGATCGACGCGAGACCCACCTCTCGTGATTGGTGTCGATCTCGACAGCGCCAAAGATCCGCCCAGTTGCAGGAAGATCCAACATATACCGGTTTTGCATCTGTAGGTTTTCCGGCAGAAGGTCGGATTGGTTGAGCCTTCGGCTTTGGTCCGCGGCAATGTTGAGCCAATCCTCGCCGACACGATAGGCCTTGGAGCCGTAGTATGGAAGCCGAAAGCCAACGTCATACATCGAGACGTTCCCAAAGCGTCCGAGGTACTCACGCAGATCTGTTACGGAGACGCCACCCGGTTGCCTGCCGACTGTTTTGAAGATGAGAATCTCGAACGCCGTGCGATCGATCAACGAATGGACTGTTTGCGGAGTGGCTCGAACAGGGATTTGAACGGTGGTTTGGTATTGTTTCGCCGCGTCATGAACGGTCGGATAACCCTTTCTAAACTCGACCGTCACTACTGCCTTTCCCCCAGCTCGACCATTGTCGAGATTACCTCGTATGCGCGCCTTCCAATTTGAAAAGACCGCCTTGATCGTGCGGTCGAAAGCTTCACGTGCAGCGGCAATGTTGGGCGCTTCAATATCGACCCTGAACTCGTCGCGCTTCGAGGCAGTGGGTCGTCTCGAGGGCTGATTGAAGGGTGACCGCAGCATCCAGACGTCGTTTCCGAGCTCTTCGAGAGCTACGGCGTCCCAAGTCGTTTTCAGGCCCGTCAACTCGATCCGTGTACCGAACTCGCTGTCATCCGCGTAAGATTCCGCGTGACTCTCGGAACTCCAGCTGACGGTCACTTTGCTGAGATCGGTGCCTCTCACCGCGGTCCGCCAGTCCACCGCAGCGTGGACGCCGCGCTTACGGTGTTTTCTTGAGGTGCTGTCGAGCACAAGCTCATTGGCGAGGAATTGAGCCGATAGGCGTCCAATGCCCTTGGAGCCTGTTAGGGGCCGCCTGAAGCTCGACGATATGCGCTCATCTACCTTGTGCGTCGTGGCGATTCGCATCCAATGCTTCGCGAAGTCGTCATCGGTCATGCCGTCGCCGTTGTCGAATACGATGATCTTGTCCGAATGAAACTCGATGCGGCAGACTGTTGCATCAGCATCGTAGGCATTCTTCACCAGCTCGCCAAGCGCGATCGCAGGGCGGCCGATCAGTCGCTCGCCGAGCTCCTGGAGAATCGCCGCATCAACGATGAAGCTCTCTGTAGGCATCGCAAGTTAGGGAGCTGGCAGTCGAAATGCGGCGCTGTGCTCCCCGCGCTCATGATGTTACCTCGGAAGGCGAGCTCGGCGGGAGGAAGATGTTCATGTGGTCGTCAGGATGCTCGCCCTGGGTTCAGATCAGCGAACCTCGCTGGTGCGCAATGGCGCTGAACGGTGGGCTCTATTTGCGCGTAACGTGGGCGGTCGGGTCGGTGGGCGCGCGGCGGCTGCGGGCGGCCGGGCCTGCTGCGCAATCAGGCGAGGCGCTGTAGCCGTCGCCGAACCATCGTCATGGCCCCCGCATCTTGTGTTTCACACTCCCAGATCACAAGTACACCGTAGCCCTGCTCACGTAGAGCGGCCTGCACACGTGCATCACGAGCCAGGTTCGCATCAAACTTGCACAGCCAGAATTCGCGGTTTCGCGACGGCGTCGTGGCGCGCTTGCAGCCTGCGTGGCGATGCCAGAAGCATCCATGAACAAAAATGGCCCACTTCCGACAGCGGTTTGCCACATCGGGTGAACCGGGAAGGTCGCGGTTGTGGACACGAAATCTCCGTCCGAGCGAATGTAGCGCTCTACGCACCGTAAGCTCTGGCGATGTGCCGTGTTGCCGAACGCGGCCAAGGCGCGCCGAGGTCTTTGCGTCGATCACCAGATCATGTCGTAACGGCTTTCTGTCACGTCGAGGACACGCTGGCGGCATGACAGATCATTGCATGTTCTTGGGGTTAAACCTTCGTTTCGCTAACCTCCGCGAACACTTCTCCGGAGCCCGACAAAGAGCAGGAGCTTCGCCCGATCGAGCGGGCTGCCAACCTGGCGATGCTCGTTTTCCCCCGGCTCAAAGCCGTCAGCGTGAGCTGCGGGATTGAGATCGGCGCAGTCTCCAGCCGCGGAGATTGAAGGACATGTCCGACGGGCGCGAATCTTCCAAGTTGATCGAAGGCCCTCTCCAAAACAAAAAACGCCCCGCGGTGTTGCCACCGCGGGGCGTTCCTGTAACGCCTACTGAACGTTCAACGCGAAGTCGTCGACCACGAACGAGGTCTGCAACGAACTGTCCTCAGCACCGACCAGGTAGACCTGGATGGTCTGACCCTTGTACGCGCTGACATCGAACGACTTCTGCGCGTAGCCGGTGTTCTTGCTCAGGTTCGAGTACGTGGCCAGCGTCGTCAGAACGGCGCCGCTGCTGTTGCGGATCTGCACCTGGAGCGTGTCGAAGGCGCTGGTGGTGGTCGTTTCCGCCGTGTCGATATGCAGCCAGAAGGTGAGGGTGGCGGTGGTGGCCGTCGATGGGATCGTCACCGTCTGCACGATGTTGTCGGAGTGGGTCGAGCCGTAGCCGCACAGCCAGGCCTTCCACGTGCCGCTGTGCGCGGCCTCGCCGGTCGAGCTGTCGACAACGCCCGAGGTCGTCGTCCACGGCGCGGTATTCGTCGAACCGTTTTCGAATCCGGGATTGCCGATGAGCTGCTGCGCTCCGCCGTTGGAGACGGTGACGTTGACCGTCGTCGACGTCCCAACGTTGTTCGCGGCGTCATACGCCTTCGACGTGATCGTGTGAGCGCCGTTGGCCGCGGTGGTGGTGTTCCAGGAGTACGTGATCGACGTCAGGTTCGTGTTCGACGTCTTCAGCGCACCGTCGATATAGATCTCCATCTTCGTCACGCCGACGTTGTCGGACGCCGTGGCGGTGACGTTGATCGTGCCGCTGACCGTGGCGTTGTTCGCCGGAGCCGTGATCGAGGTCGTCGGCGGCGTCGTGTCGCCGCCCGTGCCGGTCGTCACCTGCAACGAGACGTCGTCGATGCGGAAGAAGGTCGGCAGAGAGACGTCGGTCGTGGCCCGGAACTGCACGGTGATCGTCGAGCCCTTATAACTGAGGAGATCGATCGCCGCCGGCTTGAAGTAGACGCCGTTGGTGTTGCTCGACGATGTCGAGTTGGCGTTGCTCAGCGTCAGCTTCGTGGTGGTGGTGCCGGAGATGATGTTGACGAAGAGGAAGTCGAATGCCGTGCTGCCACTCTCCTGCGTGACGATGTTCGTCCAGAAGGTCAGCGACGCCGCGGTGGCGTTTGCCGGGATGGTCAGGCTCTGCGTCAGGAGGTCGGTCTGGTTTGTGCCGCCGCCGAGCTCCGCGTAGGCGGTGCCGGCATGCGGGAAGGAACCGCCTTTGATGATGAGATTGCGGCCGGTCGGACTGGGCGTACCGGTCCAGCCGGGAGCGCTGTTGCCGCTGGCCGTGGCCTGCTCGAATCCACCATCGACGAACAGTTCCGATCCGCCTCCGCCGCCCGCGGGCGTTACCGTCAGGGAGACCGTAGTGGTGTGGGTCTTCGTGCCGCCGGTTCCGGTCACCGTGATCGTGTACGTACCGGTGGCGGTCGATGCGCCGACGGTGATGGTCATCGTCGATGAGCCGCTTCCCGGTGCGGCGATCGACGCCGGGCTGAAGCTGACGGTCGTGCCGGCCGGCGCGCCGGTGGCGCTCAGCGAGATGGCATTGTTGAAGCCGCCCGATACG
The DNA here is from genome assembly GCA_017883235.1 of Thermoanaerobaculia bacterium. Classification (GTDB taxonomy): domain Bacteria; phylum Acidobacteriota; class Thermoanaerobaculia; order Gp7-AA8; family Gp7-AA8; genus JADGNZ01. The sequence continues at coordinate 21,656 of JADGNY010000077.1, read as the reverse complement.
GTCGTCGTGATCGTCGACGGGCCTGCGGTACCCTGGACGAGGGTGACGGACGTTGGCGATGCCGCGATCGTGAAGTCGGGCGTCGGAGTGCCGGCGAAATTGTTGACGAAGGCGGTGGCGTCGACGGTGCCGACGCCGGTGACGGCGTCATATCCCGTTCCGCAACTGAAACCGGTCACGCCCGGAACGCTGTTGTTGCCGCTGGTGACGTCGTGGAACATCACCGTTCCGCCGCTCGCGTACTGCGCGTTGGCGAGTGTGTAGAACTTCGTGTTGGCATTGCCCCAGCGCTGTCCGGTCTTCTGAACGACGAGCGCCATCAGGCCGGCGAAGGAGGGGGAGGAAGCGGAGGTGCCGCCGACAGCGCCCAGTCCGGACACCGTCCCGGTGTGGCCCTGGATAACGAGATAGCCGTCGTGACCCGCCGCGGTCAGGGCGATGTCGGGAACGTAGCGGACGTTGTTCGCCGGAACGCCGACGCACACCTGCCACGACGGCTTCGTGTAAACGCTCGACGCGCCGCCGCTCGAGGCCCACAGCCCCGAACCGCCGCTGACGTTGCCGCTCTCGTTCCAGGCCATCTCCGGAATGTAGCTTTTGGCCGAGCTCTGGTTCGCGGCGTTGGTGGTGTTCCACCACGTCGAGGGAGAGGCCGTGTCGTTGAACTGCGTGCCGCCGACGGCGACGTTGAACGGGGTCGAAGCAAGGCCCGACACCGCCGCGCCGCTGCCGGTGGTATCGCTGCCGCCGTTGCAGCCGGCCGCGCCGCTGTCGCCGGACGAGACGAACGAGGTGATGCCTTGCGTGGCCGCCTGGGACCAGAGGTTGTTGTAGAACGTGTTTTCGGTCGTGCCCATCGATGATTCGCACTGGCCGAAGCTCGTGCTCATCACGTCGCCGACGTTGTTGTTGACGATGTACTGCGCGGAGAGGTCGACGCCGTCGGTGCTGGTGGTCGACATGGAGATGACGAACTTCACGGTGGCATTCGGTGCCACGGCGCCCGACCACTCCACGTCGAGATCGGCTTCGCCCTCTTCACCGCTGCCGAGGTTGCCCGGGTCGGTGCCGTTGTGCACGAATACGGGATCGTTCGCCACGAGACCAAAGAAGCTGCGGAAGTACTGCACGTCGGCTAGAGCGATGTCGGTGCGGCCGACGATGGCGATGGTCTTGCCGGTTCCGTTGATTCCGGCGGTGTAGAGCGGGTTGACGTTGTAGATCGTGGCGAAATCCGCCGGCGAGACGTAGTGGCTGGTCCCGGACGTGTAGAAGGGCACCGGTTTGAAGCCGTGATTCATGGCCTTCTTCGGGAAGTTGTGCAGCGTGACCACGCCGCTCACGACGTCAGCCAGCGCGCGCGGGATCTCGGGATCTTTGACGTTCGCGTGGAACTGCTTGCCGTCGACGTCGAAGTCGTGGATCGTCGTATGAAACGCACGCTCCACCTGGCTGACGGTGCCGCTGAAGTTGATCCAGCCGCGGCCCGGCGCGATCTCCTCGATCGTAAAGCCGTGGCTCTGCAACCAGTCTGTGATGTCGCTCAGATCATCGTCGGTGATTCCGAAGCGCTTGCCGAATTGATCCGGCGTCAGCCACTGATGATAGAGCGGCGACTTCGGGTCGTTCTGCTGGGCGACCAGCCGCTCGATGGAGTCCCGCGCGTTGTTTCGCGGCTGGAGGAGAAGGATCATCTTCTCGTATTTGAGATTGCGGTCGCTCGGGCCGCGATCGTGTTTTGCTTCGCCTTGCGGCGGAACGTTTCCGTGGAGGATAACGGTGTCGTTGTCGTCGACGTTTCGCTTGCTGTGGCCGTTATTGGCTGCAAGGACCGCGGTGCTGCAAAAGAGAGAGAGAACCAGAATCAGGGGGACATAGCGGTAGCGCATTCAAATTTATCCTTTCGGCCGATTTCGGTGTGGGTCCGTCAGTAAGGCAATCGGGATGCCAGGACGTCTGAATTGCTAAGTTGCTGATAACAAAGGAATGATGAGGATGAGTTGCTGTTACAGATGGGTCAACAACGGTCGGGAAGTCAAAAGATGACCCAGTGAAAGGGAGGGGGTGGGTCAAGAAATGTCGAGCGGACGGCCGCGATTGCTCCGATCGGAACGAACGCCAGTAATTGATGTATTGATGCTTTCATCGATGATGCTATGATGCTTTCATGCGAACAACGCTGACTCTTGATGACCAGGTGGCGAAGGAGCTCAAGGAAGTTGCGCATCGCGCCGGCAAACCGTTCAAGGATGTCGTGAACGAGACGCTTCGCAACGGTCTCTGCGCGAAACACGCCCGGCCGCCGAAGGCGTACCGCCTGGCCACGGTTTCCCTCGGCGGTGTGCGGGCGGGCGTAAACCTCGACAAGGCATTGAGCCTCGCCGATGCGATCGAAGACGAGGAAATTGCCCGGAAGCTGGAATTGCGAAAATGATCCTGGTCGATGCGAACCTGCTCATCTACGCCATCGATCGGGATTCACCTCACCACAGGAAAGCGCACGACTGGCTTGAAGCGATCCTCTCGAATACCACTCCGGTAGGTCTCGCGTGGATCGTGGCGCTCGCATTCCTGAGGGTCACAACTCGTTCGGGCGTCATGCACAACCCCCTGCCCCCTGATCGCGCTGTTGACTATGTGGATTCGTGGCTGGCGCAGCCGCATGTTGCTCTCGTACGTCCCGGAGAGCAGCACTGGCCCATTCTGCGCAACCTTCTTAAAGCCACGGGAACCAGCGGAAACCTGACCTCGGACGCGCACCTCGCCGCGCTGGCGATCGAACAGGGATACGCGATCTACTCAACGGACAACGACTTCCGGCGTTTCGCCGGCCTCACCGTGGTCAATCCACTGGCGACTTGACTTCGTTCTTCGGCCGGAACGCGGACGCCGGAACCGGCTCGCCGGTGAGGAAGCCCTGCACGTCTTCGCATCCCTGCTCCCGCAGGAAGGCAAGCTGGCTTTCGGTTTCCACGCCTTCGGCGGTGACGCGCAGGCGCAGGCCGCGAGCCATGCCGATGACCGCCGAAACGATGGCGCGGTCGGCTTCGCTCCCTTCGATCTCCTTCACGAACTCCTGATCGATCTTCACGCTGTCGATCGGGAAGCTGCGCAGATAGTTCAGCGATGAGTGTCCGGTTCCGAAGTCGTCGATGGCGATCTGCACGCCCATCTCGCGCAGCCGCTGCAGCGTGGCGATCGTGCGCGTGGTGTTCTGCATGGCCAGGCTCTCGGTGATCTCGAGCTCGAGGTCATGCGGCGCGATTCCGGAGAGCTCCAGCGCCGACGCGATGACGTGCGGGAGATCGCTGTGCTGAAACTGGCGCGGGGAAAGGTTCACCGCCATGCGGAAGCCGCTTGGGCGATCGCTCTGCCACGCCATGGCCTGGCGGCAGGCCTCTCGCAGAACCCACTCGCCGATCGGCACGATCAGTTGCGTCTCCTCGGCGATGGGGATGAAGTCTTTCGGGCCGACGAGACCGAAGCCCGGGCGGTTCCATCGCAGCAGCGCTTCCACTCCCGTCACCCGTCCCGAGGCGATATTGATCTGCGGCTGGTAATGGAGCTCCAGCTGGCCACGATCGAGCGCGTGGCGCAGATCGTTCTCGAGCGACAGCCGCTCCAGCGCCCGGTTGTTCATTGCCGGCGTGAACATCTGATACGAGTTCCGCCCGGCGTCCTTGGCGCGGTACATGGCGCGGTCGGCGTTGGCGAGCAGGGCCTCGGCGGTGTCGCCGTCGCTGGGAAAGAGAGCAATGCCGATGCTGGTGGTGACGAACAGCTCCGTCCCGTCGACCTTCAGCGGCTGCGCGACCGTGTCGAGGACCTTCTGCGCGATCTTGGCGGAATCGTCCGTCGTCTTGAGATCGGCCAGCAGGATTGTGAACTCGTCGCCGCCCATGCGGGCGATCGAGTCCTCTTCCCGTAACGATGCCTGGAGCCGTGTGCCGACGGTCTTCAACAACTCGTCGCCGGTCGAGTGACCGAGCGTGTCGTTGACGACCTTGAACCGGTCGAGATCGAGGAACATCACGGCCAGGGGATGTTTCATGCGCCGCGCGTGGGCGAGAGCGACGGTCAGCCGGTCGCGGAAGAGTCGCCGGTTCGGCAGTCCGGTCAGCGCGTCGTGATACGCCTGATACTCGATCTGTTCCTCGACCCGCTTCCTCTCCGTGACGTCGCGAGAGACGCCGACAATCTCGCGAATCCTGCCGGTGAAGACGTCGTGCACGCTGCGGCTGGTCGTTTCGAACCAGACCAGCGAACCGTCCTTCTTCTCGACCCGGTAGGCGAACGTGGTCGGTCCCGACTCGTGGATCAAGGAGGAGAGATGGCGCACCTCTTCGCGGTCGGCGTCGAACACGAAATCGTAGAAGGAGCGGCCGACGAGCTCGGACGGTTCGTATCCGAGGAGGCGGCGGGAGGCGTCGGAGGCATAGAGGAGGATGCCGCGGTTCGACGTCCGCGAGATCATGTCGGTGGAGTTCTCGGCCATGAGCCGATAGCGTGCCTCGCTCTCGCGCAGCGCCTCCTCGGCCATGCGCCGCTCGGTGACGTCGTTGTGCACGCCGATGGAGCCGACCACATTGCCTGCCGCGTCGACCACCGGTGCACCACCGATTTCCAGCCAGATGATCGTTCCGTCCTTGCGGCGAATGCGTATCTCGTACTGGTCGGCCACATGCCGCATACGCAGCCGGATTTTCTCGCGCATCAGGGCGATGTCTTCGGAATAGGCGAGGAGGATGTCCCCCTGCATGCCGACGAGCTCTTCGCGCTCGTAGCCGACCATCTCGCAGAACCGGTCGTTGACGAACTGAAGCACCCCGTCATTGCCGGCTTGCGCGAGCCCTTCGCGCATCCGTTCGACGAGGAGGCGGTATCGCTCCTCGCTCTCCCGAAGGGCGTTTTCGGCGAGCTTGCGGTCCGTGATGTCGATGACCGTCCCTTCCTGGATCTCGGGATCGCCGTCGAGCAGATGGACGCTCTCGATGAGCCAGCAGGGGCTGCCGTCTTTCCGGCGCAACGAGATTTCGTTGCTGGTCATCATCCGCTCGCGGCGGAGAATGGCGATGTAGCCGTCGCGATGCGATGGATTCTGGTAGAGATCCCTCGCCGATTGCTCCATGAGCTCCTCGCGAGAGGAGTAGCCGAGGATCCGGGCCATGGCTCCGTTGCAATCGAGGATGCGGCCATCGATCGTGGTGCGATAAACGCCGGCGAGATTGCGCTCGAAGAGGAGGCGATGCCATTGTTCGCTCGCTCGCAACGCTGCCTCGGCGCGATGACGCTGCATGGCGTTGACAAAGATCTCCCCGCTGATGCGAAGCAGCGACACCACCTCATCGCTCCAGGTGCGTGGAACGGCGGACGCTACGCCCAGTGCGCCGAGAAAGACGCGGTTGTAGGTCATCGGGACGACGACGACGGAGTGGTTTCCGGCCTGCCTGAACCGTTCGCGCTCGGCCTCCGCTTCCGGCGGGAGGTCATCGATCGAGACCATCACATACTGCAGTTCGTTGATCTTTTCGCTGGTCCAGGGGAACGAGGACAAGGGAACGAGCGTTTCAGGGCCGCGCACGGCATTGGGATCGGCATTCCACTCGTGCGCCAGCGCGGCGGCGCTTCCATCTTCGGTGAGCTTGTAGATGTAGGCGCGGTCGGCGCCGATAAAGCGGCCCACGCTTTCGAGCGCGGCTGAGATCTCACAATCGACGTCGTCGGCGGCGACGTTGATGAAGTTTGTCGAAATCCCGGAGACGAGCGTTTCGAAGGCGAGGCGATGCTCCAGCAGTTCCTGAGTCTGCTTCGGGCCGGCACGCACGTCGATAGGCTTTACATCAGTCAATCAAAATCCCCACTCGGGGGATCATAGCGTCTCGGTAGGGTATTAGAATCGTCTGATGCGAATCCTCATGGCTGCCACCGCGATCGCTCTCGCCGCATGCTCCTCGTCAGCTCCGGCAACGCCGCCGCAAAATGCACGGATCCCTCCGCCGGACTTCGAAATCCATCAGGTCGTCGGGCCGGCGCAGCTCGATTATCCCGAGGGGAACTTCGATATGAAGTTCCGGCTCGACATCGGCAATCGTGCCGACGTTCCGATCACGCTGAGCCAGGTGCAACTGGTGACGGTGAATCCGCCGGGAGGCGCCTATTCGCTCGACCGCCGCGCCTACTACTTTCACAATGTCATCGACGCGCACCAGATCGCTTCGGTCGAGTTCTGGGCGAAGGCGTCCAGCGTTGGCCAGTCACGACGCACGACCGAGCCGGTAACCATCCGCGGCACGCTCTATTTCGAATCGCCGGGCGGGAACTTTCGGCACGTGTTCGTGAAGGAGTTGAGTCAGTACGGGGAGTGAAATGGAAGGATGAAGGATGAAGGAAAGGCAGAAGGCAGAAGGCAGAAGGAGACTGGTTTTTGCTTCTGCCTTCTGCCTTCTGCCTTCATTTCATCTTCTGCTGCAGCATCCAGTGCACCAGTGTCGCGTCGCCGTAGGCCGCGTCCCAGACGTCGTGGCTGCCGTTCGGATACTCGGTGTATTGGACGTTGCCGCCGGCCTGGCGGAGCGCTTTCACCATCGACCGTGATTCGGTAACCGGCACGATGTCATCCGTCGCGCCGTGGAATGCCCAGACCGGCGTGTTGCCGATCTGACCGGCCAGCGTTGCGTACGGATCGCGGGAGCCGACGATGCGGGCGATGTCCGGCGGTGGATCACTCGGAAAGGGATCGTCGGGATGCCGGGCCACTTCTCCGCAGACCGGCACGAGGGCGGCCCATTTCCGATTGTGCCGGGCCATGTACCAGGTGCCTGCGCCTCCCATCGAAATGCCGGTCAGGTAAACGCGGCGCTGGTCCCCGTGGAACTCGCGCATGGCCGCATCCAGCTCCGCCAGCGCCATCGTCTCCATCTCGCCGTACCACTCCTGTCCCGAATCAGCCTGAGGAAAAACGATGACGGCTTTGTACCGCTCGCCGTAGCGCTCCAGCGCGGGGCCGAGGCCGGTGCTCAACTGGCTGATGTTGTCCGAGCCGCGTTCGCTGCTGCCGTGAAGGTAGAGCACGACCGGCCAGCGACGTAGCTTGGTGTAGTGGTGCGGCAGCCAGACCCGGTATTTGTACGAGTGATCGCCAAGCCTGATCTCGCGTTCCAGAAACTGCGAGTGGCTGGTGCAGCCGGAGGACGCCAGCGCCGCGAGAAGAAGAACGAGAACGACGGTCCGCGTGCTCACTACTCGAACAGATCGTACTCGGCGACCGGAAGCGGTTCCGGCTCGACGTCCGAGCGCCACATTTCGAAAAGGTAGAGATCCCAATGCAGCAGAAACACCTCGCGGGTCATCTCCCAACGCGCCGTCAGGCCCGGACCAAGTCCGCGCTTGTTTTCCTTGATCAGATGGCCGAGGTCATAAATCACCGTCTGCTGCTGCGGATAGCTGGCGCGCGAACAGAAGAAGTTGAGCGCTGCCTCGATCTTGAAACGTTCCTGATAACGGAGTGGAACGGTCTCCCAGACGGCCCGGCGCATCACGCGGATGCCCGACAGGACCGGGCCGACTTTCATCTGCAGATGAAAGAAGTTGCGGATCGGGCCGCGGCTGCGGACTCCGATATTCATGTCGCACTCGTTACGCAGAACCGGCCGGACGAGCGACTCGATGTGCTCGTCGGTGAGGTTGAACATGTCGCCGTCGACGAAGAAGAGGACGTCGTGCCGCGCGTAGTCGACGCCAAGCCGCATGGCGAAGCCCTTCCCACGATTCTCGCGCAGGGCGATGGTGGTGACATCGAAAGAGCGTGCGATCTCGACGGTGCGGTCGGTGGAGCCGTCGCTGACCACGATGATCTCGTCGATCAGGGCGCTTTTCGTCAGAACGCCGAGAACCTCAGCGAGCGTCTTTTCCTCGTTGTACGCCGCGATGATGGCCGAGATCAATCAACTCTCCTGAGCACGGTGGTGGGATTGCAACAGCCAGACCATACCACAGCGAAAACGGGGGTCGGGAGTCGGGAGCCGGGGGTCGGAGAGACGGCGGGGGCATTGCATAGAATGGCGGTTGCGATGAAACGGGCGTTGATTCCAGCAACCCTGCTGACCATTGGCTGCATCGTTCTGGCGGCGCTTTCCGGATGCCGGTCGCTGCTGCCCGGGGAAATCGTCAACCCCAGCTATGCGCTGCGAAGCGTCGTGCCGCATGTCGCTATCGCGCTGCCACTCTCGGCATCGGCGATCGACTTCGATATTACGATCGTCGTCGACAATCCGAACGCCATCGGCCTGCGCCTCGACTGGCTCGACTTCGACCTGGCTATCAACGATACCCCGATCCTCACCAGCGTCCGTGCCGAGCAGGGCGTCCACATCCCCGCGCACGGAATGGGTGACGTTCACCTCCGTACGCGCGTCGGCTATGGGAACCTGAAGGCGCTCTTTCGCCAGATCGCCGACGTGGTTCAGGGCAACCGCGCCCACTACGCAATCCACGGCAATGCCTACTACCACACGCCGTTCGGACAGAAGCGGTTCCCGGTGACGCTGTACTCTCGATGAAACACCGCTTCTTCATCGACGCCGACCTCGTGTCGGGAACTGCCGTCGCGCTGAGCCGCGATGAGCAGCATCACGCACATGTCGTGCGCGTTCGCGACGGCGAAGAGGTCGAGGTTTTCAACGGCCGCGGCATCTCGTTCGTCGCAAAGTACTCAGCCGATGGCTTGCTGATCAACGATCCGGCGCCGGACAGGGAGGCGCGGACAGCGCTGCATCTGGCCATGGCCATCATCAATCTCGACAAGTTCGACATCGTCCTGCAGAAGGCGACGGAGCTGGGCGTTCGTTCCATCATCCCGCTCGTCACCGAGCGCGTGGAGATTCGCGCCGAGCGTTATCGGGGCAAAGCGGAGCGATGGCGGAAGATCGTCTTCGAGGCGGTCAAGCAGTCGGGCCGGTCGGTCATCCCCACGATCGAAGAGCCCGCCCCGTTCGGGGATGTCATCAGGCGCGCGGGACTGAAAATCCTCTTCGATGCCGACGCCGAACCGGCAACGTGGCAACCCGGCGAGCCGGCAACCCTCTTCATCGGTCCCGAGGGTGGTTGGAGCGAGGACGAGCTGCGCCTTGCCGGTGAGAATGGTTGTGCCTTTGCACGCCTCGGCGTCCGGCGCCTTCGCGCGGAGACCGCCGCCATCGTCGCCACCGCGCTTGTCACTGCGCGAAGTGGCGACATTTGATAGATTCACGCGCTCTATAGCATCGGAGGGAGTCTCTCTTGCCAACCAACAGCCTCACGATCACAGATAACCGCACCGGCAAAACGTACGAAGTCCCGATCAACGAAGACACCATTCGCGCCACCGATCTGCGCAAGATCAAAGTGGATGACGACGATTTCGGCATGATGACCTACGACCCGGCCTTCATGAACACCGCCGCCTGCCGAAGCGCCATCACGTTCATCGATGGCGACAAGGGCATCCTTGAATACCGCGGATATCCCATCGAGCAGCTCGCCGAAAAGAGCACGTATCTCGAGACGGCATGGCTGCTTCTCCACGGCGAGCTTCCGACGAAGGACGAGCTGACCGTGTGGACGAATACGATCACGTACCACACCTTCATCAACGAGAACCTCAAGTTCGTCCTCGACTCGTTCCGCTACAACGCGCATCCGATGGGGATGCTGATCGCGATGATCAGCGCCCTCGGCACGTTCTACCCGGAGGCCAAGAACATCTTCGACGAAGACGTGCGCAACCGGCAGATCGAACGTCTCATCGCCAAGATGATCACCATCGCCGGCTTCGGTTACCGGCACATGGTGGGCATGCCGTACGCCTATCCCGACAACGAGCTGTCCTATCCGGCCAACTTCCTGAACATGATGTACAGGACGACGGAGTTGAAGTACGAGCCGGATCCGGCTCTCGTGCATGCCCTCGACGTCCTCTTCATCCTCCACGCCGATCACGAGCAGAACTGTTCGACGAGCACCATGCGCGTCGCCGGCAGCTCGCACGTCGATCCGTACTCCTCCGTCGCCGCCGCGTGCGCGGCGCTCTATGGACCGCTGCACGGCGGGGCGAACGAGCAGGTCATCCGGATGCTGACCGAGATCGGCTCGAAGCAGAACATCCCCGCCTTCATCGAAAAGGTGAAGAAGGGCGAGGGGGTGAAGCTGATGGGCTTCGGCCACCGCGTCTACAAGAATTTCGACCCGCGCGCCACGATTATCAAGAAGGCCGCGTACGGCGTCTTCGAGGTTACGGGCATGAGCCCGCTGCTCGAGATCGCCGTTGAGCTGGAGCGGATCGCGCTCGCGGATGAGTACTTCGTCAAGCGCAAGCTGTATCCGAACGTCGATTTCTACTCGGGACTCATCTACCAGGCCATGAAGTTCCCGATGGACATGTTCCCGGTCCTCTTCGCCATCCCGCGCGTTTCCGGCTGGCTTGCGCAGTGGTGCGAGATGCTGAACGATCCCGATCAGAAGATTGCCCGCCCGAGACAGATCTTTACGGGATCGCGAAAGCGGGACTACAAAGAGATCGGGCAGCGGTAGACATAAGGCAGAAAGCAGAAGGCAGAAAGCAGAAGTGCTCCGCTACGTCGAGATGTGGGCATAGCGGAGCATTTCTGCCTTCTGCTTTCTGCCTTCTGCCTTTCTCAGGAATGACAGCGCTCGCGCAGCCGTTCCTTCCGATGCCGGTACCCGGAGAGATTTCACCGTGAACACTTCCAGGTACATTTTCTTCGCCCTGCTTCTCGTCGTCGTTTCACTTCCTCTCGCCGCGCAGATCAACGACACCTATGTCATCCCGGCCTCGGCCAACACCGGCGGGAACTTCGGTACGCGGTGGCTGACGCAGTTCAGCGTCTTCAATCCGCAGCTCGATTACCCACTCACCGTCAGCGTCACGTTCCTCCCGACCGGGGGCGGCGTAGGGCTCGAGCGCACCTTCACCGTTCCGGCGAATGGCACCGTGCTATCGGACAACATCCTCAACGATCTGTTCAACATCAAGGATGGATCGGGAGCGCTCCTCGTGGCCACCTTCCCGGAGGACAATCCGACGGCACCGAATGACGTCCTCTCGCGCTCGTTCCTCGTCACGACCAGCACGTACAACAACGTCAAGAGCGGGACGTACGGTCAGACGATCCCCGGCGTGTGGGCGGGTTTGCAGGATTTCAAGCACGACGGCATCAGCTCGGTCGCGCACGGGGTGCGGAACGTTGCCCGTCTCGGCTGGCGCACGAACGTCGGCGCGGTGAACCTCGGCCGGTCGAATGTCACGCTTCGCATCAACGTCTATAACGCCGCCGGCGCGACGATCATGAAGGACGCCACGCTCGACCTCCCTCCGCTCGGCCATCGCCAGGCCAGTCTGCCGATCGAGGTCGACGGCGGCTCCGTCGAGTTCTTCGTCGACGATCCGGCCAACACGGCGGTCGTCTTCCCCTACTCATCGACGATCGACGATCTCTCCGGCGACCCGACCTATCAGGGCCCGATGCTGCTCGCCAGCGCCAAGGTCCTCTTCAAGATGGGATTGCCGCAGCCCCTTACCCTCGGCCGCAAGATCGACTCTGATTTCGCCCGGGGTATTCGCGACACGGCGACACACCTCGGCGAGGCGACGGTGGTGAATAGCCGGGTACGGTAGAACCCGGTCGGAGCGCTGGCGTCTCGCCGGCTGGCTCGGGGGCGTCTCGCCCCCGAGGTTACGAGCGAATGTATCGTATGCGGCAGACGGGCGGCGAGACGCCGCCCGTCCAGCCGGCGAGACGCCAGCGCTCCGATTTCCGCTGCGCGTCAGGATAGACTTTTGCTCATCATGCCGGCCCTTCTCGAAACCAGCCTTCCTCTTCCTCTGGCCCGACGCGGAAAAGTGCGCGATGTCTACGACCTCGGCGAATCCTTCCTCTTCGTCGCCACCGACCGCATCTCCGCATTCGACGTCGTCCTCTCGCCGGGCATTCCGGACAAGGGGAAGATCCTGACGCAGATGTCGACGTTCTGGTTCCGGCACTTTGGCGATATCGAGAACCATCTGCTGGAAACGGAATGGGAGAGCTTCCCGTCCCAGGTGCGTGCGCATGCCGAGCTGCGCGGGCGTAGCGTCATCGTGCGGAAGTGCCGCGTCGTACCAGTCGAATGTGTCGCCCGCGGCTACCTGGTCGGCTCGGGACTCAAGGAGTACAACGAGACGGGGAAGGTCTGCGGCATCGAGCTGGAGGCCGGCCTGACGACAGCGAGCAAACTGCGCGAACCGATCTTCACCCCGGCCACCAAGGAAGAGAGTGGCCACGACGAGAACATTTCGTTCGAGCGGATGTGCGCGCTCGTAGGCGACGACCTCGCCGCGGAGCTGCGCGACCTGACGCTGCGCATCTACAAACGCGCCGCCGAGTACGCGGAGACGCGGGGCATCATCATCGCCGACACGAAGTTCGAGTTCGGTATCGACGAACACGCCACCCGCGGCAACATCGTCGTCTGGATCGACGAAGCGCTGACTCCCGACTCCTCCCGCTTCTGGCCCGCCGAGAGTTACACCGTCGGCAGGAACCCGCCGTCGTTCGACAAACAGTTCGTCCGCGACTGGCTGGAAACGACCGGCTGGGACAAGGCATCAACGCCGCCTGAGCTGCCGGACGATGTGGTGATGAAGACGCGCGAGAAGTACATCGAGGCGTTTCGGACGATCACCGGATCGGAGCCGGATCTGTAACTACACCGAATGGATGATCACCGGCACCACGACCGGCACGCCTCCGTCCCAGGTGAATGTGATCTCAAAACGGAACAGGTCGTTCGCGATGTTGTGTTTGATGCCCGCGCGCTTGATCGAAACCTCGGCGCGGCGATCGCCGTGCAGCATCGCGGTAGGATCAAAGGGCACCTTCGTCTTCTTTCCGCCGATGTCCACGGTGGCCACGCAGTTCGGAAGTGCCGAGCCGTCGGGCGCCAACGCTGTCATTCGAACGTTTACATTGCTGTTGAAGTCAATGCTTTGATCGCTATCGGCGGCAGCCGTGATGAATGGCTGAGGCGCTGCGCCACCGAGAACTTCACGAAAAATCTGCTGAATGGCCACCGAGCCCCATAGCTGTCCGTGAATTCTCGGCAGCATATCTTCGGCGAACGTTCCGATCGGAACGTAGACCGGCCGTACCTTCGCTCCCTGAAGCCACGAAGACGAGACGAACGGCACCGTACCATCCCCTGCCTCCTTGTGTGGAGCAAGCCAGGTAATCTTTCCGCCGACGAGCGTCACCACCGGCCACGTCGCTCCACCCCAGCCGCAAACATTCGTCAGAGGCAGGTCGTCGAACTGCTGCGGGAACGGGCCGTGGGCAGTCGCAAGCAGATCGCGCTGATATTGTTCGGTCGTCCACGACTGATCGGCCTTGGGAGTCGTCGGTACGCCCGTTGAAATAAAGAGGTTCAGCGACGGATCGGTCGGGAAGAGGTCGTACGCGGCTTGCGCGTGGCCGAAAATACTCGCTCCTTCAGCTTCGGAAATCAGTTTGATCGGACCGATGCCGATACCCACACCGACGACCACGGCGTGGAGCGCCTCGAGCGTCCCTGCCCACGGGATGCCGAACGTCAGAACCTGCTCGAAGCACTTCGCGTACGCGGGCTCCTGCTCGAGGAAGGCACGGAAAACGAGGCCTCCGGTGGAGTGGAGGATGGCAATGACGTTCCCATCCTTGTTCGGCGAGAGTGCGTCGAGCGTGGCGCGGATACGGTTGATCGTTGCGGCGGCGCCGACTCCAAGCCGCCAATCCCACCCGATGGGCTTGAAGTTCGTGCTGGCGGGAGTGATGTCGTAGCCAAACGTAGCGAGGATGTCATAGAGCGACTGTGCCTCCGGTACGAGACCGAAGAGGGATGGAACCGGGCTTCCGGCCACAAGATCACCAGGAACGTCGGACAACCTGGCGAGGTAGGCTGCTTTGTTCGTCGGATTCAAAAGCGAAAGCGGCGACGGCGGCGGGTAGACGACATGGCCGGCCGGATCGAGCAGCTCGCTGGAAGGAAATCCCGGAAGGAAGATGGCTGGCTTGGGCGGCATGTGACCTCCGCCAGATTAGACGGCCTCATGAGCATTTTTCCTGTGCTCGACCTTGACCACGGTCCCGCCGCGGACGTAGAAGTCGCCTTCTCACGTCCAGGTAACGCGGTTCGAGTGCGGCGATCAGATCGTTGGCCTGCGATTCCTGGTGTGGCTGAATGACCATTTTTGGTTGTTTGGTGGCGGTTCGGGGCCCGTTTTGATCGATTTTTGACTGCGCATCAAAGATTCCTGACTGCGCATTCAGGATCCTTGAATGCGTATCCAAGCTTCTTGACTGCGCACCCAAGGTTCTTGACTGCGCACCCAAGGTTCTTGAATACGTATCCAAGCTTCTTGACTGCGTATCCAGGATCCTTGGATACGCATCCAAGGTTTTTGAATGCACATCCAGAATCCTTGAATGCGCATCCAGGATCTCTGAATGCACATCATCGATTCCTGGATGCGGTGAGTCGAGACTGGCCACCCCGAGACCGCAACGCCGAACCTACCTCCGGTGCTCCACCTTCACCACGGTCTTGATCCCGCCGCGGATGTAGAAGTCGCCTTCGACGTGGAGGTAACGCGGATCGAGTGCGGCGATGAGATCGTTGGCGATCTTGTTCGTGACCGCTTCGTGGAACGTTCCCTCGTCACGGTACGACCAGAGATAGAGCTTGAGCGACTTGAGCTCGACGCACTTCTGATCGGGGACGTAGCGGATGCGGATGGTGGCGAAGTCCGGCTGCGCCGTCATCGGACAGAGGCAGGTGAACTCCGGCGCCTCGAAGGCGATCTCGTAATCGCGCTCGGGGTTGGGGTTGGGGAAGGTGGCGAGGGTTTGTGAAGGTGTGGACATGGTTGCTGAGTTGCTTGGTTGCTTGGTTGCTGAATCACGCTGAGCAACTCTGCAACCCAGCAACTCTGCAACCCAAACTCAGCAACCTACTTCTTCACCCCCGCCCCCGCCACCATCAGCTTCTGATTCAGCTCCTTGATCCTCTCCTGGAGCTGGGTGATCTTGGCCTGGGCGTCGGCGCGGAGGCGCTCGTTCTCACCGCGCAGACGGACGACCTCCTCATCGTGCTGCGAGCGCGCGGCGGATGTCTGCTGCATCTGCTGCCGCAGGAGCTCCGTGTCGTGATGGAGGTTCGCGATCTCCTCTTCCTTCACGGACACGCGGTGCCGCCAATGCACTTCCTGCTCTTCGTAGAGCCGTTTGATGTCCATCAGCTCGGTGATCTGCGAGTAATCGGAATCGCTCGGAGCCATTTCTCCCCCCTGGCGGACGCGCTCTTCGATCTGCGGGAAGAGCTTGCGCACTTTGAGCGACAGGTCGTCGGGGTCGCTGGAGAGTGCCATTGCATCCTGATAGGAAATCTTCTGGTGTACGAGCAGCGCGATGAGCGACTGATTCATCGACTGCATCTTGTAGAGTCCGACCGAGCTCTCCATCTCCTCGAGGATGTCTTTGGTGTGCCCGTCTTCGATGAGCCTGGCGATGCGCGGCGAGTTCTTGAGAATCTCCACGGCTGCCGTCAAGGTCCCGGTGGTGGTCTTGATCAGCTTCAGGGAAATGATGCCGCGCAGGACCAGGGCCAGTTGCGAGCGGACCTGCTTGTGCTGATCGGCCGGGAACGTGTCGATGATGCGGTCGATGGTCTGCGCGGCGTTGTTGGTGTGCAGCGTGGAAAAGACCAGGTGCCCGGTCTCGGCGGCAGTCAGCACCGTCTCCACGGTCTCGGTGTCGCGCATCTCGCCGACCATGATGACGTCCGGGTCCTGGCGCATGGCATTGCGGAGTGCTTCCTTGAAGTTCGGCGTGTCGCTGCCGACTTCCCGCTGGGAGATGGCGGCGATCTTGTCGACGAAGAGGAACTCGATCGGATCTTCGATGGTGACGATGTGCAGCGGCTCGGTCTCGGTGATGTGCGAGATCATCGCCGCCAGCGTGGTCGACTTGCCGGAGCCGGTCGGGCCGGTGACGAGGACGAGGCCGTCGGGAATCTGGGTCAGGTCGCGGACCGCGTCCGGCAGCTCGAGCGCTTCAATGGTCAGCACGTTGATGGGGATGCGGCGGAAGACCGCACCGACCGTGCCTCGCTGCCTGTAGACGTTGACGCGGAAGCGGGCCACGCCCGCAACGCCGTAGCCGAAGTCGACCGACTGCGTGGTCTCGAACTTTCCCTGCTGATGTTGGTTGAGCAGCGGCAGCAGCATCTTCTCGATATCGGCCGGCTTCAGCGGATCGCTCTTGACCGGTACGAGCTTTCCTCGGATGCGCAGCAGCGGCGGCCGCATCGGCTTCAGATGAAGATCGGAAGCCTGCTGCTTGGCCATGTAGACCAGCAGGTCGTTGAGCGTGAAGCTCGGAGCCTGCTCGGCCGCGGGTGCCTGGACTGTCACGGCGGTAATTATATGCGGCGGTGCGCTGTCGCGCGTTGTCTGCGGCTTCGCCGCGTTGTCAGTTGTCTGCGCTGCGGCGCGCGTGGCCGGATGTTGAGGCTCGGCGTGCTTTCCGGTCACTGACCACGCGCCGCAGCGCAGACAACCGGCAACGCGGCGGAGCCGCAGACAACGCGCCGAAGGCGCAGTTACCGACGCATCACCGAATCGAGAATCATCAGGAAGGCCTCCTGCTGTCTGGCCTCCGTTTTGTTGATGACGGCGATCGTTTCGCCGATGCGGAAACGCTCGTGGAGCTCGTCGGCGGAGTGCGACGAGGTGACGACGATGCGGCGGGCCGGAAGGCCTTTGGCGTGCGCGTACTCGACGAACTTCTTGCCGTCCATCCCGGGCATCTCCAGGTCGACGATGAGGAGGTCGATCGAGTCGTCGATCTTCGGCAACGCGTCGTAGGGGTGAGAGTAGGTCTCGACGTGCGCGGTGGCGGCGTAGCGCTCGGTCATGAAGTTCGACCAGAGGTCGCAGAACGCCGGAGAGTCGTCGACGATGACGACCCGTTTCGGTTTGAGCTCGCTCATTTCTTCGTTTTCCGCTTCGGCGCGCGGATGTCGTAGCGAATCGCGCCGCCGACGATCGTGGTCATGGCGCGGCCCCGTAGTGCTTGACCAACGAACGGTGAGTTCGAGGCCTTGGATTGAAAGGTCGCGGCGACCTTGAAGGGCGCATCGGGATCGAGCAGCGTCACGTCGCCTGGTGCCCCGGGCCGCAGCGTGCCGCCCGGGAGATTGAAGATCCGCGCAGGGCCGCAGGACATGAGGTCGATCAGGCGATCGATCCCAATCACGCCCGCCCGCACCAGGCGGTCGTAGCAGACGGGAAAGGCGGTCTCCAGGCCGATCACGCCGAACGGCGCGATGTCGAACTCGACGTTCTTTTCGTCGAAATGATGGGGTGCGTGGTCCGTGGCGATCGCGTCCACCGTGCCGTCGGCGATGCCGGCGATGAGGGCCTGGCGATGCGCTGCCGATCGAAGGGGGGGATTCATCTTCAGATTCGTCGAGAACGACTGCACGCTCTCGTCGCCGAGGGCGATGTGGTGCGGGGTCACCTCGCAGGTCACGTGAACGCCCGCGGCGCGCGCCTGGCGCACCGAGTCGACCGCGCCGGCCGTGGAGAGATGTGCGATGTGGACGTGCGCACCGGTCATGCGGGCCAGGATCACATCGCGCGCCACGAGCGTCTCCTCCGAGGCTGCCGGGATGCCGCCTAGACCAAGTAATGTCGAGAAGTAGCCCTCATGCATCACGCCGCCGTCGGAGAGGTTCGCATCCTCTTCGTGGGCGATCACGGGGATGCCGAGCATCGTGCAGTACTCGAGTGCGCGGCGCATCAGTTGCGCATTCCAGACCGGCTTGCCGTCGTCGCTCACGCCGACGCAGCCGGCCGCGCGCAGGTCGGCCAGCTCCGCGAGCGCTTCGCCGTTCAAGCCTTTGCTGACCGCGCCGATCGGATAGACGCGGCAAGCGCCGTTCCGCCGCGACTCGGCGATGATCATCTCCGTCACGGCCCGCTCGTCATTCGGCGGAAGCGTGTTGGCCATGGCGCAGACGGCGGTGTAGCCGCCGGCCACCGCCGCACGCGTCCCGGTGGCGATGGTCTCCTTGTGCTCCTGCCCCGGCTCGCGAAGATGCGTGTGGAGGTCGATGAGGCCGGGAGCGAGGATCAGGCCGCCGGCGTCGATGGTTTCGATGCTGGCCTTGATCCGCTTGTCGATGCGGGCGATCAGGCCATCCTCGATGAGCAGGTCGAGTTTCGCGTCCAGCTCCTGGCTCGGATCGATGACGCGGGCGTTGGTGATGAGGAGGTTCATGTTCATTGGCGGGAGTCGGGGGTCGGGAGTCGGGGGTCGGAGATTTCGCGGTCTCCGACACCCGACACCCGGTTCCCGACTCCCGAAAGTCTTTTACTCAACGTTGTGTGCTCCGCCGATGAGATACAGCACTGCCATCCGCACCGCCACTCCATTCGTGACCTGTTCGAGAATCACCGAGCGGCGAGGATCGTCCGCGACATCGCTGGCGATCTCGACGCCGCGGTTCATTGGGCCGGGATGCATGATGATGGCCTCGCTGTTGGCGCGTCTCAGCCGTTCCGGCGTGAGGCCGAAGGTGTTGTAATACTCCCGCAGCGACGGGAACGAAAGCTTTCCCTGTCTCTCGAGCTGAATGCGCAGCATCATGATCACGTCGGCGCCTTCGACGGCCTCATCGAGGGAGTGGACGACGCGCACTCCCATCTTCTCCACTTCGGCCGGGATCAGCGTCGGCGGCGCGGCCACGGTGACGTTGGCCTTCATCTTCGTCAGCAGATGGATGTTCGAGCGGACGACGCGCGAATGAGCGATGTCGCCGATGATGGAAACATTGACCCCGGCCAGCCGCCCGAGACGTTCGCGGATTGTGAACGCGTCGAGCAGAGCCTGGGTGGGGTGCTCGTGCGAGCCATCGCCGGCGTTGATGATCGAGACGTTCGGAAGCCGGTCGGCCAGCATCTTCGGCGCGCCGGGATGTTTGGCGCGGATGACGATCATGTCGGGGTGCATGGCCACGAGGTTCTCGGCCGTGTCGATGAGCGTCTCGCCCTTCTCGACGGAAGAACCGGAGGCGGTGAAGTTGAGCGTATCGGCGGAGAGGCGCTTCTCAGCGATCTCGAAGGAGACCCGCGTGCGCGTCGACGCTTCCATGAAGAGATTGATGACCAGCTGTCCGCGCAACGCCGGCACCTTCTTGACCGGCCGCTCGCTCACTTCCTTGAACCCTTCTGCGGTATCGAGGATGAGATCGATTTCTTCCGGAAGAAGCGGCTCGATGCCGAGGAGGTCTTTGGATTTCAGCGCGGAGGTTGAGGTACGCATCGGCAGTGGATTAGTAGATTAGTAGATTAGTTGATCAGTAGATCAGAACATTCACGAGGTCAACTGATCCACGAATCGACTAATCCACTGATCTACTTCTCCATGATTAAAACCTCATCCTCTCCATCGGTCTCCACCAGCTTCACCTTGATCACCTCGTTGGCGTCGGTGGGGACGGTTTTGCCGATCACGTCGGCGTGGATGGGGAGCTCGCGGTGGCCGCGATCGATGAGGACTGCCAGCATGACTGCTTTCGGGCGGCCGAAGTCGATCAGCGCGTCGAGGGCGGCGCGAACCGTGCGGCCGGTGTAGAGCACGTCGTCGACCAGCACCACGATCTTGTCGTCGATCGGCTCCGGGAGCTTGGTCGGCTTCACCACCGGCTGCGGGGCGATGGTGGTCAGGTCGTCTCGATAGAGGGTGATGTCGAGGATGCCGGAGCTGACCGGATGACCCTCCATCTCCTCGATCTCTTTGCACATCCGCTCGGCGATGGGGACGCCGCGGCTGCGGATGCCGACGATGATGAGGTCCTGGATGCCTCGGTTTTTCTCGAGGATTTCAATGGCCATGCGCCGGATGGCGCGATTCATCCGGGGACCGTCGAGCAGCCTTTTTTTGACGTTCATACTGACCTTGAGAAGCGTGGATTTGTCGTCGTTGGGAAGGGCGGCGGGAGGATAGCATGAGTGACGGGAGTCGGGAGTCGGGTGTCGGGTGTCGGAGCTTGCCCAGGGTTGCGGTTGCGAGGTCTCGCGGTTGCGCGGTCGCACAGTGAGAGACCGCGAGACCGTGAAACCGCGTCCCCCCACGACCCTCCGTGACTCCGACTCCCGACCCCCGACTCCCGACTCCCGAATAAGTTATTCGCGTTATGCACCAGAAACACTAACGCATGCTCATGGAATATGGCGTAACCACATAAAAGGAGCCTGCAAGTGCTTGCTTTCACATAACTTACGGATCGATTTTGCGTTGACTCCGCACCTCCTTTCCATAGAATACGGCTCCGCCAACGCCCAGTCGGTACATCGAGTCTAGGAGTGAGCATGGATCCACGATATTCAACAATCATCTTTGTCCCGCACGCGCGGGCGAAGTTCCGGAAGTTGAAGGTGTCGCACCGCCTGCTCTTCTCCCTTCTTTCGGTGGTCACCTCGTCGCTCTGCCTTTCGACGTTCTTTTCGGTTCAGTACTTCACCTCGCTCTCCCAGACCCACGAGCTCAGCAAGCTGCGTCACGAAAACAAAGAGCTTCAGACAGCCAACGAACAGTTCAGCAAGTCGGTCGAGTCGCTCCGCGGCCAGCTCCGTACCGTTGAAGACCGCACCCGCAAGCTGGCGATCTACGCCGGCATCAGCAGCCTTGATGACAGCGCCCAGGGCGGTGTCGGCGGCCTTCGTCCGCCCGACCTCGGCAACAACCCGTATCGCGATGACATCGACAAGATGGCCTTCCGGTCGCACCGCATCGAGAGCGATCTCTCCGTGCTCGAGCAGAAGCTCGTGGCGCAGTCACAGCTTCTGGCGTCGACGCCGTCGATCGCACCGGTACGCGGAATCCTGACGGACGGCTTCGGCGGCCGCTCCGATCCATTCACCGGTGAGCCGGGCACGCACAACGCTATCGATATCTCCTCCGCGGCCGGTCAGGCCGTCCGCGCGCCGGCCGACGGCATCGTGGTCAAGGCGGAGTGGGCGAATGGCTACGGCAACGTGATTTACGTCTCGCACGGCTACGGCTACTCGACGCGCTACGGTCATCTTTCGTCGTACGCCGTCAAACCCGGCCAGCACATCAAACGGGGCGACATCATCGCCTACGTCGGCTCCACCGGCCGCTCCACCGGACCACACCTCCACTACGAGGTGCGCCTGAACAACAATCCGGTGAATCCGCTCGAGTACATCCTCAACGCGTTTTAGCGCTCCGCGCGTTGTCTGCGGCTTCGCCGCGTTGTCAGTTGTCTGCGCGCTGCGGCGCGCGTGGACGATGCGCGAATCCGTTAGCGCGACTCTCACCGGAATCGTCGGCACCCTGTACCTCGTCGAGAGTCCTTCTCCCCCAGCGCTTTTCAGCTGGGGGAGAAGGTGCCGACAGGCGGATGAGGGGGCGTTTCACGAGTGCGTAATTTGCGCGCGACTCGTGCTTTTAGGCTGTATCGAGGCCCGTGCTGCAAGATCGTTCATGTCGCGTATACGCCCCCCTCATCCGCCTTCGGCACCTTCTCCCCCCGCAAAAAACCGCGGGGGGAGAAGGACTCTC
>JADGNY010000012.1 GCA_017883235.1 Thermoanaerobaculia bacterium | reverse complement strand
GGCCGAGGCCCCACAAATTCAGGCCGAGGCTCGACGGCGTCAGGCCGAGGCCCCACAAATTCAGGCCGAGGCTCGACGGCGTCAGGCCGAGGCCCCACATCGGCAATCCTGGACTTGCGTAAGTCAGGGTCGATTCCGGCACGTTAACGATCTCTCCGGAAGCGATAGAAGTCGTGACCGTCCCGTCACTCCTCGATCCCGTACTCCTTCATCTTCGCCGCGAGGGTGCGGGGGGAGATGCCGAGCGCCTCGGCCGCCTCCGCGCGGGTGGCTGACCGGAGCAGTGCATCGGCAATCTTCAGCCTCTCGATGACGTTCGTCGCCCGTTCGGCGGCCTCGGCAAGGGTGCCGGAGAGGTCGAGGGCATCGCGGAGCCCATCGGTCGAGGCGTCGCCGAGGTGGAGATCGCGTCGCTCGATCGTGGCGTTGTCGCAGAGGATCGCCGCACGCTCGATGCAGTTCTCCAGCTCGCGGATGTTGCCCGGCCAGTCATACGCGCGAAGCGCTTCGCGCGCCTCGGTTCCAATGCGCAGCGACGGCTTTTTCAACTCCCGGGCGAACTTCTGAAGAAAGAAATCGCTCAGCGCGTCGATGTCCTCGCGCCGCGCGCGCAGCGGAGGGACCGTGACCGGGAAAACGTTGATTCGGAAGAAGAGGTCGTCGCGGAAGCGCCCCGCTTTCACCTCGTCGGCAAGAGCCCGATTCGTGGCGCAGATGATGCGCACGTCGACTTCATGCGTCGAGGCGCCGCCGATACGGTCGAAGCGCCGCTCCTGGATCACCCGGAGGATCTTCGACTGCACGCCCAGTCCGAGCTCGCCGATCTCGTCGAGGAAAATCGTCCCGCTGTCGGCCAGCTCGAACTTCCCGAGCTGCCGCCCGGTCGCGCCGGTGAAAGATCCCTTCTCGTGTCCGAACAGCTCGTTCTCGATGAGTGTCTCCGGAATCGCCGCGCAGTTGATGGCCACGAACGGCCGGTCGCGGCGCGGCGAGAGCTGATGGATGGCGCGGGCGAAGAGCTCCTTGCCGGTGCCCGACTCGCCCTGCAACAGCACCGTCGAGTCGGTCGGCGCCACGCGCTGGATCGCGTTCGAAACTTCGACGATGCGCGGCGACTCGCCGACGATGGCCGGCAGCCGGTAGCGCTGCCGGAACTCGTCCTTTAGCAGGATGTTCTCGTAGCGCAGCTCGCGGTTCTCGCGGCAGCGGCGCAACAGGAGAAGGAGGTAGTCGACGTCGACCGGCTTCTGCACGAAGTCATACGCGCCGAGCTTCATGGCCTCGACCGCGTTCTCGATCGTCCCGAACGCCGTCATCACGATCACTGGACAATCAGGATCGCTCTCTTTCACCTGCCGCAGTACGGCGATGCCGTCCGCCCCAGGCATGCGCAGATCGGTGAGCACGGCGAAGTATCGCTGCCCCGACGCCAGCTTGTGCACCGCCTCCTTCCCATCCCGCGCAAGATCGGCCTCGAGCCCCTCGGACTCCACCGTCTCCCGCAACATCAGCGCGAGCGATTCCTTGTCTTCGACGATCAGAAGGCGCTTCATTGGGACCTGCTTCTACCTCACATCGAGGAAATCAGGCGACGCGAACACGTTGCGTCTGCGCAGCGGCTCCGGACCATCTGTCATCGCATGCGCAAGTGTCCGCGGCATCTCCTGAAGCCCCGGATCGAGGAAGAGGGGCTCTCGCTGCGCACCGACCGAAAGAGTCCACTGTGGCGGCGGCGCCCCAGCCCGTGCCGCCAGCAGTTCGGCGAGGCCCGCTGCCACCGTCATCTCGCGGTCGTCGAGGCCGGTTGGTCTGCCAACCCCCTCCCACGAAATCCTTTGGCGATGCGCATCGGCCACCCATTGCCGGGCAGACAAGAGGTCACCGGCGAGGATCGCCCGGACGAGATCACGGAGCTCCATGAAGTTTCTCCCACAAATCCTGGAACGCGTACGACGCCTTGTTCATTTGATGCGGAGGCACCAGCGGTTTCACGATCTCCCAAACGTCAGCGGCCGACCCCGGCATTCTGGCAAGTAAGAGCCTTGCGTCATCGCGGTCGACCGCATCGCGCCAAGCCGCGAGCTTCATCGCCAGAAGTTGCGCAATTGAGGCGGCGTGCACGACCAGGAATCGTGACTCGTAAAGAACCTCTCCTCGTGTCACGCCGACAAGAAAACCCTTCGCACCGTCGTTGAGCCAATCCTCAGGCAAGTCGAGTTGTTCCGCGACGCGAGCCGCGGCCGCGCGAACACGTGAGGCATCCGGCAAGAGAAAAAATGCGTCGACATCCTTCGTGGTTTCACGCGCCTGGAAAAGGAGCACCACCGCCGCTCCGCCAACGACGACGATCTCCGCGTGCTCGCCGTGTTGTTCAAACACGGACGATAGGGCATCGAAGGCTGTTCTGATATCGGAGGACGAAAGCGGCATATCGCCACCTTATCGGCAATTGTCGATTCCGTCGAACACGACGTCACGCTACACGGTCCTCACAACCCGAACCACGCCCTCACGCGCGACACGATCGATGTCTCCTCCTCCTGGGGCTCGCCGAGGCGGATGGCGTCGAGGTGGCCTTTTCGCTGGACGACTTTCGCGGTGATTGCTTCGACCAGATCGGGGTGGTTGGAGAGGATGGGTTGGAGGGAGTCTTTGCCGATCTCCAGCGCCGTAACGTCGGTGAGGGCGACGACGTCGGCGGTGCGGGTCTCGCCGGTGAGAAGGGCCATCTCGCCGAAGAGCGTACCGGGGCCGAGCTGGGCCACCTCGTGCCAGCCCTGATCCGAGTCATCCGGCAGGCGTACCGAGGCGGTCCCGGCGTGGACGACGAACATCGAGTCGCCGGCCGCGCCGTGACGAAGGATGGTTTCCCCTTTCGAGTAGAAATGAACGCCTGTGACCGCGGCGATGGTCTGGCGCGCCGCGTCGGTCAGCGGGGAGAGGATGTCGACCTGGCCGAGGCGCGCCAGCACCTCCTCGGCGGAGACGTCATGACGAACGTCCGGCGGCGTGTATGTCAGAAACGCGCGCACCGGCGTGGCGAAGGCGATCTTGTTGCGATGCAGCGCGTACCAGACAGCCTTGCGGATATCGGCATCGATGCGGTCGCGTTGCGCGTAGTTGCGCGTGTGGTACTTGATCTCGTAGATGACCGAGGATTCGGCGAACGTCGCCACGCGCGCGAAACACGGCAGATCGCGGGCCACCCCATCGACATGCGCGGCCGCCTGGCTGACGATCCCGATCACGGTCGCCGGCGGGATGTTGTAGTCGACACCAAGCTGCAGAATGCGGGCATTGAGGTTTGCGTGGGGGAAGACCTCCAGCCGTTCGCGGGCGATGACCGAGTTCGGCAGGATGATCATCTGGTTATTGAAGCCGCGCATGCGCGTGGCTCGCCAGCTCACGCTCTCCACAACGCCGATGTAGTCGCCCGAATGGACGACGTCGCCGACGTCGAAAGCGCCTTCCATGTGCAGGGCGATGCCGCTGAACAGGTTCCCGAGGGTGTCCTGAAGAGCCAGACCGATGACGGCGGCAAGAACGGCGCCGCCGGTGAGCGCGGTCTTGACGTCGTAGTCGAGTACACGCTTCAGCGCGAAGGCAAACAGGAACAGGTAGAGAAGGATCGAAACGATCTGGCGGAACAACTGCGGCGCGATTACGTTGCGCCGCCTCGACATGACCATATCGAAGATGAAGGCGTCGACGACGCGCACCACGAAGATGATCAGCGCAAGCCAGACCAGGAGATGTAGATAATCATCATCCCTTCCGAGGAGAATCAGCCGGGCGGTTGCATACCGGTGCAGCGCCTTGTCGTAGTAGTTCAGAAGAACCATGAGCGCGAAGAAAACGGCGCTGAGGATCAGCGGAACAAAGTACGAGAAGACGCTCCTGCGGCCGGCGCTCACGTCACTCCGCCTGACCGTTTCGCGCCGCGGCGATGCGCATCACGTCTTTGATGCCGATGAGAAGGTGCGCCACACCGAATCCCGATATGAAGCCGCGCACGAACGGATTGACGGACAACAGCAGCAGCGCCGGCGTGGCGTGCAGAATCGGATTCATGCCCCAGACGCGCGTCCAGGGGACGACGATGAAAAAGAGTCCTGCCTCGAGACAATAGAGGGCAAAGAAGAGGGAAACGGACATTCGGGGCGGATTGTAGCGGAAGGGCAGAAACACGAAGAGCCCTCCATCGCTGAAGAGCTCCTCGCGCATCGACGTGTTGCCCGGATCAGTCTTTCTTCGAGTGTCCCCCATCGTTGTGCGATTCATGCGATCCGCTGTCGTGCGATGACGACGGGGGAGGCGATGACTGCGTCGCCGGCGGAGGTGGTGAGGAATGCTGCGGCGGTGGCGATGACGAGTGATCTCTGCTCACACTGCCGCCGGACGAGGAATGATCGCGCGGCACCGAGCCACCGGACGATGATCCGCCCGACGGCGCGTCGCCGCGGGAAATGTGCGCACCGCCCGTGCCGTCGATGATTCGGCGCGGCACGTCGCGGCTCGATCCTGAGGACGGAGCCGGCGAGGACGACGAACCATTATCCCCATGACGTCCAACGGCGCGGCCGCGCCAGTTGTCGCCGCCTGCCGGCTTGGGGGTGACGTCACCCGAGGGGACGCCAGCATCGCGATGCGCCGCGTCGGCCCCTGGAGTCTGGGACGGGCCGACCGGCCGCCCGCGGCGCCAGTCATTGGCGGTGCCGCTCGTGCCGTTCGTGTTGTTCGTACCGCTCGCGGCATCGCCGCGGCGGAGAACACCTGTAGTGTCGCCCGGCTGCGCGGAACGGCCGTCGCGGCCGATGACCGGGGACTCGGTGTGCGGCAAAGTGCCGTCGGCGCCACGATTCACCCGTCCTTCAAGCGTCCCGCTCGTGCCTGGTGTCGGAACGCCCGAGGGCGCGCCGGTGCGCGGAGGATTGGCGAGGATGATCCCACCGCCCTGCACGGGCTGGGCGCGGACCACGCGCTCGCGGATCGCATTGGAAAGCTCCGGGTCGCGACGGAAGAACGGTGTCATATCCGTCGCGGACCCGGAACCTTCTCTGCCGGTACCACTACCGATACCACGGCGGAAGACATTGCCGACCGCCGCGTTCGGATCTTTGATTTCGTTTCGGGTGAAGCGGGCAGGCGCGCTGCTGACCAGGCCCCTGCTGCCGTCGCGGCGCAGCCGTTCGCGGATTGCATCCGCCGCGAGCGACGCCTGATCGACATGACGGTTCAGGAGCTGATTCGGGGTAACGAACGTCCACGGACGGAGGTCGACCACGCCGGGGTTGACCCATCCCGACCAGCCGCCCCCATAATTGAAGCCGGCCCGCTGATATGGCCTGTAGGCCCAGTCGTAATAGGGGAGATAGCAGTCGTACCAGCCCATCGGCGCCCAGCCGATGTAGCTTGGTCCGTACATCCAATAGACCCAGGCCGGCGCATAGGCCGCACCCGGCAACCACACCCATCCGTAGGACGGGTCATACGCCCAGCGGCCGTAGTGGTAGGGCACCCATCCCCACGGGTCGTACGAGACCCACACGAGGACGCCGCCGGGGCTGTGACGCCAGTAGCCGTTGTTGTAGGGACGCCAGCCGGCAGCGACGTGCGGGCGCCAGCACCAGCCGCCGTAGTTGGCGGCGAAGAACCATGCGCCGTTCGATCCGAGGTCGGCCTCGGAGTACGCAAGGGAACGATCGAGATAGCGGCCGCTGGCAGTGCTGTACTTCGTTGCACGCAGGTTGAACCAGCGCTCGAACTCGTCGGCGGTGTTGTGGGACGCGAGTAGGTCGTAGATCCCGGCGTCGTCGACATGCGCTTCTTCGCCTTCGCGCAGGCGCGTCGTACGCGCAGGCGTGCGGACTTCCATCGTCCCGTCGAACACGGTTACGCGGTCGTGGCCCTTCGTATCGGTTTCCACGGCGTAGATGGCGATGTCGCTGGCGGCATAGCTGGCGTTCCCGGTATCGAGCCGGAGGAGCTGGCGCATGTCGTCATCGCGCTGAATGGCGACATGACCGTAGTGAAGCTCGACGACGGTCTGCTCCGAGTCTCCGTCATACGAATCGAGGATCGACTTGAACTCGACAGAGGTGGAGCGATCGAGGGCGATGACGTTGCCGTCAGCCATGCGGATCTCGATCCGGCCGCGGCGTCCGGTGGTCACCTGATCGCCCGGAAAAACCGGCATATTGAGGCGCGTATCGACGTCGCGCCCATCCTCGGACTGGCGAATGGACGAATCGCCGTCGTCATACGTGATGTAGGAGTGGCTACGGTCGCGCGCATACGACGGCAGTGCCACGGCTGCGATTGCTGCAAGAAGAAAGATAGTGGACTTGCGCATGGCGGGTTCCTCTCGATGTTTCTCCAAGCGGTTGGAGTGCGTCCGGCATGCCACGGAACGGCAGAGCTTCTCATGCTTGTTTTCAGTGACTTAGCTTCGACTGCATGCTGTGCGAGGGCCCGGTCTCTCCTCCCGCGAGGACACCACGTCCCGTGGGCAGGTCAGTCGATGAATCGCCAAGGAGCGCTGGCGTCTCGCCGCTGAGGTTACCAGGCGAAGGTCTGGAGTCTTGCAGCCCGGGGGCGAGACGTCAGGGCGCTCCGTCAGTCCGCGATTCCAATAGCTGAAAGGAACTGCCGCGCTACAACCGGTGCATCGAACCGAGCCACATGCTTTCGTCCGGCGTTTCCGAGTCTCGTTCGAAGATTGGAGTCATCCAGGAGGTCCTCGACTGCCTGCGTGAGCGCCGTCTCGTCGCCCGGATCGATGAGCAACGCCGTTACGCCATCCGCTACGACCTCCGGCACCGCGGCCACCCGGGTGGCGATGATGGGGAGCGAAGATGCCATCGCCTCGAGAAAGACGATACCGAAGCCTTCCTGTTCCGTCGGCAGAGCAAAGATGCCGGCGTTTCGATACTCGGCGGCGAGATCGGCAAAGGGTAGATGTCCGAGGAAATGCACGCGGCCGGTGATTCCCAGATCGCGCGCGAGAAGTGCCAGCCGTCCACTCTCGGGACCGATTCCGACGACTCTCAGGACGGCGCCCGCCGTCACGCGTGCGAAGGCGCGCAGGAGCGTGTCCACACCCTTGCGCGGATAGAGATGCGCGACACAAAGAATCCGCGGCGGCCCCTCTTTGCGCGGGGCCACGGACAGCGCTGCCTGCCAGGCATCGAGATCGATCAACTCCGGAACGACGACGATCTTGCTGGCCGTCGAGCCGTAGAACTTCGCGATACGGCCGGATGAATAGACGCTTGTCGTGATCACGCGGCCGGCCCGATGAACGTGCCACCGTTCGAGCTGTGCCTGGACCGCAAGCGCGATCCGGCTGGCGCCATGTTCGTATCGCGCTTCGTCCGCAAGGACCCCCTTGATCGCGGCAATGTGTCGGCATCCGCTCCGCGGGGCGAAGACGCCGTCGAGATCGAAGCCGATCACGGCGTCGGCGCGCGGCGACCGCAGCTCTTTGCGGATCCGAACGTTGAACAGAATGCGGGAAAGCGTCGTCTCCCGGCCGGCCCGCGGGGGAGGAGCGAGGATCGTGACCTCGTGCCCGAGTGCCACGATGGCGTCGCGAAGAACCGAGATCCCCACCCATGTGCCGCTCCCTCCGGCCACGGTTGCGGGTGTACCGGTGACGAAGATCAATCGCGCCATGAGGTTTGCATCAAACGATCCCGATGACGGACATCGAAGAGATCCGGCGGTACTACGACGCGATCCTTCCTTTCTACGACGACTCCCTCGCCGATCGCGGCGATCTTCCGTTCTGGGAAGCGATGGCCGCCCGCTGGGGCGCGACCCGGATTCTGGAGCTCGGTTGCGGAACGGGCCGAGTCACCGAGGTGCTGAGCAGGCACGCCACTGTAATCGGTGTCGATCTCCTCATCGAAATGCTCCGGCACGCAGCAGGAAGAGCACCACGAGCGCGCCTCGTGGCCGCAGATCTCCGCCGATTCGCCTTCGCAGCGAAGTTCGACCTGATCGTGCTCGCCGACGATCCAATGGCGCATCTGACCTCGATTGAGGATCGCGCGAGAGTCGTCCGTCTCATCGCCGATCATCTGACACCCGACGGCCGGGTCGTTCTCGAGGGATTGTATCGTCACGGTGGGAAGAGGGATATTCGCCGCGGAATCGTCGAGGAGTCGTGGATCCCGGCCGGCGTTCCCTCCATCTGGCGCGTCAGCTATCGCTACCAGACCGCCGGCGCGACCTCGCTCATGCGGTCGTGGTCGCGGCAGGAGGTCGATCATCTGGCTGACGCCGGTCTTCACGTCGAAAGCGTCTGGGGCGATTTCAACGAAGCCCCGTTTCATGACCACTCCGAGCGGATCATCGTCGTCGGCCACCGGCAGTAGCTTCAGGCCATTCTCGCGCCGGGGATGAGCCCGAGCGGCCGGCGCTGCAGGCGATCGAGGGCGCCGGTAAGGCCGGCCTCCGCCAGCAGTGTCAGCTCGAACGCGCGCGCCAACCGGTCGACCCATCCGCGGGCTGCCCGCTCATCGAGCCCCGCGAACGCGGCGCCGATCGCCTCGGCCTCGCCGGGGAACTGCTTGCCGATCCGCGCGAGCAGAAGCTCATGTCCGCGCTCCTTGCGCGCGACGCGCAACGCATCCAGCACGAGGATATTCGTCGTCCCTTCCCAGATCGGGAGCACCTGGGCATCGCGCAGAAGGCGGGGAAGCGGCGATTCCTCGATGTAGCCGTTTCCACCGATGAGCTCCATCGCCTCGGAGACACAAGGAACGGCGAGCTTACCGGTTACGGCCTTGACGATCGGGACGAGCGTGCGATGCGCGCGCGCCGCCTCGGCATCGCCACCATCGGCGCGATCGAGCATCTCAACGCAGGCGAACGTCAGTAGCTGCGCCGCGAGATGCTCCGCCTCCAGGTCGCGTAGCGTCTCGGCGGCCAGCGGGTGCTCGATGACGGACCGGCCGAAGGCGCGCCGAAGTCCGGCGTAGTGACGCGCCTCGTGCAGCGCCCGACCGATCACCGCCACGGCCGCCACCGAGTTGTACAGACGCGAGAGGTTCATCATCTCGAGCATCGGGCCGAATCCGCCGACCTCTTCGACCTCCGTCTCGCTCAGCCGCACCTCACCCGTGGGCATCGAGCGCACGCCGAGTTTGTCCTTCAGCCTCTCGATCTCCACGCCCGTGCTCTGGTGCGGGAGCAGCAGAAACGTCCGCAGACCCTTCGTTCCGGCCGGTGCTCCCTCGGGGCGTGCAGTGACGAGGACTGCCTGCGCATCGACGTTGGAGCAGAACCACTTCCGTCCGGTGAGCCGCCATCTGCCGTCGTGCCCGCGCCGGGCGATCATCTCATTCGCGCCGACGTCCGAGCCGCCGGCGCGCTCGGTCACGAACATCGCGCCGGTCCAGCGGTCCGCCGCGTTCCGCGCTCCCATCCGCGGAACGACGCGTTCCACCTGTCCGGCCGTGCCGTGACGGGTGATGATGCGCGCGACGCCGTCGGTCATGCAGAGCGGACAATACAGACCGATCTCAGCCATCGCGAAGAGGTAGCCGAGGGCGAAGGTCACGACGTGGATCGACGGAGCGTGGCCGGCAAGAACAGCCGGCTCGTACTTCATCGCCACCATGCCGGAACCGTAAGCGATCCGCTCCATCTCGCGGTACGACGGATGGTAATCGACGCGGTTGACCGGCTCGCCGGCGGGCGTCCGCGTTACCAGCCGGGGCCACTCGCGGTCCGCAACCGCCGCCAGCGGCGCGACCACGCGCGAGGCAAGCTCTCCCATCTCGCGCAACCGCGGCTCGGACCAGGCAAACTCGCCCGCGGACAGCGTCCGTTGAAGAAGTTCGCGAAGGGTGGGAGAGGCATCCCAGAACGAACGATCAGGAGGATCCGGAATCGGCCCATTCATTCAACACACTATAGGCCTCGACGACCCTCACGTCCCGTACTGCAAACGCTGCGCGAGGATCTCCGGCAGACCGGCTTTCAGAATCGAGGCCTGCGTCTTTCCCACGTCATAGGCGACGCGGAAGAACTGCACGGTCAGCCGCTTTGAATCGAAGATGATGAACGACGACGCCGGATTGCGGTCGCGCGGCTGGCCGACCGAGCCCGGGTTGATCAGGTAGCGGTGCTCGCTGTCGAGGCGGACGACCACATCGCCGCGCACGGCGACACCATGGACGCGGTGCTGGCGATCGATGGAGAAAATCACCGGCAGATGTGTGTGCCCGTAGAGGATGATCGGTGCGGTGGTGGAATCGAAGACCTCGCGGGCGTGACCCTCGTGAAACACGTACTCGTCTTCGTTGTGCGGAGCGCCATGACAGATCAGCACTCCTTCCCGTTCGAGTGGACCGAGGGGGAGCTTCTCCAGGAAGTGCCGGTTGCGGGCGGAGAGGTGATCGCGGGTCCAGAGCGCCGCGGCCTTGGCGGCGTTGTTGAAGCCGTCCGCGTGATCGAGGCCCGCCGCGACGCGGTCGTGGTTGCCGCGGATGTAGAGCTTCGGCGCCTTCATCGTGCGCATCGTGTCGAGAACCTGATTCGGCTGCGCGCCGTAGCCGACGAAATCGCCCAGGCAGATCACCTGATCGAACTTCTTGCGGCGGACGCGGTTCATGACCACACGCAGCGCCTCGGCGTTCGAATGCAGGTCGCTGACGACGAGTGCTCTCACGTGCGCGCTCCTCTCCACGGTGCGCGATTCACCGGGTCGAGGAAACCCTTCGGCAGTTCCAGCAGGAGACGCTCGACGATCTCATTCGTCGTCTCCTCTTCGCGGACCTCGATGGTGATGTCGGCCATTCGGTAGTATCGGATGCGGCCGTTGTAGAGCTCGTGGGCGGCAACGTCGTCGCGGAAGAGCGGCCGCTCGGCGGCTTTGTCTCCGATGCGGCTGCGCAACAGCGAGTACGGTGCTGAAAGATATACGGAAAGCCCCTCGGATTGGATGAACTGAATGTTCTCGTCGAACGTGAACGTTCCCCCGCCGGTGGCCACAACGGCGCTTTCGAGGTGGCGCGTCGAACGGAGTACATCGCGCTCGCGTTTGCGAAAGTACGGCTCGCCATGCTGGGCGAAAATGTCCTTGATCGAGCCCTTCTCCGCCGACTCGATCAATTCATCGAGGTCAAAAAAGGGGGCACCGATCCGCGAAGCCAGCTCGCGGCCGGCTGTCGTCTTGCCGGCGCCCATGAAGCCGACCAGGAAGATTTTCATGAGAGGCAGTGGATTAGTAGATTAGTGATCAGTAGATCAGAACACGATGTCGTCTTTCTAATCTACTGATCCACTAATCTACTAATCCACTGTCCTTCCCCACTCGAACTCCTCCATAAACCTCGTGGAGAAGTCGCCGCGGATGAAGCGCTCGTTGTTGACGATGGCGCGATCGAGCGGAATGGACGTCTTCACGCCCTCAATGATGAACTGCTCGAGCGCGCGGCGGGCGCGCGCCAGGACCTCGGCGCGATCCTTCCCGCGGATGACCAGCTTGGCGATGAGCGAGTCGTAGTGCGGCGGGATCACATAGTCGCGATATGCAGCGGTATCGACGCGCACGCCCGGCCCGCCCGGAAGGTGGAACTCGCGAATCTTTCCCGGGTTCGGCGCGAAGGTGACCGGGTCCTCGGCGTTGATGCGGAACTCCATGGCGTGCCCGCGCAGATGGAAGTCGCCGAGGGGCACGGACAGCGGCAGCCCGGCGGCGACGCGAATCTGCTCCTTCACCAGATCGATGCCCGTCACTTCCTCGGTAACCGGGTGCTCGACCTGGATGCGCGTGTTCATCTCCATGAAGTAAAACTCGCCATCCTGAAAGAGGAACTCGATCGTGCCGGCGTTCACGTAGTCGACCGACTTGCACAACTTGATCGCCGCGTCACCCATGGCCTCACGGAGCTCTTTCGTCAGCACCGGTGACGGCGACTCTTCGATCAGCTTCTGATGCCGGCGCTGGATCGAGCATTCGCGCTCGCCGAGGTGCACGACGCGGCCAAACGTGTCGCCGAAGACCTGGATCTCAATATGGCGAGGATGCTGGAGGTACTTCTCGATGTAGACATCGGCCGATCCGAAAGCGCGCTCGGCCTCATTCCGGGCCGTTTCGAACGCGCCCTGCAACTGGGTTTCGTCAGCGCAGATGCGCATACCGCGTCCGCCGCCGCCGGCAGACGCTTTGAGGATCACGGGGAACCCGATGGCCTGGGCGATCTCGCGCGCCTCGTCGGACGTCCGTACCGGCCCGTCGCTGCCGGGAAGGATCGGGACACCCGCCTTCTTTGCCGTGTCGCGCGCCACGGCCTTGTTGCCCATGAGGCGGATCGACTCCGGTGTCGGCCCGATGAACGTCAGCCCGCACTCGCCGGCGATCTCAGCGAAGTGCGCGTTCTCGGCGAGGAAACCATAGCCGGGATGGATGGCATCGGCGCCGGTGATCTCCGCGGCGGCGATGATCGAGGAGATGTTCAGGTAACTCTGCCGCGACGCCGCCGGACCGATGCAGACGTCGTCGTCGGCGTAGCGGACGTGAAGCGCATCTCGGTCAGGCTCCGAGTGGACGGCCACCGTCTTCAAACCCATCTCCTTGCAGGCCAGAATGACGCGCAGCGCGATCTCGCCGCGGTTGGCGATCAGGACTTTCGTGATTGCTGGCATAGGCTACGAAGAGAGTTTCACCGCGAAAAGCTTCTCCCCATACTCGATGGGCTGTCCGTTCTGGGGGTAGATCCTGGTCACGACGCCGTCGACGTCCGACTCGATCTCGTTCATCAGCTTCATCGCTTCGATGATGCAGAGAACCTGCCCTTTGACGATGCGGTCGCCGATGTTGACGAACGGCTCAGACTCAGGATTCGCCGAGCGATAGAACGTGCCTACGATCGGTGAGGTGATGACGTGAAGCCCCACCTCGGCCGCGTCTTCTTCCGCCTTCGCCGTGGCGGCCTTCTCCGCTGCCGTGGGTGGTGGAGGCGGAGCCGCCGGCGGCATATAGACGGGAGGGGCGGCGGGCCGGTCTCCGGCGTAGGAGTGGATGACCTGCGGCTCCGTCGACTTGCCGTCGATTCGGACTTTCAGGCCGGCCTGTTCGATCTCAACGCCGGCGATGCCGCGGTCCGCAACTTTGTCGATCAGTTCGAGTATCTCTTTGAAATTCAATTCGCTACCTCAGACCAGCTCTTCGCGAAGCGCGTACTTCGCTTTCGCCAGTTCGTGCCGTGCACGACCGTAATTGCCGTCCGGCCGCATCACGAGCAGGAGAAAGTACTCCGGCGTGACCGCCGAGAGCAAGATAATGTACTTCTCGGTGACGAGCGAGAGCTGCAAAACGTCGCCCGTATTGAGGTCGGTGTTGGATAGCCGCACCGACTTGATGAAGCCTCCGAACTCGGCGCCCATGACGTCCAGCGGCACCGAGCCGTCGCTGATCGTCTCGATGGCGATGCCGTCGAGAGCGATGAGAGTGACGGCGAGCGTCCCCTCGATACGGTCGCGCAACGACTCGAGAACATCGCGAAAGATGCTCTTACGCACCGGTCGTCTCCCGACGCGAGACCTTCGTCAGCCACTGCCGGAGCACGACCACCTGGGCATGGCGATGCAGCGTTGCCGGATCGCCAGGCTGGGGGGGCGGCTCGGAATCAGTTGCCGGGCTGCCGGGTTGCCAGGCGGCCTCTTCGGACTCGGTTGCCTGGTTGTCGGGCTGCTGGGTTGCTTCGGGAACCTCGTCACTCGGTAACTCGGCAACTTTCCGGTCCAGCGCATCGAGCTTCGCGCGTACATCCTCGTCGTACGGATCGCGTTGCAACAGATGCTCGTAGATTTTGCGCGCCTCGTCGATCAGACCCTGACGCACGTAGAGGTCGGCCATCGTCGTCGTGGCGGCGACGTCGTCATCCTGCGGGGCCGCTTCCGGCTCCGCTGGAGCAAAGACGTCAGCGGCAGGCTCGCTTGCCTGCGGCTCCTCCAGCCACACCGAGGGAACCTCGGCGACGAGCGGGGCTTCCTCGATGTGCATCCCTGCCGGCTGGTCGGCTTCGAGCGCCGCCGCGGTATAGCCGGACGGTTCCTCGAAAGGGCTCTCCGCGTGCTGCGCCGGCATCGGAATTTCGTCACCGGTACCGAACGGCGACTCGACCGTCCGCGTGATCGGCATCGTTTCGTCGAATGGCGTTTCGGATGTTGCAAACGGCACATCGGCCGTGGCAGCGGAGGTTGGCTCGGGCTCCGGCACGGCCTGCAACTCCGGTTCCGCGAACGGCGGCTCCGGCATTTCCGGCACTTCCTCGACCGGCGCGACTGGCGCCGGGGCGGCGGCCTGAAGGTCGCGGTCAATCTGTTCGATCTTCGCCTTGAGTTCCTCATCCGACGGCATCAGCGCGTGGACGAGCTTGTACTTCTTGATCGCCTCGACTTTCTCGCCGAGGTCGAAATAGGCGTCGGCCAGCAAACGGGCAGCGACGACGTTGCCCGGATCGACCTGCAGCGCCGTGTTCAGAGCGTCGACGGCCTCGGCATTCTTGTGCTGCTCGCGAAGCACGCGCCCGAGGCTGACCCATGCCGAGAGGTACGTGGCGTGAATGCCGAGACCGGTACGAAGGACCTGCTCCGCTTCCGGGAGCTTGCCGTTCCTGCGCAGTTCCTCGGCGAGCGGAAAGAACAGTCTGCTCCTGGGATCAGTCTTGATCCGGAATTAAAGCTCTTCGATTTTGGCGCTGATACCGGGTTGAACCATCTGCTGAACTTCGAATTCTGCTTAACAAACCGCGGCGGCGCAACCTCGGCCGCAGAAACGAACCGCCCCACGGAGGGGCGGTTCGTCGAACGGGATACGTGATTTGCTACTGCGAGGTACCGACGAGACTGAGTGTTCGGCTACCCGCGCTGGTGTTGATTGTGATCGCACATTGATCGGTTCCAGCCACCGTCGTGCCGTTGTATTGAACGACCACCGGCTGGGAATCGCACTGATTCAACGTAATGGTCGGTGACGGCGGAATGAGCGGCACGATCGAGAACCGCGCGCAACCCGCGCCGCTGGCGCTGATGCTGGTGACGTTCAGCGGCGCGGAGCCGGTATTGACGATATTTACCGTCTGAGTCGCCGACGGCTTGACGCTGACTGGAACGGGCGGAGGACCCACGGAAGCCGGCGTGATCACGGCGCTGAACGGCGAGAACGCACCCGGACTGAGCGTCAGAATCGGCACGGCCGCGGGAGCGACCGTAAGTCCATTCTTCAGCGTGTCGGTACAGGTCGTCGCAAGACTGGTGTAGGTCACATCGAATGGGGTCGGCTGTTGCGCAGTCGTTCCGGCAACGGAGCATGTTTGCGTCGTAAGCGGCAGATTGGACGGCACCTGGATGACAAACGTGGTCGTGCCGTCGCCGTTGTCCGTCTGCGAGGTGATGCTCACACCGAAGGTTCCTACCGTGATCCGGGGGAACCCGACGGCATTGGCCACCCTGATCGATGCGTTACCGCCCGCGAGAACCTGACTGGGTGAGACGCTCACGATGACCGGCTTGAAGACGCGGAAGATCCACGGAGTCGGTGCAGTCGCTGAATCGCCGTTGTCAACGTTCGTTACCACGATCGGACCAGTGGCATCAGCACACGATGTAACGGCAATGCCGTTGGAGATACCGGTGATCTCCGTCGCCGTCACCTTGATGACCGAAGCGGCGATGCCGTCGAGATAGACCGTTGTCGGCGCAACGAAGCCCGTGCCGTCGATCGTGAAGCGCGTGCCGCCGGTAAAT
Source organism: Thermoanaerobaculia bacterium (assembly GCA_017883235.1). Taxonomy (GTDB): domain Bacteria; phylum Acidobacteriota; class Thermoanaerobaculia; order Gp7-AA8; family Gp7-AA8; genus JADGNZ01. The sequence goes on along the minus strand of JADGNY010000012.1, from coordinate 66,810 downwards.
GGACCCTGATCCGGTGTGATGGCCGTGATCTGTGCCTTGTTCACGTAGCGGAAAGCGCCCGGCGCGACAACCGATTTGCCGGAGTTGACGTTGACGATCTTGATGTCCACCGGTCCCGTGACCACGCCGGAGCCGTTCGGGTTCGTATCGCGGGCGGTGGGCGACATCACGTCGATCGAGTGGAAGGTCACGCTGAGCACCTGCGCCTGCGCCGAGCCAAAGAAGACCTGGAGCGGGGCCTCGAACGCATCGCCCGTGATGGTGACGCGCGTGCCGCCGTCGATCGGACCCGAGGTCGGACTGAGCGCGCGGAAGACCGGCGTCAGCACCGGTGCGGTGTAGGTGAATGCAGCCGCTTTCGTGACCCGCTGCTCGGTAGGAGCACCCGCTTCGACGATCACAGTGATGCTGACCACGAGTTGCTGGCTGACGCCGAGGTCGAAGGCCGGAGTGATCACGGTGATCGACGTCGGTGTGACGCTTGTGGAGAATGCCTCTTTGGCCGCCTGGCCGCTGCCCGGATCGAACAGGACGCGCACCGGGGCGCGGAAGTTCGTGCCGGTGATGACGACGGACTGGTTCCCGGTCGGGAGACCCGTGGCCGGATTTACGCTGGAGATGGTCGGCGCCGTCGATGGGGGCGGTGGCGGAAAGACGGGATCCTGGAAATTCAGGGTGATGCTCTTCGTCACGTTGTTGACAGTGGCGGTAACGACGACCGCCCCGGCCACCGATGAGGTCACGGTAACCTTGGCGACGCCTGCCGTCGTGGTTCTGATGATCGTGGTCGGGTTGTCGGGCGTATCCGTGAAGTTCGCACTGGGTGTCGCCGTCACGAACTCGACGGCCGTACCGTTTGGCACCGGCGCGTTGTTCTGCGTAACCGTGGCTGTGAGCGTCGATGTGGAGCTGGTGAACGGCGCGGTGGTCGATGCGGTGAGCGTGAGGCTCGCACCAACCGGCGGCGGCGTTCCTGAACCGCTGCCCGTGCCGCCACTCGTCCCAGTGACCGGAGGAGGCGCCGTCGGCGATTCGCCTTTGCAACCCGCGAAAAACACCAATAACGCTGTAAGCGCCAGTAAGATGAATCGCTGTTTTGTCTGCTTCATGTCTACCCCCGTCAACTCCTCATCACACCCACACGGATCATCCGGCGCGGCAGCCGGTGCGGGAGGCTAGAAACAGCCACCGCAGTTAAAGCAGAAGTTAATTGGAAATGTGGCCGAGCCCTGAACACGATCGCCGGCCAGCGTCTGCCCAAAGACCGTCAGAATGATGTTCAGCTTCACGAAGCTGAGACCTGTCTCCGGATCCTTGCCGCCGTTCTGCGGTAGCAGTGCCGCGAACGGCGCCTGATTCAAGGCATTCGTCTCGAAGCCGACGAAATCGCTGAGAGCCTGATTCCCGCCGGTCGCCGTAATCAGCTGTGCGGTGGAGCGGACAAAGGCCGGCGGAACGAGCTTGCCGCCGTCGGTTCGCTGATAGCTGACCTGGTAACGGTCGAGCTTGACGTCGAGGAACTGGTTTGACACCGGATGCAACGGATCGGCGGTCTGTGGCTGCAGGAGCAGGACCCGTATGTTCACGGTACCGAGCGACGTCGCGCATCCGGAGGCACCACCCTGCAGGTCGATCTGATTGATGATCTGCGTTCCGGCGACGACCAGTTCCACCGAGCCCGACTCGCGCGCAATCGAGTTGCACGAAAGGATCGCCACGCTCGGCAGCGCAATCGCAACGATCAATGCGAGTTTCTTTATCCTCATACCACCCCTCCAACTCTCCGGATCATCCGCTGCGAAAAGACGTTTTACAAGTTATTACGACGCCCTGACGATTCGAGGCGTGATGAAGATCAACAACTCGTCGTGTTCCGTGTTGTAGTTCCGCTGCTTGAACAATGCCCCCAGGATCGGAATCTGATAGACGAACGGAAGCCGTGTCTGGGAGTTGTTTTCCTTGACCTGATAGATGCCGGCGATGACGGACGTGCCGCCGTCGCGCACCATCAACTTCGTTTGCGCGCGCCGCGTTGACAGCGGTGTACCCGCGCCGCCCACGATGTTGAGACCGGTGGCCGGCTCGTTCTTCTGCACCTGAATGTCCATGATGACGGTGCCGGCCTCGGTGATCTGCGGTGTCACGGTCAATCGCAGTGTGGCATCGACGTACGCAACGGTCGTCGTCAAGTTGATGCGCGTCTGGTACGGGATCTGGAAACCGCTCTGAATCTCCGCCGACGTGTTGTCCTGCGTCGTCACGCGCGGCGCGGAGATGACGCGGACCAGGCCCTCGGTCTCAGCAGCCAGCAACGCCAGGTCCAGCGTGAAGGTTCCCAGGACATTCTGGAGGGAGAAAGAAACGACCGGATTGCCCGCTCCGAACTCGAACGGACCGCCGACTGTATCGACGCGGTTCGGGAAGACCAGACCGGTGCCGGTGCCGAGGGAGGGATCCATCGTCCCCTTGAAGCCCCAGTTGAAGCCGTACTGCTGAATGAACAGCTTCGTCGTTTCGACGATGCGCGCCTCGATGACAACCTGGCGCGTCGGCACATCGACCGAGTCGATGAGGTTTCTCATCGTCTGCAGATAGCCGGGGATCTCGCTGATGATGAGCTGGTTCGTCCGCTGGTCGACGATGATCCGGGCGCGCGGCGAGGCCATCTCCTTCAGCAGATTAGAGACATCCGTGGCCCGGGCGTACGAGAGTTTGAAACCGACCGTGCTCAGAGGCACGTTCAGCCTCTCCTGGTCGCTCAGATGGCGGTTCGCTTCGGCCTCGTCCGCCAAGCGGGCGGACGTCCCGACGCGCATGACGTTTCCTTCGAGCACGTATGCCAGCGAGTTCTGGCGCAGGATGACCTCGAGGGCCTGGTCCCACGGCACGTCGACGAAATCGACCGTGACCGAGCCGGTGACCGACGGGTCGATGGCGATGTTCAGTCCAGTGAGCTCGTGGAACGTCCGAAGGACATCCTTGATGTCTGCATCTTTGAGATTGAGCGAAAGCGGTTCACCGGTGTAAACCTTCTCCCCGCTGGCGAGCGTCCGCCCTCCGGGGCCGGTACCGGTGCCGGACAACAGCGTACCGCCCGACGCACTGCTCGCCGGCAGCGGTGTCGGTGGCACGGTCTGGTCGGAGAAGACGTTCTCGGGAACAGGTTCGAGCGCGGGAGGCGATGAAGAGTTGGAAGTGCTCGTGGTCTTGCCGCGCTTCTTCGAGGTCGGCGGAGTCTGGGTCTGCGGCGCGTTGATGACCGCCGTAACCGGTTTCCGGTCCTCGGGCATCTTCCAGGCAGAGTTCTCGGCGATCGTCGGCACCTGCGCCGGGATATCCGCGGCAACCGCGGTCTTCGTCGGAGCAACTCCGTTTGCCGCCGGAGACACGGCCGGGGTGGCCGCTACTCGCGGCTCTTCCTGTTTCGGCATCGGAGTGGGTGTCGGCGTCGGCATGGGTGTTGCCGCCATCGCCGGGGCCTCTCCGAACGTAATGCGAAGCGCATCGCCGGACTTCGTCACGTGATATCCGGTCTTCTCATCGATGTCGAGTACGACACGCGTCACCGCGTCGGGCGCGCCCTTGAACTGCGACACGCGGATCCGTTTCACTACCGGGTCGGAGACATTGATGACGTTCTTGAGCAGCTTGTCGTTCACGCCGTTGAGATCGATGACCACGCGGGACGGCTTCTCGAGCTTGAACGCGTTGTAAGCAACGTCGCCGTCCGTGGCCAGACGGACTTCCATGGCCGCGCCGGCTCCACTGGTCTCAATCCTCCTCAGCGTTTTGGCCTTGTTTGCCGGCGGCAGCGACTCTGTGACCACGGCTGGTTCGAGGGCGGGTTTGCTGGCCTCGGCAATCGGCTCACTCTTAACAGGTTCCGGCAACGGCTCCGTTTTCACCTCGGCGGCCGTAACCGGCTCAACGTGCTGCGGTACGACCTGCGGCACGACCGGGGCCGGAGCAGCATCCGCGGCCACGGCCACGGCTGATGCCGGCAGAGTGATGACGACGTTGTTGCCCTCGGCAGACGCTTCGAGGGAGGCTGGCTGGGTCAGGTGCACGGAGACGCGCGTAAGGCGCGAGCCCATCTCGGTCACGTCATCGACGGAGACCGAACCAACGGACGCGGGAAGGGTGGTTGGGATCGCCAGCGACGCAGCCTTCGATGCGCCGGTCAGGTCGATCACGAAAAGGTCGGGCATCGGGCTGTAGGAGGTGTAAACCGGGCTGGATGTCGTGCGCAGGACGAGACGCGGCGCCGGAGAGGTCTCGAATTCGACCGCTGTAAGCGACATTCCGGCGGCGGCACCGGAAACAGCAGCCTCCGACGGAGCTTTGGCCGCTGTATTGCGCTTCCAGAACGACGCGTGCGCGCTGGTGACGCCCGCCACCAGCATGCCTGTGATCAGCAGGATCAGCTTGGCTCTTGTCTTACTTCTCACATTCACCATCTCACAGCCCTCCACACACATGGCCTGCACAACCCAGCACGCGAAAGCTACTTCCTCGGAACTTCGGAGGAGAGTTCCTTCACCACTTCACGGAATCGCTCGATCCGGGTGGGGTCATTCACCTCCTGCCGGAACACGATCGAATTTCCGGTGATCCGAATGACTTCACCGTCGAGGACCTTGTCCCCGATCTTCATGAGATACCCTTTGTTGTCGGGGCCATTGATCATGGCGATCAGCCCCTGCTGCCGTGTCTTCACCACTCCCTGAATCTTGATCTCGTCGATCAGGAACCCCGGCGGGCCGGGCGGACGCTGGCCCGGCAGCAGCCTCGGCGCGGGACCGATGAGCGACTGGAAAGGATCGCGCCGCCCCTGCGGATCGTAGTGATAGGCGTCGGGAGCGCTCGGCTCCTCGAGGATCTCCTGAAGACTCTGCTGCATCGACTGTTCAGGATTTTGCGTCGCCGTCGTTGCCGTGGAAGCGGCCGGCGTGGCCGGTGCCGCGGTGGCGGTGCGCTTGCCCGGTGCCTGCGCGAAAAGCGTAGCCATCGCCGCGACGACGATCAGTAGCGACAGCGCGAATCGGCTCACTCTCATTTCTTGGCGCCTTTCGCCGGCGTGGCTTCCGGCTCCTTCGGCTCGACATAGACGAACGTCTTGGCCACGAAATCCGCCGTGATGGTCCGGTCAGTCTGCATCGGGAGAGCGGCGATCGAGATTTGCTCGACATTGATGATGCGCGTGAAGTTGCTCAGGTGATTGAAGAGCGTGGCCAGGTTGTGATACCGCCCATCGACGGAGACCGAGATCGGCCACTCCGCGTACGGATCGCTCCCCTGCGCCGCGGCGAGCTTCGGGAAGGTCAGCTTGCGCAGGGTGAAGTTCCCGGCGTCGACGAGGGCTTTGATCTTCTTGATGATCTCCTCGGTGTTACGCGTCGACGGCAGGATGCTGCGCAGCTTCTTCAGCTCGACCTTGAGGCGGTTTACTTCTTCACGGAACTGGGGCAGCTTCCGCTGCGCGGAGCGGCCCTGTTCGATCTTCGTATCGAGATCCTTGAGCTGGGCATCGGCGGCGCGGATCTGATCGTCCATCGGGTTGATGAACATGTAGAGAACCACCCCGACGATGGCAATGGCCAGCACCAGCCCGATGATCAGGCCGACGTACCAAGGTTTTCCTTCTAGCGAAAGCCCCGCCATTACCCCTCCTACCGCTTCGTTACCGTCGACGTCGCCGGCGGCACTGCTGCCGTACCCGACGCCGGCGCGGTGCCGGTGGCAGTCCCCGTGGCTGCCGTACCGCCCGCTCCCGCCTCACCCTTCGGCACGTAGCTGAAGTGGAAGTTCATCGTGTATCCGTAGACCAGCGGCACCGCCGAAAGCTGCGTGACGTTGCCGAGATCCGGCTCTTCGAACATCGGATCGTTCTTGATGCTCTCGACGAAATTGGCGATCGCATTCGGGTTCAGTCCCCGGCCGTCGATCGTCACCAGGCCGCCGCTGACGGTCATCTTGTCGAGCCAGACCAGGTCCGGCAGATCCTGACTGATGCGATCCATCAGCCGGACCGGCCCCTTCTGGTTCTGCTTGAGCTGGTTGATCAGGTCGATCCGTTTCTGGAGGCTTTCTTTCTGCGTCTGGTAATCCGCGACCTCTTTGATGATCTGCTCCAGCCGCTTGGCCTCGTCCTGATTCCGGGCCACCTTTTCCTGGCGATCGGCCAGTGTCCGGTTCTCGAGGAACCACCAGCCGCCGGCGACCACGATGCCGAGGATCAGACCGCCCGCGAGAAAGACGTTGTTGAGATTGGTAGGGCCAGCGGCGGCGGCAGCCATGCCGGTAACCGCTCCGGTTCCCCGGACCGCACGCCCCTCCCGCACTAAATTGATCTTAATCAAGCATCCCCCAACTTCCGGATAGCCAGACCGACGGCGATGGCCATGCTTGGCCCGATCTCGGCCAGTTCCTCGGGGTTGAATTCCTTTTCGTCTACCGTGATCTTCTGGAAGGGATCCATGATCGCGACCGGGATCCCGAACTTGTCGCGAAGGATGGCGTCAAGGTTCAGAACACCCGAGCCACCGCCAGCCAGGACGATCTCGTCGACGCGGTCGGCTCCGGAGGTGGCGGTGAAGAAATCGAGCGTCTTCCGCAACTCTCCGGCGAAGTCCTCGCTCACGGAGTTGAGGATGGGAATGACCTGCTGGATGCTGTAATCACCTGTCTGGTGGCCCTTCTTCAGCTCCTCGGCCTGCTCGAACGAAAGGCTCAGCTCGCGCTGGATGGCGTCCGTGTACTGGTTGCCGCCGAAGGTGATGTCGCGCCAGAAGAGTGAGGTAGGGCCGGAGAGGACATTGACGTTGGTCACCGAAGCCCCGACGTTCACCAGCGCCAGCACTTTGCCCTCATCGATCGCGTAGTTCATCTCGTACGCGTTCTGGAGAGCGAAGGCGTCGACGTCGACGAGGACCGGAACCTTGCCGGTCTGGCTGATCACCGAGGTGTAGTCGTTGATCTTTTCCTTCTTCACGGCGACGAGAATGACGTCGATGTTGTCGCCGGAGCCGGGTGTGTTCAACGGGACGTAGTCGAGGTTTACATCGTTGATATCAAAGGGGATGTACTGCTCGGCCTCCCACTGAATCGATTCGGCCAGCTCCTCCGGCGACATGGCCGGGAGAGTGATCTTCTTGATGATGACCGAGTGGCCGGAGAGAGAGGTGGCGTAGTTGGAATTCTTGATGTTTTTGCTGCTGTTGAGCCGCGAGATCGTCTCCACGACCAGCGACGAGTCCATGATCGACCCGTCGACGATCGCCTCAGGAGAAAGGTGCTCGATTCCGAGCTTCACAAGCTGGAACGCGCCGCCCTTCTTCTCCTTCAGCTCAACTAACTTTACGGCTGAGGAGCCGATATCGAGGCCGACTACATTTTTGCTCTTTGAGAAGAACACCGCTCACCCCGTCCATCACACCACTCACTTCTCGCTGGCTCCAGATGTGGAAAGTCGGTCGAAATTACAACGTTTAAAGGTGAGTGTCAACTCTACAGCATTTAGATTTATCAGACGATTACGCCAAGTTGGGCCGTTTTGGGTGGTCCGGTTTGCGCCGGACCCGCTCACCGGCTACAATCCCTTCCCTTTCGCGTTATTTGAGGAGTCAATCGATGGCAAAGATGTGCGAAGTCTGCGGCAAGGCCCCCGTGTTCGGTAACCGGGTCAGCCACGCCCACAACGTTTCAAGCCGGCGCTGGCTGCCGAACCTGCAGCGCGTCCGCGTCATGGTCGGCTCGGCGGTGAAGCGGATGAACGTCTGCACCCGCTGCATCCGGACAGGCAAGATCGCAAAAGCCGCGCGGTAACTTCCGCGCGGCACCCCTCTCCCCTTCAGAACGGCTCCCACCGATCGCCGGTACCCGTCCGAGATGGCGGAGCCTCTGGACAACGATCCTTAACTGCCATAATAATCTACCTAACGTCCGATGGCGGAACCGAGGTCCGCTTTCGCCGTAGATCCACCATGACCACGACAAAACGCACGATCTCCGGTGCACGTGCCAGGCGAAAGAGCTCCGAGGAGAGCTTCCGCCTTCTCCTGGTCGAGGACGATGATCTCGTGGCCGCCGGACTGACCACGCTTCTCGAGCTCGAAGGCTTCACCGTACTCACGATCGATCGAGGACTTGCCGTCGTCGAAGCCATCAAGAGTTTCAATCCGCACGTGGTGATCCTCGATCTGACCCTGCCCGACGTCGACGGAATCGAGGTGTTTCGCCGGCTGCGTAAACGCTGGCCGGATCTGCCGGTCGTGTTCTCCACCGGTAACGGCAGCAGCGTGGATCTGACGGCCGAGCTGAAGAGAGAACGGGTGGAACTGCTGCGTAAGCCGTATGAGATCAAGGAGCTGCTGGCAGCATTGCAGCGGATCACGAAGTAGCGCCCTGGGACCGCGGGCGTCTCGACCCCGCCTCGTGGTCGTCGAGCACGCTGACGTCGCCATCCACTTTGACGGCACGGCATCGACTTGAGCGACACCAACGACGCGATTCACACCCCTGTCGCCGCCAGCGTGGCGATGTTGATGGCGGTGTCGCACATCATGAAGAGCATGTTGTTGCCGATGCCTCCGAAGCAGAAGTTTGCGACGCCGCCGGCGAGAATCTCGCCGAGGATCCTGCCGGTGGCGTCGAAGACCTGCACGCCAGTGCCGGAGGAGCTGTAGACGCGCCCCTGGCTGTCGACCTTCAGGCCATCCGGAATGATCGGCGTGACGACTGCGAAGAGCCGCTCGTTGACGAGATGAGAGTTGTCGGCGACGTCGAAGGCGCGGATGTGGTGCGGCAGATCGACGTAGTACGTGTTCGGACCTTCGATGGCGCCGGAGTCGTTCACGTACAGGATCGATTCATCGGGCGAGAAGCAGAGGCCGTTCGGCTTCCTGAACGTATCGACCACCACGGTCAGCGAATCGTCGGCGGGGTCGTAGCGGTAGACGAAGTCGCCGATGAGCGGCTTGGGACGAAAGCCCTGGAGCGAACCGTAGGCCGGATCGGTGAACCAGATCGTGCCGTCGCTCTTTTCGACGATGTCGTTCGGTGAATTGAACGGAAGCCCGAACCAGTGATCGACGACCGTCTCGGCCTTCTTCGTCTTCAGGTTCATGCGCGAGATGCGGGCATCGGTCTCCAGCGTCCCCTGTTCGCAGATCAGGAGTCCTCCTTCCCGATCGACGGTCATCCCATTGGCCATGTTCGTTTCGTTGACGAACGTGCTGACCTCGCCCGAAGCGACGTCCAGCCGCCCGATAGCCACGTTCTTGTCGCCGAACGCGGGGATGTTCGTCGTCACCGGCACGGTAGTGAAGTAGAGAGCGTTCTCGCCGCGAACGTAGACCGGCCCCTCGTGGGCGTTGACGTTCGCCACAGTCTCGTATCCCGGATCGGGTCCGAGAACGTCGAGGAAAGCATCCGAGTAGATGACGAAGTGTGGATTGTCGTTCAACCGCCGCGCTCGAGTCATGCAATCACCTCTCTCTTCGGGAAGGAGGGTTTGCAGGAGGAGGAATCCCTACCCGTCACTATCTTACCAATTCCACATCGTGTAGACACCGCGACCGCGCTCTCTCGTCAACGTGCCTCGCTCGTCAGAACGACGATGGCAAACCGGTATCATCATTGGTGTGGGTATTGGTCCCGAACTCGTGATCGGTGTCGTCGGTGCCGTCGGATGCGACCTACCGGGCATCTCGGACTCTTTGGAGACTAGTCTTCGCGAGGTTGGCTACGACGCCCACGCTATCCGGCTGAGCCATCGTCTTCATGACCTCGAGCCGTGGAGTCACCTGTCAGCGATTCACGATCAGGAGGAGTACATCAGCGGACACATGGATGCCGGCAACGCACTCCGTGAGAAAGCAGGTCAGGATGTGATGGCCCGGCTTGGCATGGCTCAGATCCGTATCTTGCGTCAACGCGATGATGAAGAGGAGACGGAGGACAGGCCCCGGCCACGTACCGCCTACATCCTGAACTCACTCAAGCGGCCGGAGGAAGTAACGGCACTCCGCGAGGTTTACGGGAACGCCTTTCTTCTTGTCAGCGCTTATGCATCTCGGGAGCGGAGACGGGAATCTCTCGCTCTTCGTATTGCAAGGTCGAAGAACGTGGAGATGCGAGAGTGCGTCTGGCGGGCGGAAAAGTTGATGGCGCGTGACGAGATCGAGAGTCTGGTGAACACCGGCCAGGATGTCCGCGACACGTTCCCGCTTGCCGATGTCTTTCTGAATGCGGACGACAAAGGTTCCATCGATAACTCGGTACGTCGAACCGTCGCCATTCTCTTCGGACACCCGTTCGAAACTCCGACGATCGACGAGATGGGAATGCAGTACGCGTACGGCGCCGCGTTGCGATCATCGGATCTTTCGCGTCAGGTAGGATACGCTGCTTGCACCGCCGATGGTCAGGTCCTCGCGGTCGGCACGAATGAAGTTGCGAAAGCAGGCGGGGGCTTCTACTGGTCTGGCTTCGACAACGATGCCCGCGACTTCCGCGTCGTGGAGAGCGATGAGCCCAACGCGGAGATGAAGTTGTCGATCCTCAAAGAGTTGCTCGAGAATCTGAGAAACGAAGGCCTCCTCACTAACGAAGGTGACGTCGACGATGAAATGGTGAGCGTTACTGCTCAGAAACTCAAGAGTAGCCGCTTCTGGAGCATCACTGAATACGGTAGAGCCGTTCACGCCGAGATGGGTGTCATCACCGATGCCGCGAGACGCGGCGTCGCACTCCAGGATGCGGCCATGTATGGGACGACGTTCCCGTGCCACAACTGTGCGAAGCATGTAGTGGCATCAGGCATCCGACGGCTTGTGTACATCGAACCGTATCCGAAGAGCCAAGTCGCGAGATTGTTCAGGGACTCGATCGATCTCGAGGGCACCACGCCGGGAAAAGTGCACCTCCAACCTTTCGTCGGAATCGCGCCTTCGCGCTTCCGCGAATTCTTTGTCATGGGCGATCGGAAGGATCCCAATGGCCGTATCATCTCTTGGGACGAGTCCAAGCAGTCCGCCCAACCTCGAATCCAGAATGATCCGCAGTCGTATATCCGTCGTGAACGCGGTTCAGTTGAACAACTGGGTAAGATTCTGGCAAGTGCAGGAGTTCGGTTTCGAGAGAGCTGAACAGAAAGTGAGCGGAACCTGATGAACAACGGGCAGCGAATCAAGGAAGTCATCGAGCGAGCAAGCCAGAGACTGGATGAGTCGAGATTGTCTCGGCAACTCGAGAATTCCGGTGCGACAAATCCCACTCAACGCACCTCGACAGTCCAGCCAAAACACGAGACGCCGAAGCAGCGATAAACGCGAGAATCCCTACCCTTCGATCACGGTAAGCCGTGGCACCTTCGGTGTGATGCCGTCGCCGGACGAGCGTCCTTGCAGATGCCGCCAGAGCCACGGCAGCATGTGGCGGCGCATCCAGGCGGCCTCGGCTCCTAGCGTTTCTGTCCATCGAGCGGGTGGCGCAAGCGGCAGCGGCTCAGACCACGATCCGTTCGCACCCGGCAACCCGAGGTGATCTGCAAGGGCATCGGCGATCCGCGCATGTCCGGCGGTGTTGGCGTGGAGGCGGTCATCAGACCAGAGGCGCGGATCGGAGGCCACCGGATGCGCGGCGAAGTCGCAGACGATCGTACCGCTCCGCGCGGCAGCCTCGCGGATGATGTCATTCATCCGCAACAACCGGCCGCGCACCATGCGCGCGAGCGGCATGATGTCGCCGAGGTCAGGGAGGGTGAAGGTGATCACCGTCGCGCCGATACCGGACAGAGCGTCCTGCATCGTCTCGACGTCGTCGCGAAGCGCATCAGGATCGAATCGCGGCCGCAGCAGATCGTTCGTTCCGGAGACGACGGCCACCAGGTCCGGCTGCATGGCCACCGCCGTGTCGAGCTGCTCGCGGCGGATCTGCCGCGTCGTCCGTCCGCGAATGGCAAGGTTGGCGTAGAGCACGCTCCCCTGCTCCGTGGCGAGCTTCTGCGCCAGAAGGTCGGCCCATCCCCGATAGCCGCCCCGCCCATCGGGATCGTCGAGTCCTTCGACTGTGCTGTCTCCGATGGCAACGTAACGCTGGAATGGGGACATTGAAGGATGTTAGCCCAATCCCTTCGCGCCTTCGCGTGAGATCGATGTTCACGCGAAGACGCGAAACCGCGAAGTGGAGGAAGCCTCACCCAGTGGCATGCTTGACGTTGAACTTCCGTTCCACCTGTACCACGCCTTCGATGTCGGCGATGGAGCGGATGACGCGCTCGAGGTGTTTGAGATCGGCGATTTCGAGAGTCAGCTCGGCGGTAGCCTTTCCATCCGCGGTGCGGCTGTCCATCTGGCGAATGTTGGTTTTCATGTTGGCCACGGTCGAGACGACGCGCGCCAGGATGCCCTGACGGTCCTCCATCACCACCTCCAGCTCGACCTGGAACTGCGCGTGACGCTGGTTGGCCCATTCGACGGTAATCTGGCGGTCGGCGTTGAACATCAGATTGCGGACGTTAGGGCAGTTCAGACTGTGCACGCCCACCCCTTTGCCGCGCGAGATATAGCCGACGATCGGCTCTCCCGGCAGCGGTTTGCAGCAGCCGGCAAGGTAGGTCATCAGGTCGTCATAGCCGCGCACCTTGATGGCCGGGGAGGTGCCGGTGAAGGGAAAGATCTTGCGCACGGCGCGCGTGATGACCCCTTCATCGACGGCCGGCTGATCCTCTTTGGCGAAACGCTCGACGATCGAGCGCGAGGAGATCTTGCCGTAGCCGACGTCGGCATAAAGATCGTCGAGCTTCGGCAGCCCATACTCGGCCAGGACGGCATCGAGCGCGTTCTCGGCGACGAGTTTGCGCCACTGCACGCGGTAGCGCCGGGCCTCTTTCTCGATCAGTTTGCGCCCGAGATCGATGGAGCGGTGTTTCTGCTCGGTGTTGAGCCAGTGCCGGATCTTGTGGCGCGCCCGCGAGGTCACCACCATGTTGATCCACTCGCGCGAGGGCGACTGCGTCGGGGCCGTGAGCACTTCGATGATGTCGCCGTTCTTGAGCGTCGTCCGCAGAGGCATCAATTTCCCGTTCACCCGCGCGCCGACGCAGTGGCCCCCGACGTCGGTGTGGATGCGGTAGGCGAAGTCGAGCGGCGTGGCGCCGCGCGGAAAAGCGAAGACGTCTCCTTTGGGCGTAAACGTATAGACCTCATCGGGATAGAGGTCGATCTTCAACGAGTGCATGAAGTCGCGCGGATCGGTGATCTCGTGCTGCCACTCCACGAGCTGCCGGAGCCAGAGGAAGTTGGTGTCGTCCGGTTGCGCGCCGACGCGGCCTTCCTTGTACTTCCAGTGCGCTGCGATCCCCTGCTCGGCGATCAGGTCCATCTCCCGCGTCCGGATCTGCACCTCGAAAGGCTGCCCCTTCTCCGCCACTACCGTCGTGTGGAGCGACTGGTAGAAGTTGGGCTTGGGCATGGCGATGTAGTCCTTGATCCGGCCGGGGACCGGGCGCCACATCTGATGAATGATGCCGAGGCAGGCGTAGGTGTCTTTGATGTTCGCGGTGACGATGCGGAAGGCGAGGTAGTCGTAGACCTGCCCGACGTCGATCTCCTGCCGCCGGAGCTTGGACCAGATGGAGTACATCGACTTCACGCGGCCGAAGACGTCGCCGTTGAGGTCGTTCTCCTGAAGCTTGGCCGTCAGCGTTCCCTTGATGCGATCGACGATCTCGCCGGATATGGCCAGCTTCTCGTTGACGGCGCGCTGCAGGTCCTCGAATTCGCGCGGGTGCATGTGGCGGAAGGCGAGGTCTTCGAGCTCGCTCTTGATGCGGCCCATGCCGAGGCGGTTGGCGATCGGCGCATAGATCTCCATCGTCTCTTTGGCGATGGCCAGCCTCCGCTCCTCGGGGAGAAACTGGAGCGTGCGCATGTTGTGGAGACGGTCGGCGAGCTTGACCAGGACGACGCGCAGGTCGCTCACCATCGCCAGCAACATCTTGCGGAAGGTCTCGGCCTGCTGCTCTTCCCGCGAGACGTAGGCGTAGCGGGAGATCTTCGTGACACCGTCGACCAGTTCGGCCACGTCGTCGCCGAAGATCTCCTGCAGCGTCTCTTTCGTCGTCAGCGTGTCCTCGAGCACGTCGTGAAGCAGCCCGACGGCGATGGAGGTTTCATCGAGCCGCATCTCGGCCAGGATGTAGGCGACGTTGAGGGGATGCACGAGATACGGCTCGCCCGAGCTGCGCACCTGTCCGCGATGCTCGCGCGCCGAGAAGACAAAAGCGCGGTCGAGGAGCTCCTCATCGAAGTCGGGCTTGTAGCTTTCGACCTTGTCGAGGATGTCTTCGAAGCGGATCATCGGAGGGATCGTAGCCGATTTACTGCGGCTACGCCGCGTTGTCGGTTGTCGGTTCTCGGTTGTCCGCGGAGGGCAGTCGAGAGCGACGACAATGACGAGCAACACATTGACAACGGATAACCGACAACCGACAACGCGACGTAGCCGCTGTCCAAACCCGGCACCCGTCTTGCTCCGTCCGCTCCCCGGATGCCGGTTGCCTGGCCGTGGGGCCATGATCGCCGGAGTTAACTGAAACGGTGAGGTGGTGAGCACCACTTCACACAACATGGAGGTATTTGTCGTGTCCAAGCGTTCGTCCCAATTCGTTGTTTTCTTCCTTGTCCTCGCCTTTGCGGCCCTTCCGTCGTTCGCCGGTCCGGTTCCGTCGAAGACAGCGGCCGATCAGAGCATCGACCAGCGCGCCGCCGATCTGGCTCTCGTGCGCGACGTTGCCGCAAACGAGCAGGTCGCCAAAGTTCTGACGGACCGCGGCTTTACCAAGGAGCAGGTCGATCAGCGCCTGGCCCAGCTCTCGCCGCAGGACCTCCATCAGCTCGCGCAGAACATCGACCAGGTGCAGGCCGCCGGCCTGACGCGCCAGGAATGGATCTACATCGGTATCGGCGCCCTGGCCGCTCTGATCCTCGTCATCGCCCTCGGGTAGTCACTCGAAGACCGCCGTACGAACCGGGCGAGCCGCTGTCTGGCTCGCCCGCGTTTTTCCTAAGGAGAAGCGAATGTTGAATGTTGAATGTCTGCCGACGGGGGTCGGGAGTCGGGGGTCGGGAGTCGGAGATGTCGTATTCTCTCCGACACCCGACACCCGACTCCCGACTCCCGTGGTCATTCAACATTCAACATTGCTTTTTTTCGTTGTTCTCCTCACCTCCTGCATCGCCATCACCCCCAAAACCCAGCACGCCTCCCCCACCGCGACCGTCATCCCGAACGTCCCGGCACAACACTGGGGCATCGAATCGTGCGGCGCCGGCTCGCTGTCCACCGTGCTGCAGCACTACGGTGACGCCACGACGATGCAATCGTGGGATGCGATATTGCCGAAGACGCGCGGCGGCGTGCTGACGATCGACATGCTGCTGGCGGCGCGCAAGGCAGGCTTCGACGCGCAACTCGTCACCGGAACGCCGGCCATCATCGAACAGGAGTTGCAGCAGGGACGGCCGGTGATCCTGATGCTGCAAGTCGTCGATTCGCCCGGACATCACTACGACTTTTTCCACTACATCGTGGCCGACGGCATCGACACGGCCTCCGGACTGATTCGCACGCAGTTCGGCGACGGCAAAGGGCGTTGGACGTCGTTCGACCGTCTCGAAAAAGCGTGGGCAGGCGGCGGCCATGCGGCGATCCTGATCCATCCCGGCAATGATTCCGCCGCCCTCCGCGCGGCCGTGGCGCTCGAAGATGAGGGAAAGTACGCGGATGCCGCGCGCGCCTATCGCGCGATCCTCGTCCAGCATCCTGATTCTCTCCTGGCCTGGACAAACCTCGGCAACGCCGAGATGCAGCTCGGTAACCGCACCGAGGCTGAGGAGGCGTTTCGCAAAGCACTCACGGTCGATGCGACATCGCGCGATGCCCTCAACAACCTGGCCTGGCTTCTTTACGAATCGAAACGTTACGACGAAGCGGAGTCGTTTGCGCGAAAGGCCGTCGCGCAGAACGGTCCCGATCCCTACATCGTGCTCGACACGCTTGCTCGCGTGCTCGCGGCGAAAGGCTCGTGCAACGAAGCACTGACGACCTTCCGCGCGGCAATCGACGCGGTACCGCAGTCGCACAGCGCCGCGCGCGGCGATCTGGAGAAGGCCATGGCCGAGGCGCGAACGAGCTGCCGGTCGTAGCCGCGCACAGTCACTCTGTCTGCGCTGGCCTCTCGAGCGATTCGAGATCGCAAGCCCGTAGCGGAGGCGGCTCCGGCCGGGGTACAGACAAGAGTGTCTGTGCCACATTGGCTGTCGGTATTGGCAGAAGGGTGGAGTCTTGCGGGGTCGAATGTGGCTCAGACACTCTTGTCTGTGCCGGAGCTTGGCAGGCTTCCGATCTCATTCCTTGCTGATAGCCTGACACCGCGAGACCCCATCCGCATGTTCTCCAACCGCGCACACTGGAACGCCACCACCAATCGCCTCACGGTAGCGCGGCTGGCGTATCGCGGAACGTTGCTCGATCTGACGAGCTCGAATCCGACAACGGCTGGAATCGCCTATCCGCTCGATGAGATTTCGGAGGTCATGGCCCGCGCGGCACGCGCGCCGTATGACCCGCAGCCACTCGGGCTCGCGTCCGCGCGGGAGGCTGTGGCGCACGCGCTGGCTTGCGATGCGGCGGACGTCGTCATTACGGCATCGACGAGTGAAGCGTATTCGTTCCTCTTCAAGCTACTCTGCGATCCGGGCGACGCGGTGCTCACGGCGCGGCCATCGTATCCATTGCTGGAACATCTGGCCGCCCTGGAGCTGATCGACTTGCACTACTTCCCGTTGGAGTTTCATCGTCGATGGGAGATCAATCCATCACGCATCGAGACAGCGATCACCGGGCGGACGCGAGCCGTGGTGGTCATCAACCCCAACAACCCCACAGGTTCGTACGTCTCTCAGGCGGAACAGGAGGAGATCGCACGCTTCGGCTTACCGGTCATCTCCGACGAGGTTTTCCATCCCTTCACCTTCGCCGATCGATCCCCTTCTTTCGTTCGCAATGACGTGCTCAGCTTCGCGCTGGGAGGGTTATCGAAGTCCGCCGGCCTCCCGCACTACAAGCTGGGATGGATGCAGGTGAGCGGTCCCGGAAAACACGAGGCCATCCAGGCACTGGAGATGATCGCCGACAACTTCCTCTCCGTGAGCGCGCCGGTACAGGCGGCGCTGCCGGAGCTGCTCGCCATCGCGCCGCGTATCCGCGGAGCCATTCAGGACCGGACCTCGCAGAATCTGGCAACTCTTCGCGCGATGGTGGAGAAATGTCCCGCCGCACGCGTGCTCCCGGTCGAGGGAGGCTGGTCGGCCGTCATCCGCGTGCCGCGCATCGATTCGGATGAGGCACTGGCGTTACGCCTGATCGAGGAACACGGCGTCGTCATCCATCCGGGCTACTTTTTCGATTTCGAGAGCGAGGGACATATGGTCGTGTCGCTGCTCACGGAGCCGCGCATATTCGAGGAAGGAATCACGCGGCTGATAAGCTCGCTGCCGCAATGAAAGAGCACTGGCTCCTCGACCCCGCCATCACCTACCTCAATCACGGCTCCTTCGGCGCGGCCCCGAAGGTGGTGCTGGCGAAACAGGACGAGCTTCGCACGCAAATGGAGCGCGAGCCGGTGCGGTTCATGGTCCGCGAGCTCGAGCCGCTCCTCGACGACGCCCGCACCGGGCTGGCGGAGTTCGTGGGAGCGGACACGGAGTCGATCGCCTTCGTTCCGAATGCCACGACAGGCGTGAACGCGGTGCTCCGTTCGCTGGATCTCGACAAACATGACGAGCTTCTCGTCACCTCGCACGAGTACAACGCCTCACGCAATGCGCTCGAATACGTCGCCGGCCTCGAGGGCGCGAAGGTCGTGCCGGTCGAGGTGCCGTTTCCGATCCAATCGCCCGATGAGGTCATCGACCGGGTCATGGAGCGCGTCACCGAACGCACCCGCCTCCTTCTCATCGATCACGTCACCAGTCAGACAGGATTGATTTTCCCGATCGCGGGGCTGATCGATGCGCTGAACAAGCGAGGCATCGACACACTGGTCGACGGGGCCCATGCCCCCGGCATGTTTCCGCTGCATCTCGACCAGCTCGGGGCCGCGTACTACACCGGCAATCTTCACAAGTGGGTCTGCGCTCCGAAAGGAGCCGCCTTCCTCTATGTTCGCGCAAACCGGCGTCGCGGGATCCATCCCGTCGTGATCAGCCACGGCGCCAATGCCACGCGCACCGACCGCAGCCGGTTCCATCTCGAGTTCGACTGGCCGGGCACGTTCGATCCGACGGCATGTCTCTGCGTCCCCACCGCCCTTCGATTCATGGCCTCACTGGCCGATGGTGGATGGCCGGAGGTGATGCGGCGCAATCACGAGCTGGCCTTGCGTGCGCGCGACCTGCTGTGCGAACAGCTCGGGATCGGCAAACCTGCGCCGGACGAGATGCTCGGGTCGATGGCGGCGATACCGCTCCCCGACGGCCCGCCATATGTACCAACGCTGTTCGGCGATCCCCTGCAGGACGCGTTGCTGTTCGAGCGCCAGATCGAAGTGCCGATCGTGCCGTGGCCGCACCAGCCGAAGCGCGTCCTCCGCGTTTCTGCGCAGCTCTACAACACGATCGGAGACTACGAATCGCTGGCCAGGGCACTGGTGGAACTGCTTCCGCGGTTCTGAGTCTTTTCGGGGCTGAAGTCGCGCGTCCGCCTGCCCCCCCACGACGCATTCGGCCCTCGCGAGCTTCATTTCGACCCTCGCGCGCTTCGTTTTCACCCTCGCGTGCTTCGTTTTCACCCTCGCGCGCTTCGTTTTCACCCTCGCGCGCTTCGTTTTCACCCTCGCGCGCTTCGTTTTCACCCTCGCGTGCTTCGTTTTCACCCTCGCGCGCTTCATTTTCACCCTCGCGTGCTTCGTTTTCACCCTCGCGTGCTTCGTTTTCACCCTCGCGTGCTTCGTTTTCACCCTCGCGCGCTTCGTTTTGACCCTCGCGTGCTTCGTTTTGACCCTCGCGCGCTTCGTTTTGACCCTGGCGCGCTTCATTTCGTCGATCGCTTGCTTCACTTCGACGATCGCTTGCTTCATTTCGTCGATCACTTGCTTCGTTTTGACGATCGCTTCAAGCAGATTGCGGGCGGAGCGCTGGCGTCTTCCGTAGTCCTTTGCGTTCTCAGCAACACGCCACGTCGCGAGTGCTATCAACGGACGCAAGAAAGCCCCTGACCCGGACTCGGCACGAGACCCGCACGCGGCGGACGACAGCACACCCGTGAAACGCATCGTCCCCCCATCCGTTTATGCCTCGCTGGCGCGCCGCTACGCCATCGCGCTCGCCGTGACCGCGATCGCCACCTTCCTGCAGATCTGGCTGGCGCCGTTCCTCGGCGGCGGGCGCTATTTCCTGCTGATCGGTGCGATCGTCGTCAGCGCCACCTACGGCGGTTTCGGTCCCGCACTTCTCTCGGTCGCGCTCTCCTCGGCGGCAGTGGAGTATCTCTTCGACCTTCCCTCCTACGCCCGGCGATTCGCGTCGACCAACACGGTTCAGCTCACGGTCATCGATGCCTTCATGATCCTTCTGTCCTGGATCATCGCCGCCCATCGTGCCGAGACCGCACGGTTGCGCGACGCACGAGGCCGGGATCTCCACGAGATGGCCGATCGCATCGAGGCGGAGCGCCGCCGCCTGGTCGGCATCGTCTCCAGCGTCCCGGGCGTGGTCTGGGAAGCGCACGGCAATCCTGACAAGGACTCGCAACGGATCGACTATGTGAGCGAGCACGTGACGCGGATGCTCGGCTACTCGGTGGAGGAGTGGCTGGCCACGCCGAACTTCTGGCTCACGATCGTCCATCCGGACGATCGTGAGGAGGCGGCCAGACATGCCCAGGAGCACTTCGCCGCCGGCGGCTTCCGAACCAACTCCTTCCGCTGGCTCACGAAAGACAGCCGCGCCGTCTGGGTGGAATCGCATGCCATGGTGGTCAAGGATGCCGGCGGCAAACCGGTCGGAATGCGCGGGGTGACGCTGGACATGACCGCGCGCCGGCGTGCCGAGGAGTCGCTGCGGTTCCTGGCGCGCGTCAGTGAACTGGTGACATCGTCGCTCGATGCGCGCACGACGCTGGAAACCGCGGCCGAGGCGGCGCTGCCGGTCCTGGGCGAGCTGTGCGTCATCGACGTCATCGAAGGTTCCACGATCCGGCGGGCGGCGGTCAAACATGTCGATCCCTCGATGCAGGATGCCGTCCGTCTGCTGAAGACCTACGATCCGCGCGCGGACCTTCCCTACGGGCCTCCTGCCTCGATCCGGACCAGCAAGCCGGAGGTAGTGCATGAGCTTCCGCCGGAGGAGATTGCGAAGCGGGGAAGCGATGAGTCCTACCGCGACGTCCTTCGCCGCCTCGGGACGCAGTCGTACATGACCGTACCGCTGATCGCGCGCGGTGGAACGATCGGCGCGATCACGGTCAGCTCACGCCGGAAGAACCGCTACGACACCGCCGATCTCGAGCTCGCGCAGCTCTTCGCGCGCCGCGTGGCGCTGGCCCTCGAGAACGCGCAGCTTCACACGGCGGCCATCGAGGCCAATCGGGCCAAGGACGAGTTCCTGGCCACGGTATCCCACGAGCTGCGGACGCCGATGACGGCAACGCTCGGATGGGTGCGCATGCTCACCATCGGCTCGCTGGACGAGGAGACGATGCAACTGGCATTGGATTCGATCGATCGGTCGACCAAGGCGCAGGCGCGGCTGATCGAAGACATCCTCGACGTTTCCAGCATCATCAGCGGCAAGTTCCGGCTGGAGATCGGACCGGTCGATCTCGGGGCCGTGATCAGGAACGCCATCGAGACCCTGCGCCCGGCGGCGACGGCGAAGCAGATTGCCATCGACGTGGCTCTCGATTTCACCCCACCCGTCCAGGGCGACGCCAACCGCCTGCAGCAAGTGGTCTGGAATCTCCTCTCGAACGCCATCAAGTTCGTCCCGCGCGGCGGACACATCTCGGCACAGCTCAGGCGCGGCGAAAACGCCGCGCGGATCGTGGTCAGCGATGACGGTCCCGGGATCGATCCTGCGTTCCTGCCGCACGTCTTCGAGCGCTTCCGGCAGGCGGACGGCAGCAGTGCCCGAGCCCACGGCGGCCTGGGCCTCGGTCTGGCCATCGTCCGCCACCTGGCCGAACTGCATGGCGGCAACGCCACCGTTGAAAGCGACGGCCCCGGCCACGGCGCCCGATTCACGGTGGAGCTGCCACTCGACGCCGCGCAGAGCGACGCGGTGCAGCAGATGTTTCCGGTGACCGCGCAGCCGCTTGCGTAGCGGCGGCGGCGTCAGCTTTTATGGAGTTAGGTCGAAGTTGACAGGACCGTCTTCCCCACCTACTGTCGTCTATATGTCCTCGCCAAAGTTCCTGTTCATCGCGGCAGCTCTCGCTTCCGTTGGGTACCGACGTAGTTCACTCAAAGATCGTCGTCGAGGCGTCAAATGAAAGGTCCGGCGGCAGCCTACGTCACCCCATCGGAGGCGTTGGCTGAAAAATAGAGTCTGGCTCTTCGTACTCGGCCTGCTGGCGGAGCTCGCGAGTTGCGCGGACTGGCATCCTCAGAAGATGAATGCGGTGCGTGTGGCGAGACATGATCAGGTCCGTCACGCCGGCATGGTCGGGGAGAATGAGCTCATCCTCGTCAGCGGGAAGCCTGACAGTTGGCAACCGCGGGTGCTCGTTCGCATCGATGCAGATGGGAACGAGCATCCGCTGGTCCTTCCGACGCAAGATACCGCCTGCGTAGGAGAAGCGCTGATCGTGCGGGGCGCTCGATGGCGGTACAGCCGCTGCAGCGGCAACGGCGTTCAATTCGTCAGCTCTGATGCTCCCGGCTCACCTTCATTCGTGGTCACAAACGATCCCGCGCTCTATCCGACCGAATGGTTGCCGTTCGAGCAGGACGACCCGGGCGGTGTACTGCTGTCGATGGAGAAAGATGAGCGCACCATGGTCGCCAGGGTGGTGACGCCGTCCGGGATTCAGGAAACGCTCGGCCGGTTCGATCGAGGGTCCACTCTCGGGGGCGCGGAGCGCGGTCAGGCTGTTCGCCTGGGACCAGACGCCGTCGCCCTGATCACCATCGAGACTGGTTCCTCGGATACGGTCCACTCTTCGATCGTCCTGCGCGTCATACGAAATGGCGAGATTACAACACCGCGCCTGGCCTTCCATGCCAGTGGCTGGGCGTCCGTTGCCGCGGCGATCGGTACGAATAAGCAGCTCGCCATCGTGGCTACTCCGTTCAATCAGAGTGCCGTCCTGGCGATCATGGTGGATCCAGCGCAACCCGACCACCCAACCACCCGGCCCCTCACGACCGAGCCCGTGGCTGTCCCATCCCCTGGCCTCAGGTTGATCGCCAACGGAGATCGATTCGTCGCCAGCTGGATCCATTCCAGGGACGGGGAGGTTCAGATTGCCGAATTCGATAGCCGCCTTGTCCTGCCGGCCGTGACGGTCGCAAACCATGTCGCTGGTTATGGTCCGGCGATCTCTCTCGGTCACGCTCCCGACGAAGACTCTCGCGACATCACCGTCTTCTGGACGGAAGACGGAGGAAACGTGATGATGCGAAGACTCCCTGACCCGCCAACCGGCACCCTCATTGCGAGCGCTCTCCTCCGCGCGTTTTCAGAATGGGCACATGGCCGGACCCGGTCGGCACAAGCTCGTCCCTGACCGGAGCTTCCGGTGTTTCCAGTACCCGCTCCGTTCCTCGCGTGGCGGCGGCTCGACGCGCGCCGCCCCTACGTTTGTGTTATAATGTCTTTCCGTCCCTAAAGGAGCAGCGATGTCACGGATCGCAGGAAAGACCTTCAGGCCGGCTCGGCTCATCGCGAGCCTCATCGCGAGCCTGCTACTCGCACTACCTTGCGGCCCATCCTTGAGGGCGGAGTCGACGGGACCCTTCATCGTAGGAGTTAACTATCCCTGGATCACGTATGGTCATGACTTCGGTAAAAACCTGTGGGGACACGATGGTCTCATCACAGGGGGTTGGAGCTACCAGACTTACGTTGACAGTCAGGGAATCACCGACACGCGATTCTCCAAGTCAAAAGCCCACTCGGGAACGGGATCGCTAAGCCTTACGGCGGATCTGATCGGTCAGCATCCCAACAAAGCCAAGGGAGAGGTGTATATCGATCTCAGGAGCCACACCCCGCCTGGAGTCTCAGTCCCGGTCAATCTCACGAACGCCAGGGTGAGTTGCTGGCTGTTCCTCCCCAGCGGAAGTTCCGGCAACCCGAGCGCGCCCAATGGCGTGCAATTCTTCTTCAAAAGCGAGGGCTTCTACTCGCTGTACACTCCGTATCAGAACATCCGGCCCGATCAAGAGGGAAGGTGGGTGCAGTTCACCGCCGATGCGTCGGGTCCGACAGGTTATGTCGATCCTCAGTATGATCAAACCAAAGTCGTCGCTGTCGGTCTCAAGATATCCATAAACGATCGGTCGAACGCGACGTTTGCTGGAGAGATCTTTCTTGATGATTACGTGCTGAACACAGCTCCGGCCATCGGATTCGATTTCGAAAGGCTGGAAGTCGAAAACGACTTCATAGCTTTGCGGCAGGCGCTGGGGAAGTGCCCGGCGAATGCAGTCAGAGTCTTTGTGTTTGCGGACGGACGAGCCGCACCCGAGTTTGCTTTCGATGACCAGGTAACGGGCCTCGATGAGTACTTCTTTCCGGATTTCGATGCTTTGTTGGGTGCCGCCAAACAGAGCAATCTCATGGTGATTCCCGTCTTGCTCGACTTTAGCTGGTTCAATCTGGCGACGTTTGAGAATGGCGTTCAACTTGGTGGACGATCGAGCATCGTTCGAAGCTCGGATCGGAGGCAGGCGTTCTTGGACAACGCGCTCAAGCCGTTTGTAGAGAAGTACTGTGACAACTCACAGATCATGGCTTGGGAGGTGATCAACGAGCCTGAGTGGGCGACGAAGGAAGTTCCAACGGGTTTTCAGACTACGGACCCGGTCGCGTTGGCGGAGATGCAGGAGTTCGTCCGGCTCTGTGCCCAAACGATCCATTCGTGCGCGAGACAAAAGGTTACCGTCGGCAGCGCGCGCAGAATGTGGGTGCAAAATTGGCGCGGGTTGGGGCTGGATCTATATCAATTTCACTGGTACGAACACTTCTCTTCCGAGGAACCTTTTCCCTGGCTGCCGTATTCACAGCTCGCGCTCGATAAACCTGCAATCGCAGGCGAGGTTCCGACGGCGAACAGCCGCTACTCGACCCTCGATTATTTGCTGGGCGCAGCCGCCGGCGGCTATCAAGGTCTGCTTTTGTGGAGTTATCGTCTGCGGAACGACGTGTCCGAATACGATAACGCTCGATCAATGCTCGAAGGCTGGTGCGGCGCTTCTCCGCGGCGCCGCGCGGTCAGGGCGCCTTGACGGACAGAAGTGGCCGCCAGTCCCTTACAAGCAGCAAGTTGACGTATGGTTGCCGCATGTGTGCGATGCGTGTATCCTTGTGCTCCAACTCGAGGCGCCGGCTGTCCACCGCTACGTGACGCTGATTTGTTGTTCCTTGTTCCGCACCAACCTCAGGGCGTCGTGTTACCGTTGACCGCATGGAAGTGATCGAAGCGGAGTTCAATGATGGTGTACTCCGTCCGATGCGCCGTCTGCCATTGCGCCCGGGCGAACGGGTAGGAATCGTTGTCGTGCGCCGACCGGATCCTTTGCGTTGGGATCTCGCACGTTTATCGAAGGTCATTTCCGATGAAGACACTCTGACAGAAGCAGGTCTGGCTGAGTGGGAAACAACGCTCCGTCACGAGGACCGGCGTTGAAGCGCGGATCGCCGCCGAGCCGGCGGCGGTCCGGCCGGCCAGCGCTACGCTTGTCGGGCTTGGCCCCTACGCCGCCTTCTTCGCTGCCGCGGGCTCGGTGAAGAGCTGCAGCGCCTTCTGGAGGATCAAGTCGTCCTTCGGTTTGGCCACCGCGCCTTTCGTCGCGGGCGTGCTCGACTCATCGCGTAACGCGAGGGCGGTGAGGTCCACGATCACGTCCGGGCGGATGCCGCCGGCTTTGATCGCTTTCATGTCCGGCGTGGTGTAGTGGGCGACGGTCATGTAGACGCCGCCGCCGCTGGGAAGGGTCACGAAACGCTGCACGATCGACTTGCCGTACGTCGTCACGCCGACCACTTTGCCGCGCTGGTTGCCGTGAATGGCGGCGGCGAAAATCTCGGCGCCGGAAGCGGTCGAGCCGTCGGTGAGGACTTCGAGGTCGCCGTCGTAGGCGGTGTTGCGGTCGGCCTGCCACTTCTTCGGATCGATGTTGCGTCCCGCGAGCGAGGTGATGAGACCGCTCGTCAGGAGCTCGTCGGCCGAGGTGATCGCTTCTTCCACGTCTCCGCCGGCATTGCCCCGGAGGTCGATGATCAGCTTCCGGCTGCCGGCCTTGCGGATGGTCTCCAGAGTCGTCGCCAGTTGCGCGGCGGTCCCCTTCTCGAAGTAGGGGATCTTCACGTAGGAAACGCCGCCGTACTGTTCCGTGGTGATGGGCAGCGGGTGAAAGGCAGCCTGCTGCAGGGTGAACTCGTCGCGCTTGGTCTGGCCGCCGCGGAGAACCTGCAGATGCACCGGCTTGGCGCCGCGGAGGAGATTGCGGACCTGCCAGACGGCCATTTTCTGCGTCGGCTGTCCGTCGATCTTCTCGATGAAGTCGCCGC
This sequence comes from Thermoanaerobaculia bacterium, assembly GCA_017883235.1. Classification (GTDB taxonomy): domain Bacteria; phylum Acidobacteriota; class Thermoanaerobaculia; order Gp7-AA8; family Gp7-AA8; genus JADGNZ01. The sequence continues at coordinate 41,014 of JADGNY010000012.1, read as the reverse complement.
GCTCGATGCCCGACTTCGCGGCGGGCGATCCCGGCACGGAGGCGATGACGTAGGCGTATCCGAAGCGCTTGGTGACGATGAGGCCGACGCCGTTGTCTTCGACGTCGCTGAAACTCTTGTACGCCGCCATCTGCGCCGGCGGCACGTAGTAGCTGAACTCGTCGATGGCGTCGGTGACACCGGAGAAGGCGCCGTCCATCAACTGGTCGGCCGGCACCTGTTCCACGTAGTTGTTCCTCACCAGGTCGAAGACCTCGGTGAAGATGCTGAGGTAGCGGTAGACGTTGTTCTTCTGCGTGGCCTGTCCGAACAGCGCGCCACCGAGAAGCGAGAGGAGAAGCGCTACCGAAACGGAGAGGAAGACGATTTTCTTTTTGGTCATTTCGCTGTGCTCGCTATGCTCGTTGTGCTCGCTACCGCAGCCATTTCTGCGGATCTTCAGGCTTGTTGTCCTGCCGGATCTCGAAGTAGAGGTAGCCGGAATGCGCTGCCTCCGACTCGCCGACCCCTGCAATCGTCTGTCCAGCGTTGACGCGGTCTCCGACCGCGACGGCCGGCGACTTCAGGTTGCCGTAGAGTGAGAAAACGCGGTTGCCGTGATCGAGTATCACCAGATTGCCGTATCCCTTGAACCACTGCGAAAATAGAACTGTTCCCGCAAAGACAGAGCGTACTTCAGCACCGGGCGCCGCGGCGATCTTCAGGCCGTTATTAAAGGTCACGGTCGAAAATTTTGCGTTCGTTTGCTTTCCGAAGTGCTCGATGATTTTCCCCTGGACCGGCCACGCCAGCGCGCCCTGCACCGTGCGGATGTCGATTGCCGCCACCGCGGCCGTGCCATTCTGACGCGACAGCACGTCGAGAAGGTGCTCGAGCCGCTTCGCCTTCTCCTCGAGCTCGGCCAGTTTCTGCTCCGACTGGCTCCCCTCGCTGCGCAGCGAGGCCAGCATCCTCTCCTTCTTCGCACGCGCCGAGGCCATCTCCTTCTGGCGCTGGTCTACGATGCGCCGCACGCCGGCCAGCCGCTGCTGGCGATCGGCGAGGTCGGCATGGCGGGCTCGCAGTTGCTCGCCGGCGGACTGGAAACGCGCGACCGCGCGCGCATCGCGGGAGACGAGAAACCCGAGCATCGACACCGCCTGCACGGGATCCCGCTGATCGTCGATCGACAGCAGCAGACGAAGGTAGCTCAGCCCGCCCAGGCGATAAAGGACAGCCAGCCGTTTGCGCAGGAACGCCTTCTCCCTGGCGACGTTCGAGGCGATGGCCGCGATCTGCGACTCGAGGTCGTGACGCTGCTGCTCGAGTTGCGACTGCATGTCGATGGCAAGCTGCAGCTCATTCGTACGGATGCCGAGCTCGAGGTCCGCTTCCTCCAGATCATGCTCGGCACCGCGCGTCTGAGTCCGGACGTCGTCGAGACGTTTCCGAAGACGGCCGATCTCGGCACGGATGCGGGTAAGGTCGGCATCACGCGCCGTCTGCGAGTGCGCCGTGGTCAGGCTGACCGCGAGGATCAGCACCGCAACGACGGCCCTATGCGCCCGGCGACGATTCGCGCAATGCATGCTTGGCCGCCTGCTGCTGCGCCTCTTTTTTCGACGATCCCTCGCCGCGCGTGGCCAGGTTGCCGACTTTCACTTCGACGATGAACCGCTTGTCGTGATCGGGCCCCACTTCGCCGACGACGCTGTACTCAGGCAGCGGCATACCGCTCCCCTGCGCCATTTCCTGCAACGCGGTCTTGTAGTCCTGGAAGAGGAGGTTCTGCTCGTCGATGGCCTCGAGATCGGGCGTGAACATCCGCTCGATGAGGCCTCGCACCGGCTCGATGCCGCCGTCGAGGTAGACCGCCGCCAGCATGGCCTCGAAGAGATTGGCCAGCAGCGAGTCTTTCTTCCGGCCGCCTGACTTCTCTTCGCCGACGCCGAGGAAAAGGACGTCTCCCATGCCGTAGGCGCGCGCTTTCTCGGCAAGGCTGGTGGCGCTGACGAGATACGCCTTCATCTTCGAGAGCGCTCCTTCGTCGAGCTCCGGAAAACGCCGAAAAAGGAGGTCGCCGATAACGAAGCCGAGAACGGAGTCGCCGAGGAATTCGAAGGTCTCGTTGTCCCGCAGGGCGTCGTTCTTCGCCTCGTGCGAATACGACTTGTGCGTGAGCGCGCGTGTCAGGATCTCCCGCTGCAGGAAGGGATATCCGATGCGGGATTCGAACGCGGCCAAGTCGTCGGTGGACAATCGGTCAAAAGTATAGAGGAGAGCGGACATATCCTCGTCAGTGCAGTTGGGCAAGGGTTCGCTGCGCCTCGGCGATGTCGGCGGCGTAATGCGACTTCGGCGCCGTTCTGACGAAGCGCTCCAGGGCGGCGCGCGCTTCGGCCGCGTTCCCCGCTTTCGAGGCCACGATCCCGATGTTGAGCAGCGCGTCGTACTGACGCGGATCGCATGCAACGGCGCGTTTCCACGAGTCGACGGCATGCTCGAAGTCGCCCTTCTGCGCGTAGATCACCCCGAGCGTGTTCCACGCCAGCGGCAATTTCGGATTGAGCTCCAGCGCACGAGTGAGCCTGCTCTCGGCAGCGCTCACATTGCCTCCCTTGAGAGCGAGGATGCCGAGGTTCTGCAGGGCTGGGGCGTCGTTCGCGTCGATCGCCAGCACGCGCTCAAACTGGCTTCGTGCCTCCGCCTCGCGTCCAGAGTCGGAGAGAGCCACCCCGAGGGCGTTGAGCAGATCGGGATCGTTGCTGCCGGCGCGCGGATCGAGGAGATCGACCGCCCCCTTCGGATTCCCGGTCTCGCTCAACAAGAGAGCCAGATGCACGACGTCGGAGTCGGCGGCATTCGGCTTCGAGACCAGGATCTTCAACTGTTCCATCGCCTCGGCAATCTGATCGTTTTGCTGCAGCATGAAGGCGAGCAGTTCACGCCCCGCATCCATGTCACTTCTCGCGGCGACGACCTCGCGCGCAAGAGCAAGCGCCCGGACCGGATTGCCGCGCTCGAATGCGTCGACCGCGGCGTGCATCTTCGAATCGAGTCCGATCAGGTTCTTCGGATCGTCCGCTTCCGTGTAGTGCTCGCGCGGCGAGGCGTTGCCGGACACATATCCCAGGCTGCGCAACCGCGCGATCTCCTCGGATGAGACCGCGGCGCGCGCGGAGGGGAGCACCTGCATCGGCGCGAGCAGCCGGCGTGCTGTTTCGACGTCGCGGCGCCGTTCCTCTCGCAGGTTCTCCAACTCACGCGGATCGCGGGGAAGGTCGTAGAGCTCGGCCAGCGGCAGGTCGATGTATTTGAGTCCGCCGTGGATGATTCCTGTCAGCGGGGCCCAGCCTCGATTGAGCGACGCGGAGAGAGACTCGAAGTAGCTGTCGCGCGCACCCACATCGTGGAGAAGCGACGCTCCCGGCAGAGCCGCCGGTTTCGGCAGGCCAGCGGCCTCGAGGATCGTCGGAACGATGTCGATATGGCGGACGAACTCGGTCACCTTCCGATGCCCGGTTCCGTGACCGGCGACGAGTAAGGGAACCTTCAGCGTTGACTCGTAGGCGAAGAGACCGTGCGTCGCTTCGCCGTGATCGCCCAGCGCCTCACCATGATCGGCAGTGACGACGATCAGCGCGTCCGGTTCGGCGGCCACGATCGGACCGATGGCTTTGGAGAGTGCATCGTCGACGTACGAAATCTCGCCGAGGTACTCATGGTCGCGGAAGGAGGAAAGGAACGGTTCCGGCGGCGCGTATGGGGCATGCGGGTCGTAGAGATGGACCCACATGAATCGCTTCTCTCCCTCGTGGGCGTTCCACCACTTCGTGGCCGCGGCGAGGACCGCCTCGGCGCGACGCTCCGGTTCGACGAAATCGACTCCCGACTGTCCTTTGCCGTAGTTGTCGTCGTACATGTCGAAGCCGCGGTTCAGACCGAAGCGGGCATCGAGCGGAAAGGCGCCGACGAATGCACCGGAAACATAGCCGCCGCGATGCAGCATGGCCGCGACGGTCTCGTACTTCGGATCGAGCTTGAATCCCGCGTTCTCGCGAACCCCGTGCTGGAACGGGTAGAGGCCCGTCAGGATGTTGGTGTGCGACGCCAGCGTGATGACGTTGTGCGCATGGGCGTTCGTGAACTCCAGCCCGCGGCCGGCCAGTGAGTCGAGGAATGGCGTCCGCACGCGAGTGTTCCCGGCGTATCCGACGCAATCGGCGCGGAGGGTGTCGATCGTGACGAGGATGATGTCGCGAGCCGGCGCGCGACCCTCGCCGCGGAACCGCCGAAAAACCAACCAGGAAACGCCGGCGATGACGATCGCCCCAAAGACGGCGATGATGAGCATCCGCCGCCGGGAAGGTTTCTGCTGTTCCTCGGATCCCACGGACGTCAATTCATCATCCGCTTGCGCAGCAGCGGCCCCGACTCCCGGACGTGCTGCGGCAGGCGCTTCAACTCGGGGTCGCCCGGATATTTCTGCTGCCCCTGGAAGGCCCAGAACAATGCGCCACGATCGTCACCGATCGCCGTCAACGTCTCGGCGACGACGGTATACGTATGCGGCTGGGGGACGGCCTTGACGACGTCGAAGATCAGCTTTGTGGCTTCATCGAGACGATGTTCGACCGCGAGAAGCATGACCAGCGAAGCGTAGGCGTCGGAGGACGACGGGTTCTTGGCAATCTCCAGACGGAACTCGCGCTCTGCTTCCTCGTTTCTACCGAGCCGGGCCAGGACGTCTCCGAGCGCGGCGTGCAGGCCCGGCGCGGGCTTGGACGACTTCTCGCTCGCGGTCAAGGCACGCTGGTAATAACCGAGAGCGGCCGGCATATTGCCGCGAGCTCTCTCGATACCGCCAAGCATGATCAGAGAATCGGTCGGATCGTGGGCCGTATCGACCGCAAGCTTGGCTTCGGCCTCGGCACGCTTCGGATCGTTCCGGCGCATCCAGATCTTCGAAAGGATCTCGTGCGCCTCACCGGGCTCGACCGTCACGGCGATCTCGGCATGCTTCTGGGCCGTGTCGAGATCGCCCATCTTCAGAGCGAGATTGGCGACATCGTACAACAGGGCGATGGCGGTGGGGACGTGCCGCAGTCCGTCCTTGGCGGCCTCGATCGAGTCCTGCTCGCGCCCCATCTTGTAGAGGATCTTGGACTTGAGATCCCAGAGATCGGTGATCTGGCCATTGCTCGCCAGCAGTTGATTGGTGAGCTGAAGTGCCTCAGGCTCCTTGCCGTCCCGATAGAGCGTGTATGCGACCCGGATATCGTGGAACGCTCCCATCATGCTTTTCGGATCGGGGAGCGGCCCGCTCTTGGAGGTATCCACCGTCGAGCCGACATATCCGAGTGCAGCGAGCTTGGCCGCTTCCTCGGGATCGATATTCGCCGGTGCCGCGGCGCTCTTTACGAACGGCTCGATCTCATCCCGCAGCTTGATGTATGCCCGCCGGTTGTCCTGCAGCACGTTCTTCTTCTCACCGGGATCGGACGCCAGATCGAACAGCTCCGGTTGGGGACTTCTGATGTAGTGGTTGTCGCCGTCGATGAGCGAATGCAGATCGCTCCAGCCGAAATGGAAGCGCGGATAGAGGGTCTCCGAGTAGATCGACCGCACCGGACCGCCGTCCAGGAACGAGAGCAGCGACTGGCCGATGCGATGCCCTGTCGCCGGAGCCGGTGTGGCCGTCCGCTCCAGGATCGTCGGAAAGACGTCGACGAGCTGCACCGGCGTCTTCACCGTCGCCCCCGCTTTACGTTGCCCCGGAAGCTTCACGATCAGCGGCACCTGAAGCTCCTCACGATAGAGAAGGAGCCCATGTTCCTCCTCCCCGTGCTCGCTGAGTCCCTCGCCGTGATCGGAGAGGAAGATGATGAGCGACTTGTCGTAGAGGCCTCGCTTCTTGAGGTCAGCGATCAGGGTTCCGATGATCGAGTCCACGTAGGCGATCTCGCCGTCGTAATGATTCGAATACATGCTGAAGTACGGCTCCGGCGGCGTATACGGCGTATGCGGATCGTAGAGGTGCAGGAAAAAGAAGAACGGCCGGGTTCCTTGCGCATCGATCCACTTCTGCCCTGCCTTCTCCGTTTCGCGGCCGTCCCGCTGCACGCGGCCGATCAGGTTCTCACCGGCCATCGCCTTCACCGCGTCATCGTAGAAATCGAATCCGCGGGCAAGGTGCGTTTCGCGCCGCAGAACGAACGCCGAGACCGCTGCTCCCGTGGCATAGCCGTTCTTCTTGAGCAGCTCCTGCACCATCGGGATCGAATCGCCCACATGGTAGCCGACGTTATCCCGAACGCCATGGTCCGCCGGCAACATGCCGGTGAGAATCGATGTGTGCGAGGGGAGCGTGAGCGGCACGTGGCTGTACGCGCGCTCGTAGAGAATCGAGTCGGCGCGCAAGGCGTCGATGTTCGGCGTGGTAATCCCCTTGTAGCCGTACGCCGGCAGGTGATCCGACCGAAGTGTATCGATCGAGATCAGGATCACCGGCGTCGTGTTCGACGGCGAGCCGATGGACCGGCGGCAAGACGTGACGAGCGCGAGGGCCAGCAGGCCGGCCGCGCAAAGAAAGGCACAACGCCGTAACCAGGTTGCGTTCATGCAGGGTCGGGTCGATGGTTACTTCTTCGGCAACGCCGCGAGCATGGCCCGGGAGTCTTTCGCCTCCGGCGCGTCCGGCGCCATGGCGACGACCTGCTCGAAATCGGCACGCGCGTCGGCCGTTTTGTTCAATTGCGCGTTTGCCAGACCACGATAGTAGAAGGCGTCGACCCCCTTCGGGTCCATGGCGATGGCCTTGCTGAAGTACGTGACCGCATCCGCGGGATTCTTCTTGTTGAGGAAGAGGATGCCGAGGTTGAGATAGGTCGTCGGATCGGTGATCGCCGATGCCGGCAGCTTCTCGATCTGAGCCTTTCCGGCGTCGAGCTGTCCATTCTCGAGGTAGAGGTTTGCCAGGAGCAACGCCGCCGTGTTGTTGGAGGGATCGGCGGCCGTCACGGCCTCGAGCGATGTGATGGCGTTCTTCAGATCGCCGGCCCGGTAGTACGCCTGGGCCATGACCTGCAGGAGCTGGTCGTGCATCTGTTTCGTCTCCGGCTTATCTGCCGGGACCATCGAAAGCGCCTTCTCGAAATCAGCGACGGCACGCTTGACATTTTCGTGCACCTCATCGGCCGTCACCGTGTGGGTGGCCGCTCCGCCGGCCGATTGCGGCGTGGGGACGACGTCGCCGGCCTTGATCCTCATCAGGTTCTGGCCTTCGGTGATCGCGTCGATTGCTTCCTTCGGAACGGCGGGCGCCGCGGTGACGACCGTCGCCGCCGCCGCTTCCTCTTTGTCTTCCGGCGCGAGCTGCGTCTGGATCATCGGTTGCTGCTGCATTTCGCTGATGTTCGCGGTGCCGCGGCTGGTCTGGTAGCCGGCCGCGGCGATGTCGACGTTCCACTGGCCGCCGACCATTCCGAGAGCCGACCAATGACCATGGGCATCGGTCTTGACGACGATCGGCTGGGTGTTGCCTGACGCGATTGCCACGGTCACCGTGGCGCCCTGAATCGGCTTGCCGGTGGTCTTGTCGGTGACGGTTCCCTGCAGCCGGCCCTTCCCGCGAACCTGAGCCGTGGCGGTGACGACCAGAAAGAGCGACAGCATGATCGAGGTAAAGACGCTGAGCTTGCGCATCGATTCTCCTGATTTCAAGTGGGTTGAGCCCGTGAGCCCGGGGTGCGAAACGCAGCGTATCGCACCCCTGTTCCAGAATATATAGAACCGAACGTCAGCGCTCCACAAAAAAACCCGCTGGGGGTGCCCCCAGCGGGTTGTGATGCAAACGACGTTGTAGATCGAACTAGAACGACAGACGCGCGCCGAGGCGGAACACACGCGGCGAGAGAACTTCTGCGATGCGGTTGCTGGTCGAAGACGGATTCGCGTTGCTGGCAGACGAGTTGAGCTGTGCCACGTTGCGCTGCAGGATGGTGTTGGAGTTCAACATGTTGAATCCATCGAGCGAGAGCGTCAGGCCGACCCTCTGGAAGCGAATCTCTTTGGCAATGCGCAGGTCAACTTCAGTGACCGTGGGGTCCCTGAAGGTGTCGACGGCGCTCGGCGCCAGAAGGGACTTGTTGCCCTCACCAGAGCCCGGAGCGCCTTTCACGAGAAACACATACGGCAGTGAGTAGCCCTGACGGGAGTTGACGTTGAATCCGAACGACGTCTCGATGACGGGGATCTGATACGTGCCAGTCAGGTCAGCAGTCCACTTCGAGTTGATGTAGACGTTGCCCTTCGCTCCGCTGCCGGTGCTCTGGAAGATGACCTCGGAATTGTTGCAGACGCCGCATGTGCGCGTAACTGTCGGATCGACGATCGCGCCGGGACCGACGTGCTGCTTCCAGTCCTGCAGGGTGAGGTTCCCGCGCATCATCCAGCGATGCGACAGCCGCTTGGTCGCGGTGAACTCGAGTCCCTTGTAAGTCTGGTAGTAGTCCGGCGTGTTGCGAATGACGCTGAAGACGGGAACCGAAACGCCGGGCTTCAACTGGTAGTACGGGAGTGACACCGTCGAGCCGTTCGGCAGCGTGGCGGTGACGGGTGCGTGAAGAACATAGTCGGACGGGCTGTAGAAGTCGCCCGCGCCCTGCGTGTGCTCGCCGACGGTGCTGATGAAGTTATCGAGTTTGCGATACGTGCCGTTGATGCCGACGCTGAAGTCGCTCATCAGCTCGCGCTCGCCGCCGAGGATGATCTCGTCGGTGTACGGGGCCTTGAGATTGCTCGCCCAACGCGTGAACTGCGTCGAAAGGGTCGGATGGGTGGGGTCAAATCCTGAGTGGCCGATGTTGCCGTAGGCGAAGTCGATCTCGTTCCGTTCCGCGGCGTTGTTGTGGTTCAGATCATTGTAGTAGTAGTAAATGTACGACGTCGCGCCGGGGGATACCGGGTTCACGGCATTGCTGGTCAACTGACTGACGTACCGGCTGTACGACGCTCGCAGCAGAGTCTTGCGATCGGCACCCAACGCATAGGTCAGACCGAGACGCGGAGAGATGTTGTTGAACTTCAGACCCGACTCGCCTGAGAACGTCTCGGCCGGGAGAAGCTCAGGAACGACGGGATTGGCTGCGGCGGTTCCGGCGGAGACGACGCCCTTCTGCTGGTCGTAGCGAAGAGCTCCTTGCAGCGTAAGGTTGCCGAGCATGATCGTGTCGCCGACATACATATCGGTCGATTTGGAAGAGTAGGTAAGGCTCGGGAAGCGCGGGAAAGCCACCAGGCCTGTGTCATGACCATCGCCAAAGCCGGTGCCGTAGTTATAGGTATATTCACCACCCGGCCACGCGGTGCGCGAGGTCACGTCCGCAACGCGATAACCGTAACCGAACTTCAGCTCATGGCTGAACTTCCCGGTGTTGACGAACGCGGAACCGTCCAGGCGGGTCTGCTTCTGCGGGCGCAGGCTCGTGACCGAATAGAAGGAGCGGTGCCATGCACCGTCGCCGCCGACAGTTTTGTCGCGAAAGGCCGGAAGGGAGTCGATGCCGCACGCGAAAGTCGCGCAGCCCTTGCCGTTGTCGGCGATGAGCTGAAAGCCGCCCTGCACCTTCGAGTAGAGACCGGTGAGGTAGAGGTTCTGATTGATGATCTGCGTATCTTCGATCTTCCAGAGGGTCGGATCGGTGAGGCTGCCGGTGCCCTTGGCGTACGTGTCGTTCTGGTTCCAGCTGGTCTCCGGGAAACGCGTGGTGCTGACGTTCCGTCCGAATTTGATCTTCGCGCCGTACTGATCGACCAGCGTCAGGCTGTTCGAGGCAGTGGGCTGCGCGTTGACCTTCAGGTTTTCGTTCTTGAGCTGGGTCGTGTCGTGGAACCGCGAAGTCGGGTCTTTGGGATTGAGGAGCGTAGCCGTCAGGATGTTGATGTCCTGTTTCCCGTACGCGCCCCAGAACCAGAGACGGTCCTTGATGATCGGGCCGCCGATTTCGCCGCCGTCGTCATTGATTTTGTCGATCTGATTGATGGCGGCCAGGTAGCTCGTCGCTTCCGCCGGGATCTGCGGAGTGGCCTGATAGCTCTGGCTGGTATGGAATCCGTGAGCCGAGCCCTTGAAGTCATTCGTTCCGCGCTTGGTGACCATGTTGAGCTGCACACCCGGGGTCATGATGCGCGGGTCGGTGCCGCCGGTCGTGATCTGCATTTCTTCGAAGGCGTCGAAGTCGTAATACGACGGCGAGGAGCCGGTCGCGGCGAAGTCGGTGATGTTCACACCATCGACGTTCCAGGTCGACTGCGTGCCCTGGGTACCCTTCGATGCGTAGACCGACTGCTGGCCGGACTCGTTTCCGCCGACGTTGTTGCGGTCGATCGTGACGCCGGGGGTCTGCTGGAGGATGACCCACGGGTCGCGCGCCGACGGCACATTCTCGAGCTCGACCTTGGAGATGTCGGCGCCCGTGCCGGTCTTGCGAACGTCGAGCAGCGGCGCTTCAGCCGTGACGACGATCGATTCCGCCGCCGACGGATTGAGCGTCATCGTCACGTCGGCGTTACGTCCGAGGTTGACGGTGATGCCCGTACGGGTCGACGTTCCGAATCCCGCCAGCTCCGCCTTGAGTCCGTACGACCCAGGCGAGAGATTGAGGAATCGGAAGTTGCCCGCTGCGTCGGTAACCACCGTCTGCGGTGCGCCGACGCCGGTCAAAGTTACGGTCACGCCCGGAAGCGCTGATCCGTCCTTGGCCTGTGCCTTGCCGTAGATGTTTCCCGATTGAATCTGTGCATATGCGCTTACGGCAAGTAAGGCGATAAGCACCATCGCGGCGATCGTGGCCGCTCGAAACCCGAGGGATGAGTATCGTTGCATTTCGGCTCCTTTCGTTGAATCCTGTCCGTTGAGACCCTGTCAGCTTCTACCCTTGTGCAGATCGTTGGCCGAATGCCAGCAATCAGACAAACCTTTTGCATTCAATGAGTTGTGCCCAGCGGAGCACACCGCTGGACGCTGCTGGATTCAACCAGACGTTCAAAGGCGTACTGTTTTTCGAATCCGCGTGAATCCATCGGTGCTGAATGTTGCGGTAGCTTAGCAAACTTTCTGTGAATTCAAAACAGAAGTTTTTAGGCGTCAGAAAATGACAAACGCCGCGAATTGCTTCGCGGCGTTTGAGGCCTGCCTTCCGGCTGCCTACGAGGTTAGCTGTCGGATTCGGACTGGAAGCCCTACCAGCTTCTGGCTGGATTCACCCCGGACGGTGGCAAGCCGTCGCTCAATTGGTTCCCCCGTTCCTCGGCGCCGAGGATTAGGCCGGCAAGCCGCCACGCGTAGGCGGCACCTGAGAGTGTATGTCTTCGCGTGCGGATGTCAATCGCGGCCTTCAATTTGGAATGGCGGCCGTCATGCAAGGGTTCGCGATCGTCCGACTCTGTGAGGAATCACGTTTTATCTATTCATCCGTTTGCGTGGTATCGGTGCGGACATGCATTCGATGCACATGTGAGGTGAGATCGTGGCGCAGCAACACTGGCACACCACCGGAAAAGTGCTCGCGGCGATGATCGCCGCGGGGGTCCTCGTCATCGGCATCGCTCTCGCATTGATCCTTCGCCGTGGGCTGAGCGCACGCGCGGAGCCGACGCTCCTCGAGACCGCGATCGCTCGCGGGGTGCGGCACCTGGCCACGCCTTCATTCATGCACGACGCTCGCAATCCGGTTCCGCTCAGCAGCGGCGTTCTTGCCGAGGCGCGCGCGCATTGGGCCGACCACTGCGCCACATGCCACGCCAACGACGGCAGCGGCAATACCGAAATCGGACGAGGCCTCTATCCGAAGACACCCGACATGCGGCAGCCGCGTACCCAGGAGCTCACCGATGGCGAGCTGTTCTCGATCATCAAGAACGGCGTGCGGCTCACCGGTATGCCGGCGTGGGGCGATCCCGCGGGCCATGACGACGCCGACAACTGGAAGCTCGTCCACTTGGTCCGGCACTTGCCAAAGCTCACCCCCGAGGAGCTGGCGGAAATGGAGAAGCTCAACCCGAAGACACCCGACGAATGGCAGCAGATGCAGTCCGAAGCCGCGTTCCTCGCCGGCGGCAACGAGGCTCCACCGCCGGCCACTCATTCACACCATCACCCCTAGAAAGGACTAATGCCATGAAGAAAATGATCTCGCTGTTCCTCTTCCTTACCGTAACGTTTACCGTTGCAAACGTCTTCGCGCACGCTGGTCACATCCACACCTACATGGGCACCGTCACGATGCTGCACACCGGTACGCAGTTCATGATGGAGACCTCGGATGGCAAGGACCTCACGATCGATACAACGGAGAAGACGAGCTGGCTGGATGCCAAAGGCCACGCGGCGAAGAAGAACGAGTTTGCCGTCGGTTCGCGCGTTGTGGTGAAGATGAATAGGGAAGGCAAGACCGCCGCAAGCGTAACGATGGCGTCGCCGCAGACGCGCTGACAGTCGCGGTCTCGAAGTTGTGCGGTCTCGCGGTGAATCCAGCTTGCCGGTGACCGCGCAACCTTCGAGACCCTACGTTCCGCCTTCCCGGTCGACGATGTTGTGCCGCATGGCGTAGCCGACGGCCTGGGCGCGGTTGTTGAGCCTCAGCTTGTCGAGGATGTTGCGGACGTGGAACTTCACCGTGTTCTCGCTGACGCCGAGGCGCTTGGCCATCTTGCGGTTCGCGGTGACGCCTTCGACCATCAGCTCGAGGACTTCGCGTTCGCGATCGGTGAGTGAGTCCGGGACGTTGGACGCGCTCTCGTGTGCAACAGGTTTCGCAAACTCCTGCAGGAGCTTGCGCGCGAGTGCCGGTGTCAGCGCCGGCTCGCCGTGGCCGGCGCGCTCGAGCAGCGCAAAGAACTCCTCGGCCTCGAGGTTCTTGAGCAGATAGCCCTGCGCTCCCGCTTTGATGGCGTCGAAGAGCGTCTCGCTGTGCTCCGATGCCGTCAGGATGACGACCTTGACGTCGGGCAAGTGCGCCGTCAACTCCTTCGTCGCGGCAACGCCGTCGAGCTCGGGCATGGAGATGTCCATCAGGACGAGATCGGGACGAAGCCTCGTCGCCAGCTCGACCGCCGCTTTCCCGTTCGGCGCCTCACCGACGACTTCATGCCCCTGCGACTGCAGCAGACTGCGAAGGCCATCCCGAAAGAGGGCGTGATCATCGGCGATGAGAATGCGCACGGGGGTAGTGTAGGGCAGACGGCTGGGCGCGTTGCGCGGGTTGTCGGTTGTCGGTTGTCGGTTGTCGGGAGGCTAAAACGCAGAAGGCGGTACTGGACAACCGAAAACCGATAACCGACAACGCCGAAGGCCGCCGCTCCTCACCCCGGCAACGGCACCTCGACATTCACCACAGTCCCTCCGCCCGGTGCGCTCTCGATGGAGAAGGTGCCGCCGATCGATTCGGCGCGCTCGCGCATCGTCGAGAGGCCGAATCGGGGGAACACGCTCCGGCTGAGACCGGCCTGGGTAAAGCCGGCGCCGTTATCGCTCACGGTGATGAGCAGCTTGCCGTTTTGACGGCGGACTTCGATCGCCGCCATCGTCGCTTTCGCATGTTTGCGGACGTTGGTAAGCGATTCCTGAATGATCCGGACGAGCTGCAGCTCGATTCCGTTGGGCATGACCAGGTCTCCGTCGATGACCAGCCGTGCGTCGACCCCGGCCTGCTCTTTCCAGCGGTCGACGTACTCGCGCAACACGTCGTCGAAGGCACGCGCCGGTCCCGGAAGCGTGCGCAGATCGACGATGGCCTCCCGGACGTCGCCGTAGGCCTCACGCGCGGCGGCGGCAAGCTCGCGCAGTTGCTCCAGCCCTTCCTCCGTCTTCTCCCGGCGCAAATACTCGATCGCCGCCTGGACCTTCGTGTTCACATATCCGAGAACCTGGGCGATGCCGTCGTGCATCTCGTGGGCGATGCGCAATCGCTCTTGCGCCACCGCGAGATCGGCGACCTGGCGATGGAGGTGGGCGTTGTCGATGGCGATGGCGGCCTGCACGGCGAAGCGTCCCAGCGTCTCTTCGTCGCCCGGCGTGAACTCTCCGCCCCCTTCCTTTTCGGTGAGGTAAAGGTTCCCCACGAACGGTCCCTTGCAGGTGATTGGAACGGCGAGCAGCGAATGCATCACCGGATGGTTCGGCGGGAAACCGTGCGACCGCGGGTCCTTACCGATGTCGGGCAACCGCAGGCGTTCGCCTTCATTGAGAACGACGCCGAGCAGTCCATGACCGACCGGCGGCGGACCGATGCGCGCGCGTTCCTCGGGTGTGACGCCTGCAGTGATGAAGGTCTGGATCGAGCCGTCAGCGTTGACGACCGACAGCGCGCCATACCGCGACCCGACCAGCGCCCGCGCCCGCTGGACCACCTTATTCAGGACGACGTCGAGGGAAAGCTCGGCGGTGACGTCGAGCCCCGCGCCGTGCAGCGCCAGCAGCTCTTCGTTGTGCCGCTCCAGGCGATGCTGCATCCGTCCGACGGCGCGCACCATGTAGGTGCTCACGATCACCAGCGCGGCGGCGACCAACCCGTCGAGCACGATTCGGCTGCCGATCGACGTCACCCCGATCGTCGTCACGCGCGCGAGCTCGAGCAGCGCCACGACAACCATCGGTGCGGCGATCGCCAGCCAGCGTAGTTGTCTCAGAGTCACCTCGGGAAAGATTAAGCCGGAATCGCCGTCGGCGTCGACGCTTCCTGGCGACAGCATGGGCAGCTCAGGCGCTTCTCGGATCGACAGCCGTTTATTCCCGCGAGAGCAGTTCTTTGACTCATCGGAAAACAACCTGCACGTTTCTCGAGAGCAGTTCTTCTGCTCTGCAAAGCTAACTCGTTGATTCTGCGGATCAAACCCTTTGCTCTACGGAGCTGACTTCCTGCTATGCGGAGCAAACTTCCTGCTATGCGAAGCTAACTTTCTGCTATGCGAAGCTAACTTTCTGCTATGCGGAGCAAACTTTCTGCTCTGCGGAGCTAACTTTCTGCTATGCGGAGCTAACTTTCTGCTATGCGGAGCCCAGGAACCACGGCACACGCGATACGACCGGATCACTCGTTTGCTGTGCGCCGCGCCACTTCAGGCCACGTGCCGTGTTGATCGCCCCAGCCCCATGTCCTCAACATTCCGTCCGCCCAAACCTGCGGCGGCGAGCCGTACGTGGCGTACGTTGCAGCGAGGATCGCCCGCAGGGCCCGATCGTAGTCGCCTGCGGCCGCGGATTTGAGACCGATGAAATACTCGACGGAATAGCGGCCGCTGGGCAATCGTCCCCAGGCGATGAATGCCTTCTCGTCGCTAATGCCCAGAAGGTAGCGCGTGATGCCCTGCAGCGAATTGGGATCAATCGGCTGGGCAGCGACCTCGCGGCGCAACGCCACAACCCGAGGATCATCCGGCGCAGCCCGCAACTGCGTCAGCGCCGCAGCGAGATAAACCTGTAGTTCGATGTTCTTCCCCGCCACCGGCCTGGGACTGGCTACTGAAAAGAGAGCGGCGTACTGCCGCATCTGATACATCTGCACCACCAGTTGCAGAACGGCGGCATCCGGTGTCCGTGACCGCAACCATTCGATCGCCGCGTCGGGTCCTTTCGCCGCGGCGAGCATCTTGTAGGCGAGCACGTGTTCGGTGGCGGCGCCGGGACCTTTCTGCGTCAAAGGGTGGCGTAGACAAGCACGCTCCGCCGCAACGAAGGCAAGATCGGCGCGGCCATGTTTGCGTAGAGCCTCGGGGATGGACACCAGCAGATCCGAAGGGTCGATGCCGGCATCGAGGAATGCATCCATCGCGGAAGAGACCGCAGCTGCATCGCTTTTTTCGAACGTGTCTGCGAAGTCCTCAGGCACGTGTTCTGTCCATTCCGAGCGCGAGTAGCGCGCCACTTTCGGATCGAACAGCGCTGCTGCTTCCTGCCAGCGCTTCTCCCGCCAGAGGATTACGGCAAATTCTGAACGGCTCCAGGCACTTGGGTATCGCTCGATCATGGCCCGTCCAAGTGCATTGGCCCGCTCGATCTGGCCACGGCGTTGGAGCAGCGAAACCGCCGTTCCGATGATGTTCGCGCTCCCGACGTCGATGAGCGGCTCCACGATCTTCCACGCTTCGTCGTAGCGTCCCTGGTGCTCCAGCGCGTCGGCAAGGCTGGATGTGTAATACGCGTCTTCGATGGCGTTTTGCCCGGCATGGCTGGCCAGCCACCGGCGCACCGCTCGTTCTTTCGCTGCCCACGCCTGACGGCGATTCAGCCATCCCGCATAAATCGGATAGACGTATTCGTACGATTCGGCGAGCAACGATTCGAAATTGCGGCCGGCGAAGGCATCGTCGCCGAGCTTCCCGAGATAGTCCGTGGCCACGGCGCGATCGGCCCGGCGTGCGTTTTCCTGTGTGGCGAGCAGGCGCAACGCCGCGACGTCGCCACTCAGGTAGTAGTACCACGCACGAACGCCCTCATCGGCGACGCTCGGCGAACGTTGAAAGGCGGTCCGCATGTAGCGGTCCCGCCGTAAGGGATCCGAGGTGATCGCCAGTGCGACACGGCCTGCGCTCAGCATCTGCTGCGGCCGCCCATCGAGTGCCGCGAACGAGGTCAACGCGGCACTACGAACGCCTTGATCAATTCCACGGGCCGAGGTCAAATCCAGCAGCGTATTCGCTCGTATCGCACCACCGAGATGATTCCAGCCGATGATCGCCTGCGGCTCGACACCGCGGCCACCTTCGAAATGATTGGCAGCAGCCGCGCGCATCGCCGATCGCACCTCGTTGCCCGGCTCAGACGTAGTCGTTCCGATCGACCCGACGAAATCTTTAGTCGCTTTGCTGTCGGCAAGACTGGAACTGTAGAAGCCAAGCTCTGCGCCGAGGGCCGAATAGAAAACAGCGTCGTAGAAACTCAGAATGGCGTCGCTTCCCAGAAGACGTGACGCCGCGCCGCGTGCGTACCTGGCGCGGGCCGACTCATATTGCGCGGCCAGCGCTCCGGGCGCACTCCTCGCCGCCGGAATCGTTGCCTGGGCCTCTGCCAACCACTCCGCGGTCCCGCCGAACGTCACGATGCGATCCGTGAACCCGGCGCCCGTCACGTCATCGACGACAAGCGCCTCAACGCAGTGCGCGGCGGCGACGGCATTCTCGAAATCGCTCTTCCGCAACAGCAATGGCAACGCCCGGGCGTGCAATCGGCCCAGGTATGGCGCGACGGATTCAATGCGCTCGTTACCACCGGCGTGAATGAGGAGTTGCCGCGCGGAAAGATACGAGCGGCGCGCGCTCGCCGGCGACAGGTCTGCCCGAGCGGGCGTGATACCGGTAGCGATGCGCGTCACGGCATCGGCCGGCAGTCGCAGCGCCATCTCCCGCGCCTCGGTTGCATAGCCCATTTCATCCGCGAACAGCGAGGCTTCCTCAGCACCAAATTGCGGATCAGCCTCGCGAGCCATCGCAAGGAGCGCGAGTGCGCGTGCCGAGACGGCGTCGCCAACGCCGTAGGTGTCCGTCATCTGAATATTCAGATCGACGGCAACGCGAGCCGCGCGACGCAGAACGTCCGCTCCGAGCGGCCCGCTGCCCGCCGCCCGTGAGAGCGACCGCATCGCAGCAATGAGGGCTGGCGGAGAAAACGACTCCTGCAGTCGATCGGCCTCGGCGCTGACTTCCGGTGCAAGCGGGGGCGTTGCCGGCGACGGCGCGAGCGAGCGCGACCAGGACGACAACAAGGCCAGATCCTCTCCAAACTGGGGCAATTCCGTCAGGCGTCCGACCAGACGGTTGGCGCAATGAAGCTCCCAACCGCCACCGCGAAAATCGATCTCCACGCTCGCCGTCTGTCCAGTATGCAGCTCGTAGATGTCGCGCACGGCGAGAAGCACCCGCCGATCGGGCAGCAGGCGATAGACAGCATCGACGGCCGCCATCGCGTCAAGCGCGGGAAGCTCCGCAATCTGCTGATGCGGCCGGCTTCGATCAATGATCGTCGGCTCTTCTACAGCCAACCGCTCAGGCACAGGTGACTGGGCGCACGACGCAAACACAAGCAGAAGTACGGCCAATCGGGCCCTATGGCTTTCGTTACCCATGAATGCGTCTCCGCTCATCGCGACCGCCGCGACCGTCTTTTATGCCTCGTACCTCCGCGGCTCCGGGCGACACCATTCTTCCACCGATCGCGATCTCAGCCATCAACGCTCACCTTACGGGCAAGCTGCTCAACTCGCCGCCGCACCATTTCGTCGGCATCGGATAGGTATGCGGCTCTCAAAGCTGTCATAATTCTAGGTTCATGCTCAGCCTGTTGCGAAACAGCGTCGATAACCTCTGAGCCGCGACGGTGCAGCAATGACTCCAGAACACCAGCACCAAGGAATCTCAATTCCCGATCAGTGGGTGCAAGCCGGATTGCACGCAAAATTACCGACCAGGCTTCCAACGCACTGCCGTCGTCGATCATGGCTTCGACGCACTCCCATGCCCAATAATTTGCTTCTTTGTCGTTCTCTGTCGCCGCGAGATGTCGCAGCAGTGCTTCGGCGATGTCCTGAATAGTGTGGGTCATGGTCTTCGCGGACGGCTGGCTTAGGAATCGGTGGTCAAAGTTGCGAACTATGTGCCATCGGTGATGATACGTCTGATCGTCCGGTCCCGGTCCATCATTACGCGGGGCAAGTGGCACGAGGTTGAAGCAGGCGTGCCTTTCGAGGTGAGGTTCGGCCGCCAGCCGCCATAACAGTCATGTCTTTCTGCTCTCTCTCGCATCAGTCGGAAATCGCTTTCATGAGAAGGTTCGGTTCGACGGTCGTTCTCTCCAGGAGAGCAGTGTCTGGCGCGACTTGTTCGACGACGACCGTGACGGCTCCGCCAAACCGAAGCCGTCACACGAGACAGACCCAGAACCGAGAACCGCAAAAAGCGACCTAATGCGAGGTTCTTGATGTAAGGGGGTGGGTGACCTGATTACAACGCTGCCGTAACCATTATCCGCCGCAATAGTCCATGACCAACTGCGTGATCTGCGACGAGTCCATCGCAGCATCCGGATAGCCAGGTTTCTCCGTCAGGCCGAGGGTGTGTAATTCCTCATGGATGAGAATCACGGCGCCTTGGGAGGGTCCCAGGTTCTTGAATGACGTGCACACGCTAACAGTCTTGTTGTTTACAGTCGTAACGGCGGGTGGTCCGCACATGAGCCGTTCGTAAACCCATTGATGTACGTCAACGAACTCGTCAGCCAACTCGCCGCGTCGTTGCCAGCCTGAGCAAGCACATCGGCGAGACTCGTTGTGCCGCCTGTGAGTTTGGTATCTTTAAACAAATCCTGGCTACAGCGTGTGTTCGCAAACTTGCCGACAGCACTGTTCAGCGCATTGTTTACTGCGACCTTAAGCGCAGGGTCGCTGTTTACCTGGTGCCCGTAGCCGTACCTGCATTGCTACCACCGCTATCATCGGGCGGCGGGTCATAGCCACCTCCACCGCCGCTGTCACAGTAAACCGGCGTATAGTAATTGTAGCAATAGCCCGACCCGCCTGAGGAGTCGCATGACCACTGTTCCTGGGAGCCGCATTGCCACATCATGAGCGGCGCGATGGTCCATGATCGCCGGTGGGCTGGACGTCCCCAACCACTGCCGATGATGATGTCACCGGCGGATTTCGCAGATTGGCGCCGTTTGCCTTCGCTGATTCGTGATACACGACAAAACGAACTGTTGACGTCGCGTTCCCAATAGATGTCCAAAGACTGGAGATTGAGCCGTCTGCAGGAGACGATACGTACGCTGACGCGTCGCCCGTGACTGGGACGATCAGGCGATTGGGCAACACGCCATTCAACTCCGTCGTCGGGTCGGGACCGGTGTCGCTGTCACCGCGTTCCAGAAGGGCGGTGTAGCTCAGCCGTAGGTCGTAGAACAGTGGCGCACCCTTGGTGTCAAAAGCAGCAAACACCGATCCTAGTTGCACCATTTCTGCGATTGGCCGGCTCAAGGCATCACTCACCGAAAGCAGCGATCCGGTCGCGCTGCTTTTTACGCGTACTGTATTGCGCCAGTCGGATACTAGGCCCAATCGGTCCGTGACGGGATCGAGCGATATTGGAAATTGCCTCTTGCCCTTCCCTTTTGCCACGGTCGTGATGAGCACTGCTCCGTTCGCCGTCAATACCTCATGAATGCCGTCGGGTTGGATTGAAAAATCAAGCGTCATTGTCCCGATCGTCAGACGCCGCACCTGCCCCGCTGCATCGTAACTGATGGTTGCAACGACATCGTTTCCGCGCTTCACCGCAATGTCACGGTTCCTTGCGTCACGTTCGATCGTGATGGCCGGCATGCCGTCGGCCACAGCGGTCGTATCCGTAGCATGAATGGTGTGCGCACGGCCGTGCGCGTGAACGGTCAAACCGTTCCAATAGTCGCCGTCGTACAGGTAGTCTTCCGACGTGTCGGGCCCCTCAACCTTCGCCACCTTCGTACTGTTCGGCTCGTAGTGATAGGTGACCCACTGTCCTCGATCGAAAATCTTCACCGTAAAGTTCTTCGGATCCTTGACCTGTGTGTAGGTAATGTTGCCCTTTGCATCACGCACCGTGTTGCCGGGCGTCTGCCAGAATGCCGCGTCGCTTTGCTGTCCCATCGCCACTGCTGCGATAAGAACCAGACTGGTGAGAAATACGGCCTTTCGGAGCATCTTGTACCTCCTTTCTACTTCGACATATCAAGGTCTAATTTAGGCGTCGGCTGACCATTTGTCAATAAGTACTGCATGCTTGTCCACCTAGAATGGCAAACGCGGGATTCGCTGCTGCACGAAGGAGACCTTACTTAGGAACGGGAACGCAACGGCACGTCGGAGCCTGTGATCCGCAGCCGGAGCACTCCGGCAGGAACCCCGCTCGACATGTAACGGAGGCACTTTGCTCAACCCCTCCGTTCTTGTCGGGGCAGGTTTGCGAACCCGATGAGACGGTGGGGCGAGAACTCATACAACCAAGGAAAAGTACAGACCAGAAGAGACGCGAGATGACTCCAGCTGCCATATGTGCCCCCTTTTTCTTCGCGCGAGACGCTCAGAGTGCGATGAGCTCCCTGCTAAAGGGCGCGTTTGCCTCTCGCGTCTACCGGCATATTCTGTGTGCGTTCGGGAGCCACTATCCATCAGCTGAAAACAGATCGGCCTCGGTGATGGACTGGCTATCTGCCAAATATCGAATTACCTTAAGGAGACGGGCTCGAAAGGGGCCACGGGCAGGAGCTATGCCGCGTAAAAGCCGGTTGATGCGCATCCTGTTTGTCCCGGCTAGGCGCGCAACCGTCGTCACCTCAAGGCGGTACTTGATGAACGTGGCTTCCAGAGGCGAGCGCGGTGCTTTATTGCGGACTGTCATCGTCGTCGAGTGGAAACAAATCGTTTGCCTTGATTGAGTCGTCCTTTGCCAAGAGACGGGCGGCTTTGACGAAACGCGGAATGGACATGGCAGTAGGTTCCGCGTCGCCGAAGCGAACGCGCTGCAACCACTGTCTGCTGAGGCCGGTCTCCTCGACAAACCCCGCAATCCCGATCCCCCTGGCAACCAGGAAGCGATCGAGGCGTGTTTTTCCTCGGAGCCGCGGTGGATGCCTATCCATCGTCGTCGAGCGGAAAGAGATCGTTTGCCGTGATCTGAAGGTCATCGGTCAGCTTGCGCATGCCTCGCACGAGTTTGCGAATACTCGAAAGAGTTGGCGAAGCTGCCCCGCTACGCCAGATTCGCAGTCGTGCGCGGTGGACGCCGGAAGCTCTGCCCACCTGGGCCGGTCTAAGGCTCCGGGCACGGATGAATCTCTCCAACCGCGTGGTGGCGATACTGCGATACGTCACGCGTTTCCGCATCACGGGCGTCCAAACCAAGGGCATCCCGATCGTTTCTTCCATAAGCTCACGTAACGGCCACAGTACGTGCGAATGAGGGCGGAAGGAAGTCTCATTTTTTACCGCATCTCAATCCACGAGCTGTAGGAGAACTTCGTTCACCTCGTCATACGCCCTCTTTACGTGTCGTTCGATCCATCGGAAGGCGTTCGCCTCAGCGGGCTCCAGCAGCGTAAGAATCTCTTCGCCTTGGAGGAGCATCGACACCAGATTGTCGACGATCTCCTGCCGGAGATCGATGCGGCCCGGAACCGGCAGATTTCCCACGGCAGTTCCCATGCGCTTGGATTGGCTTAGTGCGTTCATTCGTTTCGCTCGGAGAATAACGTTAGGTTTGATGGCGGAAAGAGGGAAGTCTCATTTTTTGCCTGCATGCGCACCTTCACGGCGGTACTCCTCCGGCGTCATACCGAACTGCTCGACGAAGAGACGAAACAGCGTTGCACGGGTTCCGAGCGCGGAGCGGACCGCAATTTCATCCATGGGTCGCGACGACCGCTCCAGAAGCTCCGCCGCGTGCTGTAGCTGACGCACGCGAAAATACTGGAGCGGCGTCTGTCCAAACAGCCGCCGGAAGATGCGGGTGAGTGACGGACCTGTCACTCCGAAGCCCTGGGCGAACTCCGAGGCAGTCGCACGCGAGCGTGCCCGATAGCAGCCCGCGAGATAGGTATCGACGGCGCGTCGGTACAACGCACGTTCGTCGTCAAGGCTGGTTCGCCGTGGGGTAGATCGCTTAACCGCTGTCATCGCCTCGGGCGGCATCGCGCCGCGTCTGCCAAGGTAGAGTGACGGCAATAGGCGATTCCTACCCTCTGCCGAAACTATTTTCGGGGCAACGACGGGAGTGGGTGAAAATCTCACCCACTCCCTGCACAGCTCAGCCGGGGGGCAGATTGATGTCCGGCAGGACGTAGTCGAGGATGCGAGCAATGATCCCCTTGCGGGCGTGCCTCGATCCCGATTGACGGGTGGCAGTGGCGGTGGCGATGGGCGCAAACAGGGTTACGCTGAGCAGGCAGACGACCAACAGCCGGAGAAATACCCTCGATAGACTTCGCATACACCCTCCTTGTGCCGGCTGGTTCCGACGGTCACCCACTCCTTGCGCCGCTCAGCCGGGGGGCAGACTGATGTCCGGCAAGACGTAGTCGAGGATGCGAGCAATGATCCCCTTGCGGGCGTGCGTCGACACCGATTGCCGGGTGGCAGTGGCGGTGGCGATGGGCGCAAACAGCGTTACGGTGAGCAGGCAGACGACCAACAGGCGGAGAAATACCCTCGATAGACTTCGCATACACCCTCCTTGTGCCGGCTGGTTCCGGCGGTTTTGGAGGGCGCGCCCGAAGATACGACGTGGGGGTGCTCCGATTGTTTGAGGTGGAACTTAGTCGGCGGGCGGTTCGAAGCGAAGAGAGGGGCGAGCGTCAAGCCGTTGCACGAACTTTCTGACGTGCTCCACCTTCGGCAAGGTGAGCTGGTGCAGGCCCGCAGCTTCCTTCAAGTACGCCGCTGCGATCAAAGCCTGCCGACGGTTACCAGCACGCCGAATATATCGCATTGCCTCCGAGCAGAGCTTTGGAATCTCGCTAGTCTGCCCCGCAACGATGAGCGATTCAACCAAGTCAATCGTAGCGAGCCCGGCATCGTAGAGCAGACCGAGCCGGTCGAATTCGGTTCGTGCTGAGCGCAGACGAACCACGGAATCTGTGACATTGCCGCCGACCCGAGAAAGTACTCCCAACCATCGTTCGATCCGCACGAGTTCAGGTTTGTTCTGCAACTCGACGAAAATTCGATGAGCTACTAGCAGACATCCCGCAGCGCGAGCTGTGTTGCCAATCTGGACGCAACAGACACCGACATTTGACGAATTTCGGGCTGTCTCCATCGGGTTGTTGTCCGCCTCCGCAACCTTCAGCAGTCGCTCGAAGATCGCCAGCGCTGCCGTGTAGTCCGACCGGTAATAGAGGATCGCTGCCTGCGCGGCTGTCGAGAGAAGCCACCGTTCCGTATCCCCAAACGCCGCGAACAGGCCGGCGCTCTCAGCCGCAAAGCGCTCCGCCTCATCGAGCCTGTCCATGTACGTGAGCACGACCGCCCGAGTGTAGGCGATGTTTCCGAGCTCGATCGAGCGCATCGGCAGCCGCTGGAACTCTCGTTCCGAACGGTCGAGCGAGACAATCGCTTCCTGGTATTCGCCAATGAACCGCATTGCGTTGGCGCGCTCTTTCCACGCCAGACCGTGAAGCATGAACAGGACCGGCGCGGGATACTCGGCGAGCGGCAGTTGATCGGCAATCGCCACTGCCGCTTCGGCAATATTGCGTGCATGCATCGGCTCACGCTCGCAGGACGCGTGGGCGGCTTCGACGAGCAATCTCACCGCTCCCGCGGTCCGGTACTCCTGCCGCCGTTCGACGCGCATCCGGAGGAACGCGAGAGGGTTTTTCAGAAACGGGGCCAGCCTTGCTTCGGCCTCGGCGTATTCGTGCTGGACACGGGCGGCGAACGCGACGAGCCGCTGCCGGTCTCCTTCGGCGTCAACGGCCGCTTCGGCCGTTTCCCACGCCTCCGGTGAGGCAATCGTCTCGAGAAACATGTCGGACGAGCCGAGGCGAGTTCTGCAATGCAGACATACGTTCAGGTGGGCTTCGATTTCTGGGCGGCCGGGTAGCGTGCCATGTACGTCGGCCGCGTATTCCTGGAGAGCATCGTCATCGATATGGGTCATGGCGTCACTCGCGTCAGCTCCTCGAAAATCTGACGGGCCGCTTTCCGGCAGTGATGCAGCAACTGGCGCACGTACGTCGGAGAGGCGTTCAGCTCCGCGGCGACCACCGCGCTCGATTTGTTCTCCAGATGAAAGCAACGGAGCGCGTCCCGGCAGCGCGGCCGAAGGCGCGCCATCGTCTCGGCCATCGCAAGACGCACCGCTACGCGGTCCGGAAGAGTGCTGTCTGCCGGAACATCCTCCACGTCCTCGAATACGGCTCGCTCTCTGCCGCGCTTTCGCAAGTAGTCGATACATCCGTTGCGCACCGCACTACAGAGATACGCCTTCACGTCGCCTCGGACTACGCCGGGATGGGCAAAGTAGCAGAGGAAAATGTCGTGAACGATGGCCTCGGCATCGCCAAAGGGCACGTGAAAGTCACGGACGGCGATCACGCGCAGCAAGCGTGCGTACCGCTCGTAAACCTCAGCGAATGGGACGGCTGTAGGCCGCACCGGTTCTCCCGTTGCTGCGCTGGTGCCGTTTGCGGCCGCGACGCTCGGTTGAGTCCGGACATCCGGCGCTGGTGAGTCGGTTTCCATACTGAAGGAGTGTCTCCAGTTACGAAAACCCTACCCCTTGCTGAGCGGGGAGGCGCGTAGCACCGACGTCGATGATTCCGCCCGGCACCAGGGCAGGTCCGTCTCACCGAACGACAGCCATTTATTCCCGCGATAGCAGTCCTTCGGCTCATCGGAGAACCAACAGCCTGTTCTCGATACCAGTTCCTCTGCTCTTCCGAGCTAACCTCATGATTCTGCGGAACAAAACGCTTGTGCCGCGTATCAAAACTGTTGATCTGCGGATCAAACCAGTTGATCTGTCGGATCAAACTTTTGATCTGACGGATCAAACCAGTTGATCTGTCGGATCAAACTTTTGATCTGGCGGATCAAACCAGTTGATCTGTCGGATCAAATTTTCGATCTGACGGATCAAACCTGTTGATCTGGCGGATCAAACTTTTGATCTGACGGATCAAACCAGTTGATCTGTCGGATCAAATTTTCGATCTGACGGATCAAACCTGTTGATCTGTCGGATCAAATTTTCGATCTGACGGATCAAACCAGTTGATCTGTCGGATCAAACTTTTGATCTGGCGGATCAAACCTGTTGATCTGGCGGATCAAACTTTTGATCTGGCGGATCAAACCTGTTGATCTGGCGGATCAAACTTTTGATCTGGCGGATCAAACCTGTTGATCTGGCGGATCAAACTGTTGATCTGGCGGATCAAACCTTCTGCTCTGCGGAGCTCCGCGGAGCTGACTTTCTGCTCCGCGGAGCTGACTTTCTGCTCCGCGGAGCTGACTTTCTGCTCCGCGGAGCAAACTTTCTGCTCCGCGGAGCTAACTTTCTGCTCTGGGGAGCTAACTTTCTGCTCTGGGGAGCTAACTTTCTGCTCTGGGGAGCTAACTTTCTGCTCTGGGGAGCTAACTTTCTGCTCCGGGGAGCTAACTTTCTGCTCCGCGGAGCAA
The DNA here is from genome assembly GCA_017883235.1 of Thermoanaerobaculia bacterium. Taxonomy (GTDB): domain Bacteria; phylum Acidobacteriota; class Thermoanaerobaculia; order Gp7-AA8; family Gp7-AA8; genus JADGNZ01. The sequence continues at coordinate 14,831 of JADGNY010000012.1, read as the reverse complement.
ACTTTCTGCTCCGCGGAGCTGACTTTCTGCTCTGCGGAGCTGACTTTCTGCTCTGCGGAGCTGACTTTCTGCTCCGCGGAACTTTCTACAACTTCTTCAGCAGCCCCTTCCAGCGCGTCCACGCTTCGTCGCGCGCCTTCTTGTTTCCGGCGTACGCGTCTTTCACCTTCTGATCCGCGTCGGCGGGAGGGGGCGGGGTATCGCCGGCGCGCATGAAACCGTGACCGGCGCCGTCGTATGTCACCGGCTCATAGTTCTTTGCGGCGGCCTTCATCATCTCCACCGTCTTCGGAACCGTGGCCCCTACGCGGGCGTCGTTGCCGGCGTAGAAACCGTAGACCGGCGCTTTGATCGCCGCGGCCGCTTCGGCCGTTTCCGGGCCGGTTCCATAGAAGACGAACGCGGCCGACAACGTCGGACGGTTCGTGGCGAAGCGGAATGACTGCGTCCCTCCCCAGCAGAATCCGGCCACGGCAACCTTGCCGTTCGCGGCGGGGAGCTTGGCGACGTAATCGGCGGCGGCGTTGAGATCGGCGGTGATCTGGTCCGGCGGCAGGTCGCTAATGGCTTTGCCGACCGCGGTGCCGTCCGGCAACGAGCTGGTCCCCCCTCCGTTCGGCCCCATGCCTGACAGCAGATCAGGAGCGATGGCGATGTAGCCGGTTTCGGCCACCTCGTCGGCCTCCATCTGCACCCAGTCGCTCATCCCGAAGATCTCGTGGATGACGACGACGCCCGCCGCCTTCCCCTTCACCTCGGGGTAGACGACGAAGGCTCTGACGACGCGGTTGCCGGATTTGAGGTTCACCCACTCGTGATGCCGCGGCGATTGATCGACTCTCTTCTTCGCCCAATCCTGGGAGACGCTCGACGGAGCGGCAGCCATCTGATGTTCGGCGTGCGTAGCGGTCGTCTCCTGCGCACATCCCGGGATGGCAGCCAACAGGAGCGCGGCGACAGTGATCAGCGATTTCTTCATCGTTTCCTCCGATGGGGGGATCTTAGCTGAAGGCTGCCTTCGGCGTTGTCTGCCTTTGGCGTTGTCTGCCTTTGGCGTTGTCTGCGGCGTGCGCGCCGCGTGGTCAGAGATTTACAAACGCGTGAAGCGTAACGAAACCAATTGACCACGCGCGATAGCGCAGACAACGCCAAAGGCAGACAACGCCGAAGGCAGCTATTCCGACGGGCGCAAGAGCCACCAGAGCGCGAACGGGGCGCCGAACACGCCGGCGACGCTGTAGAAATGCGCCGCCGCACCCCAGAAGTTTCGCGCCACCGGGCCGTAGTGCTGCGCGCTCCATGGGCCGAGCCGCAAGGCGTAGATGGACTGCACGTTCACGAGGACGGCAGCGACATGCACGAGGACGAGTGCGAGACAGGCCAGCAGAAAGGACGGGATGTTCCGGTCGCTCAGCGGCTTTCGGGTCACGGAGAAAAGAGTGGTGAGCAGAATGACGTTGGCGGTGAGGTCCATGAGCAGGAGAGCGGGCCGCGGAGAGGCTCTCGGGAAGTCGTCGCGATCGACCGTCAGGTTCGTTCCGTCCGCGATGAGGCGGGTGACGGGCGGGCGTTCCGTGGCGCGGATCAACGGCTCGCTCACTGAGGCCAGCAGGCGCGCATAGGGCGACGACAGCGCCCACCAGAAGACAAGCCCGAGGATGAAGCCGGCCGCCCCTTTAGCGAGATTCGGCCCGAGGTGTTTCCGCAAACTTCCAGCTCCACAGGATGAAGATCGAGATCGCCGCGAGAATGATCAGCAACTGCCAGACCGCCACATGAAAGAAATCGAAGATCAGCCGGTAGTGCTCCCCCAGCCAGAAAAGAGAGCTGAGCCGCACGAGGTTCAGCGCTTCGATGGCGACACTTGCGACCACCAGCCCGAGCAGCCGTGACCGCAGCGTCGCCGGGAAGGCGATGATGGCCGCGGCCAGCAGGATCACCGCCTCGACGCCGTTGCAGCCATTCCGGACGTCGAGCGCGAACTGCTGCGACCGCATCACCGTTCCGGTCACCCCCACGCCACTCTCGACGCCGCGCAGGAGCATTGCCGCGCCCCGCGCGACGACCTCGGTGAACGGAACGATGACGCGATCATTCACCTGGTTCAGCGCCACCACGGCATAGAGAACCAGCATCGCCGCGCAGAACTTTGCCACAAAGACGACGCGAGGCCGGAGCGGTCTTGATGCCCCGGCCTTGTTACGGGAGCTCACGGTGTCAGATCGACAACCTGTTCATGACAAATAGTCCAGCGGCCGCGAGAAGAACCGTGAGGATCATCAGTCCAACGAAATTCAGCGTTGGACCCCCTTCCGGCTGGATTGCCGCGAGGATTGCCATCGCATAGGCCCGGGCGCCTTGACAGCCGGCCGCGTCCGTCGCCCGGATCGTGACGTTGAAGAGGCCTGACACCAGAGGCGTACCGCTGATGAGTCCCGTGGCCGGGTTGAGGGAGAGCCCGGCAGGCAGCGCGCCGCCGGCAATGGCGAAGGTATACGGCGCGGTCCCCCCCGAGGCGGTGATCGTCTGGACGTAGGGAACCAGAATCTGACCCGGCGGGAGCGTGGTGGGGCTCAGGATGATGGCCGGGCAGCCAGGGCTGTCGATGGTGATCGTGTACAGGCGGCTGCCGAAGCAGCCGGTCGCGTCCGTCGCGGTGATCGTGAACGTGAAGGTGCCGACGGTAGTCGGCGTTCCGGTGATCGCCCCGGTTGCGCCGTTGAGAAGCAGATTGGTTGGCAGCGAACCGCTCGATATGGAAAACGTGTACGGCGACGTCCCTCCGGAGGCGGAGACGGTCTGGCTGTACGGAGTGCCCACCGAGCCGTTCGGCAGCGAAGCCGGGTTCACGGTGATGATCGGACAGATCGAAACGCCGCAGGTATTGACGTTGTTGGTATCGAGCGTCACCGCGCCATTGCGCGCCAGCGCCCGGCCGTTGGTATTTGACCCGGTCGTGAGCGTGATGCTCGAGAGTGCCAGAATGTCTCCGATGAACGAGGTGCCTGTTCCGAGAGTGGCGGAGCTGCCCACCTGCCAGAAGACCTTGTTGCAACTGCTGCCGCCGTTGTTGATGACCGTGACCGACGAGTTGCTGGCCGTGGTGAGTGTGCTCCCGGTCTTGAACAGGAAGAGCGCGTTCGCATTGCCGAGGGCGTCGAGAGTCAGGGCGCCGGTGAGTTGTGCGGATGTCGAGAAGCAGTAGACGCCCGGTGTCAGCGTCAGGCCTCCCAGATTCTGACCGGTCAGGTCGACCGTGCACGGAGTAGTGGCGATGTTGTTGTACGCGGTGGTGAGGTCGTTCTGCGCCTGCTGCGCCACGGCGTCGTTGCTGTGGATCGCTCCTCCGACGACGACGCCGGGAGGGAAGCCGGTCACGGCGCTGCCGGGACTTACGCCGACGTTGCCGTTGACCGTCGTCGCGCCCGTATTGGTGACGGTGGACCCGCCCAGGACGCCGAAGTTCTGCGCGGTGCCGAGGGAGATCTGGGCAAATGCTGATGAGGGCGCGAGAAACGCCGCGAACCCGATGATGGTCAGGAGGCTGATGTACGTTCTCTTCATATGGAGGTCTCTTTCACGGGCAGCGGCAGGATTCAATAGGGCATTACCGGTAGATGACTGTCGGGACAATATCCCAAATCAGCAAACGGTTCAAAAAAAGAAACAGCCGGCGTGAGCGGATGCTAGTCGTGGAGGACCACGTTGAGGAGTGAGCTGTGCACTTCGAGGCCGCCGAGGCCGCCGCTGTATTTGATGAAGCCGAGCTTTCGAAAGCGGTTCATGAAGAAGTTCACCCGTGAGCGCGTCGTACCGATCATCTCCGCGAGCACTTCCTGGCTGATCTTCGGGACCACCGTCTCCGGCTTCCCTTCCTTGCCGAATTGGGCGAGCAGCAACAGGATGCGCGCCAACCGCTTTTCGCTGGAATTGAAAAGCTGATCGACGAGGTCCTCCTGGATGCGGACGTTCCGGGCCAGCAGGAAGGTGACGAAGAGATCGGCGAAGGCGTGCTCTTCGTGCAGCACGCGAACCATTTCAAGCCGCTCGATCCGCATCAGCGTGCAGCGGGTCAGCCCGGTAGCGGTCACCATGCGGATGTGCTCCGCCGCGGCGACGCAGGACTCGCCGACAAAGTTTCCCGCGTTCAGCAAGGCCACGGTGGCCTCCTTGCCACGCTGAGAAACGATGGTAAGTTTGATACTGCCCTTCTGGATGTAAAACACCGCGTCCGCGGCGTCGCCCTGGGAGAAGAGAACCTGGTTCTTCTTCAGCTCGACCAGAGTTCTGCCCAGGCCCGTCCTATCGAGGAAGGCCTCGACATCGAACGCCGGGGGCGGGGGTAGCAGGACGATTGCCGGTCTCGCTACTTTCATCTTTGCGGTCGGGCGCACGGGATAAATTTATAGCATGACGCAGCGATTTGCCACCCCGATTTGCCAATGTCTCAAATTGAACAGATTTTCGAAGCGGTTGTCAATATAATCGCTTATTTGCGGCAGTTTAAGCCCCCGAGCACACAAATGGCGATCGTCAACGACAGAGACGCGGCTCCTGCCCTGGCGGCATCCGAGGTCCGCTACCGGCGGCTCTTCGAGACCGCCCAGGACGCCATTCTCATCCTCGACGGCGACGGCGGGAAGATCATCGATGCCAATCCCTTCGTGATCGCCCTGCTCGGCTACACGCTCGAGGAGCTGACGGGCAAGGAGCTTTGGGAGATCGGGTTGTTCCCGGATATCGAGGCCAGCAAAGAAGCGTTCGCGCGGTTGCGCAGGGACGGTTACATCCGTTACGAGGACTTGCCGCTCGAAACCAAGGGCGGCAAGCGCGTGGACGTGGAGTTCGTCAGCAACTCCTACGACGTGGACGGTCAGAACGTCATTCAGTGCAACATCCGCGACATCACCGAACGCGTGGAAGCGACCCGTGCCATGCGCGCATCCGAGGTTCGCTACCGGCGGCTCTTCGAGACGGCGCAGGACGCCATCCTGATCGTCGACGGCGAAAGCCGGAAGATCATCGACGCCAATCCATTCGTGATCGACCTGCTCGGCTACTCGCTGGAGGAACTGATCGGGAAGGAGCTCTGGGAGATCGGGCTGTTCCGCGACATCGACGAAAGCAAAGCGGCATTCGACCGATTGCAGAAGGACGGTTACATCCGTTACGAGGATTTGCCGCTCGAAACGAAGGACGGCAAGCGCGCGGAGGTGGAGTTCGTCAGCAACGCATACGAAGTAAACGGCCGGAACGTCATTCAATGCAAAATCCGCGACATCACCGAACGCAAGTCGGCCGAGAAAGCAGCCAAGGAAGGGGCGGAGCGTTTTCGCTTCCTCGCCGAGTCGATGCCGCTGATGGTTTTCACCGCCGGGCCAAACGGCGACGTCGATTACTTCAACAAGCAGTGGAGCACGTTCACCGGACTCTCGCTCGATGAGATCAAGGATTGGCGATGGACGAAGTTCATTCACCCGGATGACGTGAAGGAGACCGCTCGCCACTGGCGGCATGCGCTCGAAAGCGGTGAAGCATTTGAGGCCCAGCACCGCTTCCGGCGCGCCGACGGCAGCTATCGCTGGCATCTCAGCCGCGCCTGTCCGATGCGTGACGCCGCCGGGAAGATCACGATGTGGATCAGCTCCAACACCGACATCGACGACCAGAAGAGCACCGAGGGAGCTCTCACCCATCTCTACAAAGAGGCGGAGTCGCTCAACCGTGCCAAGGACGAGTTCCTGGCCACGCTTTCCCACGAGTTACGCACGCCGATGACGTCGATCCTCGGCTGGACCGCATTGCTCGCCGCCACCACCCTCGACGAGACGACGCGAAAGGAAGGAATGGCCACCATCCATCGCAGCGCTCAAGCGCAGGCACAGCTCATCGACGACGTTCTCGATGTCTCCCGAATGATCACCGGCAAGCTGCGCCTGACCATCGAGCCGGTGGACATGGAGAGCGTACTGAGGTCGGCGATCACCGCCTTCGTTCCTGCCGCCGAGGCGAAAGAGCTGCGCCTCAGGATGGATTTTCAGCCCGGTCTCCTCCACCTCGGCGGCGATCCGGCGCGTCTGCAGCAGGTGTTCTGGAACCTCCTCTCCAACGCGGTCAAGTTCACGCCGGCCGGTGGCCGCATCGACGTGCGGCTCTTCTTGCGCGATTCGAGCGCCGTCGTGGAAGTGCAGGACACGGGCGCTGGGATTCGTCCCGAGTTTCTCCCGTACGCCTTTGACCGCTTTGCGCAACAGGAAAGCGGCACCATGCGGCACCACGGCGGCATGGGCATCGGCCTTTCCATCGCCAAGCAACTGGTGGAGCTTCATGGAGGGACCATCACCGTGGCCAGCGAGGGGAAGGGGCTTGGCGCGACGTTCACCGTCTCCATTCCGGTCCAGGTGTCGGTGCCGGTGGAGGTCTTTCCGGCCGGCGGACGAACGAAAACGATATCGCGCAACGTCCCTTCGATCGCGGGACTGCGCGTGCTGGTCGTCGACGACGAGCCGGACTCGCGCAGGACCATTGCCGCGATCCTCGAACAATATGGAGCGGTGATCACCGCCGCGGCGAGCGCGAAAGAAGGGCTGACGCTCTCGGCGCGCCAGTCCTTCGATGTGCTGTTGTGTGACATCGCCATGCCGGAGCAGGACGGCTATTCGCTCATCCGCCGCGTCCGGTCGAGCGGGGACGAGAAGTCGCGCATTCCCGCGGTGGCCTTGACCGCCTACGGCCGCCCGTCCGAGCGCGAGATCGCCCTGGCCGAGGGGTTTGACGAGTATTTGAAGAAACCGGTGGAGCCGGATGAGCTGGTTTCCATCGTCGCCGATGTGGCGGGACGGAAGGCTCTGCTGGTTTGAACGCCAGCGATTAGTGGAAGACCGATTTCACCACAGGCACAGAAAGGCAGAAGGCAGAAAGCAGAAAGCAGAAGTGCTCGGCTCATCGTCACTTCTGCTTTCTGCTTTCTGCCTTCTGCCTTCATACTACGCCACCGCGTACCGCGCGCCTGCCGGCATATACGTGCAGAGCGGATCGGATGCGAATACATCTCCCGTCATCGACCAGGCTCTGGCGCGCGAGCCGCCGCAGAGATCGCGGAATTCGCAGAGCCCGCATTTTCCCTTCAGGTTGCTGCTTTCGCGCAGGCTGGTGAAGAGATCGCTGGAGCGATAGATATCGCCGAGCGATTCATGCTTCACGTTGCCGGCTTTGAGAGGCAGGAAACCGCTTGGAAAAACATCGCCGAGGTGGGAGATGAAGACGAAGCCCTTTCCCTCGTTGACGCCGCGAGGAGCACGGGAGATTGCGCCGGTCTGTGCTTGCACGCCGAGGGGCATCTTGCGCGGACCGTTCTGCAGAAAAAGCGTCGACGCGTCGATCAGACCGGTAGCCGGATCGAGAAGGTGATCGATCGACTCATGCCTCTCCGCCGCCATCCGTTGCAGCATGTAGCGGCGGTAGTGCATCGCTTCCGTGGTGCGGATCGCGAACGGCACTTTCTTGCTGGTGTCGTAGAGAAAACCGAAGAGCTGCTCGACCGCTTCGGGTGTAACCAGGTCGGCCTGCTTTCCGCGGCCGGTGGGAACGAGGAAGAAGACGCTCCACATCACGATGCCGAGGTCCTGGAGAAGGTCGACGATCTGCGGGAGATCATCGATGGTGCGGCGCGTGACCGTGGTGTTGATCTGCACGGGGATGCCTTCGCGGCGCGCGGCGCGGATGGCGTTGAGCGTGAGGTCGAACGAGCCCGGAACGCGCCGAAACTCGTCATGCAGATCGGCGCGCGAGGCGTCGAGGCTGATGGCTAAACGTGCCAGGCCGCGGCGCTTCATCCGCGAAATTGCGCCGTCGGTGAGCAGCGGCGTCGCGCTCGGTGTGAGCGACGGCTCCAGTCCCTTCGACTTCGCATATTCGATGAAGTCGTAGGTGTCTTCGCGCTTGAGCGGATCGCCGCCGGTGATCACGAAAACGCGCGGCTTCAGGAGCGCGATGTCGTCGATCAGCCGGTACCCTTCCTCGGTTTTGAGCTCGAACTGGCTGCGGCGCGGCTGCGCGGCTGCGCGGCAATGGACGCACGAGAGGTCGCACGCCCGCGTGTTCTCCCAGATCACCACGAACGGACTGACGTTGAAGTCGACGCTTGCACTCATAAAACACCTGCCTTTCGAGCCCACTCCCGGTAGGCGACGGGCGAGATCTCCGACGGCTTGATCTCGGCGCGGCCGCCCCAATAGACGTTGGTGAATGTGAAGCCGATGCCGGTGGCGTTCAGGTGTTCATCGATGGCGGCCTTGTGCGCCATCACCTGATCCTTCGTCTCGCCGTGAGCGACGGCCATGATGTTGACGTCGTTCAACTCCGGACCGGCATTGCGCCAGTAGGCGTGCGTGAGGATGGCGAAGCGGCCGATCTCGCGTCCCGCTTCGATCTCGCGCCCCGCCGGCACGGCCCAATGGAAAAGGCCGTTGAAACTCGACAGCCGATCCTCCCCCGCCACCGGCTTGGTGTGTTCCAGAAATGTCGAGAAGCGTCCGATGACCCCTCTGCGATCGAGATCCTCGGCGACGGCAAGGAACGTTTCGACATCGATGCCGGCGGCACGCGCGCGGCGCTCCCACATCCCTTCGCCGATCTCGTCCGGCGCGAAGTCCTGCTTGAGCACGATCAGTACGTCCCAGTCGCGCGCGGAGAGGTCGACGATCGACGGCTCCATGACCTCGGCAAGCGCGGGCGACTTTTCGCCGGGCTGCATCCCTTTGCGCCGCATATGGCCGACGCCGAGGACGAAGGCGCGCAAGGCGGGCATGACCCGATAGCGCTCCGCGCCGATCTGACGGCGCAGATATTCGCAGTGCGCTTCGACGGAGAATCCGGTCGGTACTTTCAGCGTCGTCCAGAGGCGCCAATCGGTACGTCCCTTCTCGCAGTTGCGGATCACCACGTGGCCGGAGAACGGATCGCGTTTGGCGATGAAGTCGAAGGCGGCGTCGATGAGCGAGTCGTCGATCTTCCAGGCGATGAGCGCACCCTGAGCGAGGTTGGTGGCCAGGAGCGTCTGCCGCACCCGGCGGATCGTCCCCGCGTCGAGCATGGCCCGGATGCGCTCGATGACCACGAGCGGATGGAGGCCGGACAGGCGCGCGATCTCGCGAATGGGCTCGCGGACGAAGCCCCGAATGCAATCCTCCGAAACTTCCAGAATGCTGCGGTTGACGGCGTCGTGAGGCGAGACCGGCACCGCGTATTCGATGGCCGCGCTCACGCGCTCACCTCGGCGGCGATCTCCGAGTCCAGCAGGTAGCACCCCGGATCCGATTCCCAATAGTCGCCCGTGGCCGCTTCGGCGCGCGCGCGGAAGTTGCCGTTACACATCGACAGCCAGCGGCAGGTGGCGCAGCGGCCCTTGAGCAATGCCTTCCGGTTACGCAGCCCGTCGAGGAGCTCGACGCGTGAGTCGCTCCAGATCTCGGAGAACGGCCTCTCGCGGATCGATCCGAGGGCGTGGTTCGTCGTGAACTGATCGGGGTGAACGACGCCGAAGCTGTCGATGCAACCGATGGCGATGCCGGAGCGATTGCCGCCGTTGTTGCTGATCAGGGCAAAGGCGTCGACGGCGCGCGCGGGATCGCGCTCGAGCAACTGAAGATAGATGTAGGGAGCGTCGGCGTGGTTGTCGACCGTCATCACTTCGATGTTGCGGCCTTCGCCGTTCCACTGCTCCACCTTGGCGATCATCTTGTCCATCAGCTTCCGCTTCTGCGGGGCCTCGAGATCGATTCCGGAGAGATAGGAGCCGCGTCCGGAGTAGACGAGGTGGTAAAGGCAGAGCCGGCCGATGCCTTCGTCTTCGACGAGTTGGAAGACGCTGTCGATTTCGTTGACGTTGTCCTGCGTCACGGTGAAACGGACGCCGACGCGGATACCGGCATCGCGGCAGTTGCGAATGCCGCGCAGGGCATCGCGGAACGCGCCTTTGCGGACACGCATCCGATCGTGGCGCTCTTCATTGCCGTCGACGCTGATCCCGACATAGGCGACGCCGAGGTCCGCGATGCGGCGCGCCCGCGTTTCGTCGATCAATGTTCCGTTCGTCGAGAAGGTGACGCGCACGCCGTGCGTGGTCGCGTACTCGGCCAGATCGAGGATGTCCGGCCGGACGAATGGCTCGCCCCCGGAGATGAGCAGCGCCGGCACCTTGAAGGCGGCCAGGTCGTCGATCATCGCCTTCGCTTCGTCCGTCGTCAGCTCGCCGTCGAACCGGCGGCTGCGCGCGTCGGCGTAGCAGTGAACACATTCGAGGTTGCAGGTTTTCGTCGCATTCCATACGACGACCGGCCCGGTGTCGGGACGTGCGCCCGTCTTCTGGCCGGCTGATTGGTCGTGATACCGGAGTCGATCGCCCGAGAACGAAGCACCGCCGAGAAGTCTTGTCACGCTGATCATGTTTTTTCTCCCGTTCGTGGAGAACATGATCGCGTCGCCTCAAACACGAAGTCGTGATGCCATGTACCAGCGGGTGTGATGGACGACACATGAAGGCGGAAGATGAAGGCAGAAAGCAGAAGGCAGAAAGCAGAAGTGAAAGCAGACGCCTGCTGTCAGCTTTCACTTCTGCCTTCTGCCTTCTGCCTTCTGCTTTTACATCGCGACACCGATCAGAATCACCGTGACCGCCCCGAATACCAGCTCGCGCATGCCGATGCGCCGCGGCGGCTCGGCGTGTTTTGTGGGGATCAGCGCGCGGGCCAGAAGCAGGGACATCGCCACGATCACCGCGACGGGGGCGAGCCGCTGATACCAGAGGAGAATCGCGATGACGACGGCGGCGACATGAAGAATGACGGCCACCGCGCGGCTTTCCCTCCCGAGCACGGCGCGCACGAAGACGATGGCGGGAACCGACCGCAGTACCGTCAGGAGCCAGAGCGTCGCGGCAAGGGTCAGCGGCCGGCCGCCGGCAAGTACGATGGCGGCCGCGGTTGCACCGGCGGCAACGGCGCCGGCGATCTCCGGCGCGATGGCATGCCTGCGGTTGCGCACATCGAAAACGAATTGAGCCAGACCCAGCGGCGCCGCGATGGCGAACGGCAGCAGAATCCGCGCATCGGTGATGGTCATGGCGATGGCCATGGCCGCGATGGCCAGCGATCCGTAGCCGAGAGCCAGCCGCTCACAGACGACCGTTCGGGGGAAGCGCCGCCGCCGAGTCCAGTCGCCGGCCGCCAGCCGCAGAGGATGTCGTGCCAGAAATGCCGCCACCGCGGCGATCCCGATCATCAATCCCGCCCACGACGGCACCACGAGCAGCGCCAGAACGGCAGGCTCGATCACGAATCCCCACCCGCCATGCTCCACCGGCAGCGCCAGGGGGCGAATGATCACTCTCGGGGCGGCGCTCTGCAGCGGCACGGTCATATCCTCTCTGTCTGCCGTTTCCTCAAACCTGGTGCGGGTGACGGCCATCACGCACGGGCGTGACCGCGCTACCGGTGAATTGTGAGGCGCACGCCTACATTGGACACGTGCAATACCGCCATCCAAACCGGAGGCTCTGATGCCCTCGCCTTACAACCTCAATGTTCACAACAACTGTGTCGAGTGCGAAGTCCGCGCGGAGCGGGTCTTCTGCGACATGTCGAAAGAAGCGGTGGTTACGCTCGATACCATCAAATTCACCGGCATCTACCCGAAGGGATCGCTTCTGTTCGTGGAAGGCGAAGAGCCGCGCGGCGTCTTCATCCTCTGCGCCGGCCGCGTGAAGCTGACCACTTCCTCGACGGAAGGGAAGACACTCATCGTGAAGGTGGCCGAGGTCGGCGAGGTCCTCGGCGCGAGCGCGACGATCCTCGGCAAGCCGTACGAGGTCTCCGCGGAGACGCTCGAGCCGTCGCAGATGAACTTCATCAAGCGCGATGATTTCCTGAAGTTCCTCAACACCCACGTCGACGCCTGCATGCACACGGCGCAGCAGCTCAGCCACAAATATCAGTCCGCCCAACGCGAGATCCGTTCCCTCGGCCTGTCGCAGACGACGTCGGAAAAACTGGCCCGGCTCCTCCTCGACTGGAGCGCCACCAGCGGCGAAGAGACCGCCAAAGGAATCCGTCTGGTCGTTCTCCTCACGCACGAAGAGATCGCCCAGATGATCGGCACCACCCGCGAGACCGTGACCCGCATCCTCAGCGACTTCAAGAAACGGCACATCATCGAAGTAAAAGGCTCGAACATTTTCCTCACCGAGAAGAAGGCGCTCGAGGGGATGATCAGTACGTAGGTCCCGACGCGCGGCTACGCCGCGGAGAGCGGGCATCCTGCCTGCTCCCGACGGGCGTCTCGCCCGGCGGTGGTTTCCGTGAGACCACGTGGATTGCGGAGAAAGAGAACGCCGCAGTCCCGTTTAACTTGCCGCAAGTCGCGAGCTCGCACGGAAACCCCCGTCGGGAGCAGGCGAGACGCCCGCTCTCCGCGCGGTCCAATGTGGCATGGCACAGACACTCTTGTCTGTGCTCCGAAGCGCAGCAAGGCGTCTCCCCCCCTCACACCACCAGCACCGGACACTCGCTCCGCTGGACGATCCGATCGGTGGTCGTTCCGCGAATCTTGTCCGACACCCCGTGACCACGATGTCCGCCCGCGGCGATCAGGTCGGCGCCGACGCTGGCGGCGAAGTTGGCAAGATGTTCGGCCGACCAATCGGCGTCGACCAGGCGCAGCTCGCAGCGGTCGACGAGCTCCACCGGCAACCACCGCCGCAGACGCATCAGACTCTCGGCGGCCTGCTGGGGACGGTCGTCCTCACGCGGCTTGAGGAGGATGAGACGCGCATCCGGCGCCATCGCCGCGGCGATCCGCAGCGCGTGGGCGCATTGCGGCGACTGATCGACGATGCAGACGACCTTGTGGATCTCCAGCGATTCGTGATCGGCGGCGGCCGCGCTGACGGCCATGACCGGAATCGACACCGCGCGCATGACCCTCTCGCATACCGATCCGATGATCAATCGGCGGACGCCCGTGCGGCCGTGCGTCCCCATCACCAGAAGATCCGCACCCGACTCCTTCGCCTCATTGACGATGGAGGAGACGGTGGAGTCGACGATCACGCGGGCGTCGAAGGGAACGTACGGCGAAACATTCGCCTCCACATGCGCGATGAGTTTCTCCTGAGCCTCGGAGATGAGGTCACCGATCATGCGCGTAGCCAGCGAAGCCTCTACCGACGCCTCTCCCAGCGACGGAATAAACCCGTCGGCGTAAATGACGACGAGCCGCGCGCCGGTACGCTCGGCGAGTGAGGAGGCGTAACGGAGCGCGTGAGCGGCCGTCTTGCTGAAATCGGTGGCGACGAGAATCACCTTCGGCTGAAATGTGTCCATACGCACCTCGCTACTGTCAGCGTAACGACCAGAACGCCGGATGTCGGTCGCGGCGGTCACCGGTCCGCGTGACCTCCCTCACGCCGCCGGCCGCTTTTTGTAGGCGATGTAGGGGCGGGCAAGCTGGCGGAGACTCCAGTTCCTCGCCGCGTAGATGTGGTCCTGCAGCGTCGGCTGGACCAGTGCGGCGGCCTCTTCGGGCTGAACCACGAGCGATACTTCGATCGGCAGGATGCCGACCGGCAGGCCGGCCCGGCGGCAACTCTCGTGCACGTACGCGAAGACTTCCTTCATCGCTTCCGGGTCGGGCGGCGGAACGTTTTCCATCTCGCTGCCGATGGTCGGACGGAAGATGCAGACGGTGGGGAACGCTCCCGCCGAAACGATGCGATCGATGCCGCGCTTGGTCGACTCGATCGACTCGACCCCGGCGATGATCTCGCCGGAGACGCGCCCGCGCCCGAGCTTTTTCGCCGTGTACTCCATCGCCTCGAAAAAGGCGTGCTGGCCAACCGTTTGTGCTTTCCCGGGACAGAGGCGGGCGAAGACTTCCGGATCTTCGAACTCGTAGCAGAACGAAAAGTGGTCGGTGCCGGCGGCGATCAATTCGTCGTATTCGCTGTACTGGGCGCGCGGCACCGGCACGGCCTGGACTCCGATGAAACCGCCGACGTTCTCGCGCACCGCGCGAACGAACGGTTCACACTGCCGGAGGCCGTGAATGATTTCGCGATCGGGCCGGTCTTCGTAGTGATAGCCGGTGTTGAAGTGCGTGAAGATGGTTCCCGATTCATCGCGCGCGGCGTGCGCCACTTCGACGACGTCGCGCCAGTTTTTCCGCGACTCCTCGGCGGTACCGACGTTCTTGCCGGTCGTGCAGAACTTGCACGCCACCGACGGCGACCACGTCCAGTAGAGGCACCGGTTGGAGACGTAGACGGCCAGGTAGTTGCCCTGCAGAACACCGACCCGGCTCATCTCTACGCCGGATGTTGTCCGCGCCGAATACCACGCCGGCTCTTCCGGAATGCGAACCGGATAGTGCGAGGCGTTCCGGCTGTCGGCGACGAAATAGCCGTCATCGTCTTTCTGCAATGAGAAAACCGACTGCTGCGCGAATGGCTCGACCACCGGCACGTTGACCCAGATGTCCTTCGGCCGGGCCGGAATGACGATCTCCAGTCCCGAGCCGAGGCCGGCGCGTGTGCGGCTGATCCGGCGTCCGTCATTCGTGCGGCAGGAGTCGCCGATCACCATTCCACGACAGAACAATTCGATTTCGAGCTCGACCGCTTTCAGCATGCAATCAGTGAACGGCTGGGGTGCTTCACGGCTCCGTGACAGTCATCACATCGAGGTGTGAGCACGGGTACGCCGTGAGGTTCTAGTGCGGATCGAGAATGTTGGCATGAGGGATGGAAGATGAGTGGATTAGTGGATTAGTAGATCAGA
>JADGNY010000241.1 GCA_017883235.1 Thermoanaerobaculia bacterium | reverse complement strand
GCCTGCGGCCGGGGGGCGGCGCCGCCCCACGGCCCTTCCGCGACCCCTCGGAAGCCTCGCCCCCTTGCGCGCGCAAATCAAAGTTCCTATCCTTTCTTGCGAAGGATGCCGTCGCCACCGCCGGCCCAGAGCGTGCCGCCGCGATCGACGAACAGCGTGAAGGTCAGATTCGGAACGACGCCGTTCGTCGTCCGCGAATCAAACACCGTGAACTGAGCCCCGTCGAAGCGTGCGATTCCCTCCTGCGTCGCGATCCAGAGGTAGCCGTCGGGGGTCTGGGTGATGCTATGGACGGAGTCCTGCGGGATCCCTTCGTGCTGGTACTGCTGTGATGCATGTACTGCGACAGCAGCCTCTCGTCTTCGTCCGAGCGGCTCGGAAGTGCGGCGATCAGGATCAGCAGCGCGAGGACCGCGGCCTGGCACGCGACACGAAACCCATCAGACGACGGCTCGCCGGAAGGCTTTCCGAGCCGAGCCGGGGGGAGTGGCACCGGACCATCTTAACGGCAAGAGGAGCGAGAGCAGGGACCTCGTTCGGTGCGTCGAATCAGAACGCCTGCGACACTTGCGCCACTCATGAAATCTGCCTCGCCCGGTGGGACAAGTATACTTGACACATGACGTCGACGGTTCAGAACAAGGTGAAGGACCTGCGCACGGAACGAGGGTGGACTCAGCAGGAGCTCGCCGATGAGGTCGGGGTCTCTCGACAGAGCATCAACTCGATCGAGCGCCAGCGTTACGAGCCGAGCTTGGCGCTGGCACTCAAGTTCGCCCGCATCTTCGACTGCCCCATCGATGACATATTCATGCTGGAGGATGAAAAGTGAAGCTGCCGATCCTGGGTTTGACGGTTGACGAGCGCTTTCTCAGACATCGTCTTCGCTCCACGAGCATCGGCGGCATCGCCGGAGCGCTGCTCGCTGCCGGGCTCTTCTTCTATCACCTGCGCCAGAACGTCATCCGGTGGGACCTCTTCGCCATCATCGCAACGGTGGCCGTCGTTAAGATCTCGGTCCTGATCTGGTACCGAATCACCGATTAGACGTCCTCGATCCCAAGGAAAAACGACAAGCAAGCTTGACATTTCAGCGAAGCGGCTCCATCTTAGCAATGGAAAGCGTGCTTGACACGCCAAACGTTGACGAAGGAGTCCGGTATGTCTCTACGTAACTCTCTCAAGGATCCGAAACGCCTGATGGTGATCGGGCAGGCCGCTCTGGCCGTATCGCTGGTCGCCGGCTACTTTCTCCATCGCGGCGGAGCGTCTCCGGGTCCGCTGGCCGACGGACTGTGCGGGCTTCTCCTCGGCATCAGCATCGGCATGCTGCTCGTGGCGCTCTATCGACGGAATCGCACGACGGGCGGCGGGAGCGGGTACGCATCATGAAGAGACTTGCTCGTCTCCTTCCCGTGGCCCTGCTCGCCGCAGGCTGCGCGGCGGCCCCGCATCCCATCACGGTTCCCGTGGACGGCGGCTCGTTGTTCATCGATGACGGCGGCCGAAGCGGAATCCCGATCGTCTTCGTGCACGGCAACGGCGGCAGCTCCGAGCAGTGGAAAGCGCAGCTCGAGCATCTCCGCGCCGGCGGGCGGCGTGCGATCGCCGTCGATCTTCCCGGATTTGGACGATCGACCGGCACGACGAACGGCGACCTGTCGCTCGACGCCGCGGCCGCCGCCATCGACCATGCCGTCGAGGCGATTCATGTCGACCGTTTCGTGATCGTCGGTCACAGCTACGGAGGCGCTGTCGTCGCGACGTATGCCGCCGCCCATCCAAAGAAGGTTGCGGGCATCGTCTATCTCGACGCCGTGGCCACCGCCCTTCCCCTGAGCAAGGAACAGGGGGACCAGCTCGCCACCGCGCTTCGCGCAAACAAGATGGCCGTCGTTCGTGGCTGGTTCGCGCCGATGCTGAAGCCGTCGTCTGAAAACGTTCAGCAGGCGGTGTTCAAGTCCGTCGAGAACACCTCGGCGGACGTCTTCATCGCAGCGCTCATGAGCCTGAAGACCTATGACGCACGGAGACTCGTCAACGCATACACGGGTCCGAAGCTCGCCATCGCCGCGACCGACATCGAGAGCTCCGCCTCGTTCCAGAAGCTGTTTCCGGAGGTCCAGGTGGTGAAGATCCCCGGTGCGGGCCATTGGCTGATGCTCGACAAGCCCGAGGACGTGAATGTCGCCCTCGACGGATTCCTCACAACGATTCAGCAGTGAGACGTCACGACACCCAGGAGAGCTCGAAGAGCACCACTTGCCCGTTCTGGCGCGGAACGAAGTGGAGCCGTTCGTCGACCCCGTACGTTCTCTTTCGCTGGAACAGCGGAATCAGCGGCACGTCCTGCAGGCTCAGCCGCATCGCCTCGTGCAACGCCCTCAGCCGCGCCGCGGGCTCCATGGTGCGGCCGGCGAGCTCGATCACCGCGTCAAGCTGCGGGTTGCTGTACTCGCCGAAGTTGGCCGTGCCCCACGCATCACCCCGGCGGGTGTGGAGCATGGCCTCGAACAGGTCGGACGCGTCGCCGTAGCACGCCCAGCCGATGGTAAAAAATGGGCTCTCTCGCCTGTCGAGGCGGGACGATAGATCGCGCCACTCGAGGGGGACGGTATTCAGCGTGATCCCGACGCGCGCGAGCTGCTTCGTGAGCATGGGCCCCAGCTTCGCGACGGAAGCCGTCGGCATCTCGAGAGTCGTTTCGAAGCCGCGGGGGTATCCCGCTTCCGCCAGCAGGCTCTTCGCCATCTCGAGCCGGGGGCGTCCGGCATCCGGCTGCGGTAGGTAGCCGAAGATGGACTCGGGAACGAGCTGATCGCATGGGGCGCCGGAGACGCCCGATTCCCGGAGGAGCTCCTGCGGATCGAGCGCCCAGAAGATCGCCGGCCGCACCTTCGCCTGCTGCAGAGGTCCCTTCCCGCGCAGGCTGATTCCCAGGAACGTCACGTTCAGGCCGGGCTCGGAGAGAATAGCCCGGTGCGTCGAGGTACTCGTCACGCGTGATCGCAGTGGGGGGATCGAAAAGACATTCGGTGAGGGTCATTCCGAC
>JADGNY010000076.1 GCA_017883235.1 Thermoanaerobaculia bacterium | reverse complement strand
CTACGACGCCCAGGACCGCCTGCTCACCTACAACGCGACGAGCTACGCCTACACCGCGGCTGGCGAGCTTTCGACACGGACCGACTCGAACGGGACAACGTCCTTCACCTACGACGAACTGGGCAACCTCAACCACGTTACGCTCGCCAACGGACCAGCAATCGACTACCTCATCGACGGCCAGAATAAACGAGTTGGCGAGAAAATTAATGGAACATTTGCTCAGCGGTTCATCTACACGGGCCGCGTCAGTCCGGCCGCCGAGCTCGACGCCAATGGCGATGTCGTAACACGTTTTGTGTACGCTACGCATCCGAACACTCCAGATTTGATCATCAAGGGAGATATTACCTATCGTGTGATCGCCGACCACCGTGGAAGCCCACGCCTGATCATTAGAGTCGACGACGGAAGCGTCGCGCAACGGATGGATTTTGACGAATTCGGCAATGTCCTGAGCGACACCAACCCCGGCTTTCAGCCGTTCGGCTTCGCCGGCGGCTTATACGATGCTGGCACGAAACTAGTTCGCTTCGGCGCCAGGGACTACGACCCACAAACGGGCCGATGGACAGCCAAGGATCCGGTTTCATTTCTCGGGCGAGGCGCTAATCTCTACGGGTATGTTTTCGCCGACCCGGTTAATCTCGTTGACGCGACCGGTTTGACGGCGACGTGCACAGACCATCAAGAGACGGGACAACTAACCTGTGTTGATAATGGAACAAAAAAAGGAATTGTCGACGAAGCAGGCTACTCAGGTAAGGGCGCCAAGAAGAACAGCCCGTCAAACCAATGCGATATTGACGAGGATCCTATACCTCGTGGCACCTACAGTATCGGGACAGCGTATGACACGACGACTCACGGCCCCAAAGTACTTCCGTTGACTCCGGACTCGGGGAACAACATGTGTTCGCCTGAAAGAAGTGGATTCTTGATTCACGGTGACAGTGCATCACATCCAGGCGAGGCGTCGGAAGGCTGCATTATCATGAGCAGATCCACCCGGGATGCGATCGACGACGCGGGTGGTGGCACACTAACGGTTGTCGAAAAATGATCTCTCAAACGCGAGTCATAGCTCTGCCATTGCTCGGCTTGCTGTTGGCGCCATGTGTGGTGCAACCGCCAACAGTCACTGCGGCAACTCAGTCACAGACCTCATTCAGCGTTCGGCGAAATCTTACGATCATTGGCTTCGAAGTAGGGAAATCGACGTTTAGCGATGTTCAGCGACTTCTTGGGGAAAGTCACGTGTTCAACGAGGATGGCACTGACGAGAGTCCCCGGAGCATTTGTTACGTGTCTGCGTTGTCTGGTGACAATACCACCATGATCTTCACTTCCGGATCAGCGGGCGCATGGAAGACGATCTCTCAGATTCGCTTCGTTTCGCACCGACTTGGTCGTGACTGCGCTCGCTCACCGCTCGTCAGGCGATCGATGACAACGTCCGGACTGCTTCGACTGGGGATGAGTCGCCAAGCGGTAAGGCGCCTTATGGGCGTTCCTTTCAAGAGTGATGCGCACTCGTGTTCGTACCGGCACACGTCGCTTCGCGAGGTCATGGGAAACGGTCGCACCATCTACGTAGATGTTGTGGTGGGGGTTAACCTTCACAGCAGTACAGATGGTGTCGACGAAATCGAGATTTATAAGACCGAAACGACCTAGGGAAGTTGTGCACAAGTCGCAAACTGGTTGGCGCGCTTCGCCGCTCAGGTGTCTCGAGTTGCCTGAGCACGGCTTCGGAAGACATGAGCCGGGCCGCGCGTGCCGAGCGTCGGTGTGGGCGAACTGCCCGACCGCGTTCACCCTGGCCTGCAACGTCAGCTTCTCTTGCGACGAGGACCGGCTGCAGTCGGAGCCGGTGGACCTCGTCCTCAGCCGATCCGCAGAACCACCTCCGGACTGGCACCTTGATCGGAACCTGAACGACACATGGACGTACAATTCCTTCGCTAAGCCGCTGAGTTACGTGGTGACCTACGGAGCAGTCGAGTTGTTCAGCCGGTTCCCAACGGTGGTGCAACCCAATACGCCTACAACCGCGACAAGCAATTGACACTGGTCACCAGGCCCGACAGCAGCACGGTGGCGCTCGGATACGACGGCGCCGGACGGCTCGCCACGCTCGCGATCGCAAGGGGAACCTACCAGTATGCGCACGACGCCACGAGCGGCAATCTAACCTCCATCACCGCCCCCGATGGGGGCCTGATGACCTTCCCCTACGATGGCTCGCTCCTGACCGACGCAACCTGGACCGGAGGCGTGGTTGGATCGATGCACTGGGACTACGACAACAACTTCGCCGTCAGCGCGGAGACGGTGAACTGCCCGACGGCCGTAACCCTGGCCTGCAGCGCCATCGCTTTCTCCTACGATGAGGACCGGCTGCTCGTCGGAGCCGGCGACCTGGCGCTCAGCCGCGACCCGCAGAACGGCCTGCTCACCGGCACCTCGATCGGAAGCCTGAACGACACATGGACGTACAATTCCTTCGCCGAGCCGCTGAGTTACGTGGCGACCTACGGAGGAGCCGAGGTGTTCAACCAGCAGTACACACGCGACGACGTCGGACGGATCGCTCAGAAGAGCGAGAACGTCGCCGGCGTTACCTCGCAGTTCAGTTACGGCTACGACCCCTCGGGGCGGCTCACCGACGTCACGAAGGACGGCGTGAACATCAGCCACTACACGTACGACGGGAACGGCAACCGCCTCACGCGCACCACGGCGGAGGGCGCCGAAGTAGGTAGCTATGACGCCCAGGATCGCCTGCTCACCTACAACGCCACGAGCTACGCCTACACCGCGGCCGGCGAGCTATCGACACGGACCGACGCGAATGGGGCAACAGCCTTCACCTACGACGAACTGGGGAACCTCACCCACGTCACGCTCGCCAACGGGACAGCGGTAGACTACGTTATCGACGGCCGGAACCGGCGGATAGCAAGAAAGTCAACGGAACGCTCTTGTTCCTTCTTTCGAGGGAAGGACTGATCAATCCGAACGAACAGCGCGTGTTGACGATGGGCAACTAAGTGATGCGTTCAAAAACAATCATCGGATCCGTGTCGATTCTTGTTGTCGGCTTTGCTCTTGCTTTGCCGTGGCTTTTGCGGCAATTTGAGCGCCATCGGATGAAGATTACGACGACGCATATTTCGCAGGTTGGCAGGGCTTGCCGGACTGCAGGGATTTTGACCAATGACTGCACGGCGATTCTGCGGCGTTCCGGTCTTCGACTTGACCGAGGCACGTGCGCGGATGGGTGGGGAAATGCGATCGACATCAAAACAACACGTAGGTCAGATGGCTCCATCCACTGCGTCCTTTCTTCCGAAGGACCTGTGCGGAATCGAGGCAGCGCCGCGTTCTTTTGGTCCGATGGCGAATGGCAGCGAGTGATGCCTGACACGCCGCCATGAGGGTGCGCGGAGACAATGCGGGTGGGTGCATCGCCGAACCCGTAGCGGTGACTTGCTTGAGATAGAATTGAAAGACGTCGATTCCCCAGATTATGCTTGGATCACTTATTCGGTGTGCGGCCTCACACCCGACGCTTGCGGTTGGCAAGGCTGGATGCTGGAAAGTCTCGTCAAGAACACTGAGACCACAAAGACCTCTGACGGCAGAGTTGGGTTGGGTATGTCGAGTACGATCCAGCCAGAGTAAAGGAGGTCGTCAGCGATCACGCCAAACGCCCCACGTCCTGATTACTGCACTCTCAGTCGTCGGACCGCGGTTAGGCGTCCAAGCCTACCGATGTGAGTTCTGGCGAGACTCGTTGCGGAGTTTCTCCGCCTCGGCCAGTTGGTGCTCAGCCAGCGGATAGGGGGCGATGGCAAGGGCTTTCTTGTATTCGACGATTGCCTCGTCGTATCGCCGTTGCCCCTTCAGGAAGAGAGCGTAGTTGCCGTGAGCCCAGGGGGACTGAGGGTCAAGAGACATGTTTTCGCGCAGGATACGCTCCAGGGCGACGGCGTCGTGACGGGACCGTGCCATTCGCTCCTTATGTCCATTCAGCTTCAGATGATCAGCGTTACTCCGAACCCGCCGTTCCGCACCAGCCAGCGCCGCTTCCGATTTAGCAACGTTGCCTTGCTTCCACCAGCAGACCGCTTGCCCGATCCATACGTCGAAGTTCTCGGAATCCACTTGATGGCCAACGAAGAATTCGTGCTCCGCCTGCTGGAATTGCATGCTGTGCTTCCGCGGTGACTCACCAGACCACGACGACGTCAACCTTTCCCGCGGGGACGGGAACGGCTGTGAAAGCGATATCGGCGGGGAACGTCGTTGCCGGCTTTCCGTTCACAATGGCTGAAGCATGTTTTTGATACGCGCGGGCGATGAACAAGACCGCGGGCGTCGAACCATTTGTCACGACCTCGATCCGGTCGCCGGTATCAGACAAGACGCTTGCGTGAACGTTCGCGTCCGCACTGCCTGCGAGTGAGAGGCCCCCCTCGATCACCGTGCAGTCCGCTGGATCACACGAGCTGTCTTCGACCCCTACCGCCGCTTCGATCCGGTCGTTGACGGCGACGACGTGACTGGATCGGCGGATCTCGGGAAGCGGCTCGCGAATGGCACAGAGAAATGCGGGCACTCCGTATTCCGCCTCTTTCGCGACGCAGTCGTAACCGTCGCCGAGGCTGGCGGGATCGTAGGTGATCACACCTCGCACGCCAGCCGCACGCAGCCATTTCAGCCGCTCGGGCCAACTCCGCTGGTTGAGGAGGTCGGAGACGTAATCGATGCGTTCCGGGTAGCTGCCGTCGGGGTCGTGGTTAAAGGCGTAGCGCACGCCGAACATCGACCCGGTCGTTGCCCACGCCTGTCTCGCTTGCGCGACAGCCATCCATTGAGCCTCGTCCGCTGGATACCTGCCATTCAATCCTCGGCGCACGGCATCGAGGTCCTTGCCGGCACGCTCGTAAATCAGGCCGAGGCCAAGCGCGCGTTGCACGAAGGGCGACGGGCGAGCAACGGTAGCTGTATCTACAGTCGGAAATAGCGGCGCGGCACTCGACACGGTCTCCGCGATGATCAGCAAGACAATCGCTGTGCTGCGCCAGGCGCCGTCTCTTCGCAGGATGATGAAGCAAAGCGCGCCAAGTCCGCTGAGCATCAATAGATGCCATCCGCCGCCGCGTACCAGCGGTCCAACAACGGCCGCCGCGTTGTTTCGCCAGGAATCGTCCCACCAGCGCGCGATCAGCGGCTCTGCCGCGGCCGTGGGGCTGCGGAGGCAGAAACCTCCCACTGCAGCGAAAATCGCAGAGAAAACGGCAAACCAAAGCGAGACGCTGCGTCGTTTCTGCCGCTTCGAAGCAAGCGTACTGTCCAGCGCTTTTCCCGCGAGGAGACTGCCCGCGATTACCGTCATGAAGGCGAATTTGATCGGATATCGCCACACGTGAGGCAACGCTTTGTAAGCGGTCTCCGCTCCCGGCAGATATCCTCCGCACGCGAGAACCAGACCGGCAATCGCAGCAACAAGCCAAAAACGCGACTCGCGAGTGGACTGCGAACTGAAGACGATCATGAGCAGCGCGAGAACGCTCCAGGAGAGCGAGTAGATGTAGGGAGGGGCGTTGCGCGAGACCATGAATCCCCACCAGGCTCCGTGCACCATCCGATCGGGCCGTCCGAAAATGAAGGGCGTGACGATCTCGAGTAGACGCGCCGGGTGGAGCGACGCACGCATGGTCTCGTCGAACGTATAGCCGGTTACTGCGCGCGCCGAGTCGCTGCCGGCCTTCCATACGAGTACGCCCAACGGCGCGAGGAGCGCCGCTGCGAGGGCCAGCGAAGAGGCGAAACCCGCGAGTGCTCGCCGGTTTACGACCGCGAGCCGCGCTACGCACACACAGATTGCCATGACTGCCAGCGTGGGCTCACCACCCAGCACGAGCAGAACGATAGCGATCGTGCACGCGATGATGCGCAGCCACATCCGCTCGATTGCGCGCTCGTCGGACGCGAACAGGAGCCACGGCACCCAGGCGATGGTTGTCACCGCGTTCAGAAACGAAGCGCTCGACAGGACGTATCCGCTGCCGATGTAGAGAATTCCACTGAGGAGCGCACCCTCGCGGCTCACGCCGAGGGCGCGTCGGGTGAAGACGGCCATGCCCGCGAAGCCAATTGCGAGGTGAAGAAGGATGTGAACGGAGACGAAGCCCGCCTGATGGATGGTCGGGTAGTAGACGAGAAGATTCGGATTGCCCGACCACGGCGCTCCCTGAGACCAGGCAGGATTGAGGACCGAGTACCGGAGCCGATCGAAGAGCGCGAAAGCCGGGATATGTGTCGTCAGCAGATCACGGAGAAAAAAGGTTGCGGTTCCGTTGAAAACTCTCCAGAAGGCCGCGAGTGCGACAACGATCAGGCTGCCGGCGACGATTGCGTTGGCGACGAGCGGTCTCTCGAGCCAACGTGATGGCATACGCGAGCGTGATTATAGAAGGCGGATCGACTCACCACTCGTTGTAGTGCGTCTTCCCGTCGAGGGCAGGCGCGGTGGACTTCGAATGTACGTCCCACACATTGTCGTCGTTCGAGGAACTGCTGTCGGGGTCGTCGGTGTTGGAAACAGTCCGCCACTCGCTGCGTCCGGTCATCGGGTCGATCAGATCGCGGACGGTCAGAAGCCGCAGTTTCTTCCCGTCGATCAGTTCGATTGGCTTCGTCAATTCCTCGAGTGTCTTCGGATACGGCCCCTGGCCCAGAGATGGCGGCTCCTTGATGACGCCGCTTGTCCGAAGGTCATGATACTGATCGATCGCCCAGGTGATCTTCTTGAGGTGCTGCAGGAGCTCGGCTTCCTTCTGCCGGCGCAGGCCGAAGCGCGCCAGAGGCAGAGCGATCGACGCCAGGATTCCGACGATCGCGGTCACCGTGATCAGCTCGGCGACTGTGAATCCGTGGCGATTGGGGCGATGCATGCGCCCTGAGAACACGAGTGTCGTGGTGCTCATTCGAGGCTACCCGGCGGCGGGCGGCCCTCCGAAGGCTTCAACGTCAAATAATTCATGCATCCGCTCGAACGTTCTCGCGTGCGCGTGATCACCGGGTAAGGGTGATGGCTTTCCTCGCCATCTGTTCAGGCGATCCCTACTGTGAGCGTCGGAGCATTTTGATGAGAACGTTCATGATCGCCGCCGCCCTGTTTTTTGCCGCCTCCGTGACGGCGAACGCGCAACTCACGAACACCGACTGTCTGGCCTGCCACGACAAGGTGGACGCCAAACAATTCGCCGGTTCCGTCCATGGGCCGCTGGGGTGTACGGACTGCCACGCCGGCATTGCCGGTCCCGGCCCGCACGATCCGGCGCCGAAGCCGGTCGACTGCGGCTCCTGCCATCCCGACTCGGTGGCGGCATGGAACGAGTCGCTGCACGCGAAGGCGGTGAAGTCCGGCAGCGCGCGCGGCGCAAAATGCGCGGACTGCCACGGCTCGCCGCACGCCATCCTGCCGTCGTCCGATCCGAAGTCGATGACTTTCCACAGCGCGATCCCCGTGACATGCGCGCGCTGCCACGGCCAGAAGTTCGTGATGGAGAAGGCGGGGCTGAGCACGCAGTCGGCGACGTCGTATCAGGACAGCGTCCACGGCCGTGCCGTCGCGCACGACGGCGCCAGCAAGGCCGCCGTCTGCACCGACTGCCACGACCATCACGCCGTGCGGCCGGCGAATGATCCGCTCTCCGGCATCTTCAAATTCAACGTTGCGCGCACGTGCGGCAAGTGCCACGCCGCCATCGCCGCGCAGTACGTCGACAGCGTCCACGGCAAGTCGCTGGCGCGCGGGAACTGGAACGCTCCGGTCTGCACCGACTGCCACGGCGTCCACACCATCTCCAAGACGGCCGATCAGGTCCGCGGGCCGCGCGCGAGCTGCGCGCGCTGCCACGATGGCGTCCGGCTGACGCAGGAGTTCGGCGTACCGGGATCGCGCGTTCAGTCGTACGAGTCCAGCTATCACGGGCTGGCGCGCCGGATGGGGTCGACCGTGGCCGCCGACTGCGCGAGCTGCCATGGCGCACACGACATCCGCCGCTCCGCCGATCCTCGCTCGGCGGTCAACGTGAAGAATCTGCCGACGACCTGCGGCAAGTGCCACGCCGGCGCCGCCGCGAATTTCGCCCGCGGGAAGATTCACATCGTTGCCGGCGACGTGAGCGACACGCCCTCGCGCGCCGTCACCTGGATCCGCCTCATCTACATCGTGCTGATCGTGCTGACGATCGGCGGTATGGCCCTGCACAACATCATCATCTGGGTGCGCAAGGCCCGTAAGGCGCGCCTGGCCTCCGGCCGCACGATCGTGCGCATGAACCTCAACCAGCGCATCCAGCACATCGTGCTGGTGGTCAGTTTCACCGTCCTGGTGATCAGCGGCTTCGCCCTGGCCTGGCCGGATTCGCTTCTGGCGCGTCTCTTCGGCACGAGCGAGGAGCTGCGCCGCCTGGTGCACCGCATCGCCGCCGTAGTGATGATCATCCTCGGCATCTACCACCTCGGCTACATGATCCTGACCCGGGAAGGACGAAAAGGTCTACGCGATTTCTGGTTCCGCTTCTCGGACGCGCGCGATCTTGCCGATGTGCTGCGCGACCGCCATCCGCAGTCAGGCCGCTTCACCTACGCCGAGAAGGCGGAGTACTGGGCCGGCCTCTGGGGCACCATGGTGATGGCCGTTACCGGTCTGGTGATCTGGTACGCCGTCGGCGTCGCGCAATGGATCCCGCGCTGGTGGGTCGACATCGCCACGACCATCCATTTCTACGAGGCCATTCTGGCCACGCTGGCCATCATCATCTGGCACTTCTACCACGTCATTTTCGACCCCGACGTCTATCCGATGAGCTGGACCTGGTACGACGGAAAGATGTCGGAGCACCAATTCAAGGAAGAACACCCGAAGGCGTATGACGAAGCCGAACGGGTCGACGGAGAAACAAAAAAGTGAGTTCAAAGGAGCCGGCCGCCACAACGGCGGCGGCATGGAAAAGGAGTCCATCATGAAGAAAGCAGTGATCCTCATCGCCATCCTCACCCTGGTCGCAACCGGTCTGTTCGCCGCCGATGGTGCGGCGGTCTACAAGACGAAATGCGCAAGCTGTCACGGCCCCGACGGTAGCGGACTGACCGCTATGGGCAAAGCCATGAAGCTGCGCGACCTCGCGTCCGCCGACGTGCAGAAGCAGACCGACAAAGAGCTCAACACCTGGACCGCGGACGGCAAGGGCAAGATGCCCCCCTACAAGGCCAAGCTGAGCGCCGACGAGATCAACGCGGTGGTGACGTACATTCGCTCGCTGAAGAAGTAGGTGGTTCTGTTATGTCCGCTGGGTTGCCGGGTGACCGGCAACCCAGGTCTGAATCGGCAATTGCAACACTCCAGACGAAGAGCTCATCTCCACGCTGGTGCATTGACCGATTGTTTTAGAAAGAGGCGGCGTGTCTACGATCTCCCTTTGCCGGCGGCAGCGTCCAGATCGTCAGCGTGCCGGTGACGTCATCAACATAGGCAAAACGGGTTGTGTGGCCAGTGGTCTGCACGTTGAGGCCGAACGAACCACCCTGCGCCGGGTCAACCGAGAGCTGCTTGACGAACCCGCCGTGGCGGGTGAACTCCACGATCTCGCTCGGCTGGTTAGGATCGGAATTGATGACGTCGGAATTACACACAAGAAGGTCGCCGTTCGGCGCCTGGACCATCCCCAGCGGCCCGTGCAGATGGGCGGCGTCCTGGTAGATCACCTGCCCCATCCCCTGGTCGTGATCGGTGCTGGCGGCATGCGGGACCTCGAAGATGGCGTTGTCCGCTGTCGAGGCGACGAAGAGGGAGTCGCTGCCTGGATCGTAGACCAGGCCGGTTGGACCGACGACTAGCGCCGCCGGGTCGCAGCGGTTCATGTAACCCGATGCGATCTGGGTGTGACTCAAGATCGTCAAGCCGCCGGAGCCGACTTGCGCGTCGAGGCGGGCGACGGTGCCGCTGAGCGCATTGGCGACGAAAAACAGGACCCGCCCCGCCCCCGCCTCGAAGACCGTCATGTCCCATGGGCCGTTGATATCGGGGTTCGTCAGGGTGGCCAGCAGCCGGCCGCTGCGGTCGATCACGAGCAGCGATCCCGCCTGGGCGGTCGCGCAACTCCCGTCACTCGTCGGGAGATTGCCCACCACCACAAAGCCCTCCTTCAACACTGCGAGGGCGGTCGTGAGGCCGAGCGGAGCCGTCCCCTGGAAGAAGACTGTGGGAGCGCCGCCGCTCGCCGGCACGTCGACGATGCTCGTGCCGGTTCCCTGCAGATTCGCGTTGTTATTGAAGTTCGAGACCAGGATGTCGCCCACGGCGAGTGTCCCACCGCCCGGGAAGCCAACGGGCACGAAGGCAACGCCGTAGGGGTTCTGGTCACCACTGTCGGGGACCGTGGACACGATCAGCGGTGCGTCTGGAAGGAAAGGAACGACGTCCCTGCCTTCCGTCAACTGCGCGAAAAGCAGAGAGGTGGGGATCAACAAAAGCGCCGACGTGATGGCAAACGTCTTCGCGACCAAGTTCCTCATATCGTGTTTCTCCTTGAGATCGGTTGTCGCGGCCCAGGGTCGCGCGAATGTCCTTCTTTACGCAAAGAACGGGCCTGGAAGTGGGAGGAGCGACGCGAGGTCGGCCTTCGTGAGCGCGTATGCGCCGCGACTCTCTGTCCAGGCGACGACCCCGTCCGGTGAACATAGCGTCCGCCTCGTCCTCTTCTCCTACGCCTTCTTCTTCAAAGGCTTCACCGGCCTGGCAATCACCATCGGCGCGATCATCACCCTCTTCGTGGTGATGCAGATGACCGCACGGATCGAGTGGGGGACGAAGGGGAGGGGAGGCACACGAGTTGGAGTTGAGGCTTAGTATCCTTCCCCAGAAGTTCGTGTCCAGTCGGCGCATCTGTCATCCATTCCAGTGCCGCTGACGCGGCACGATTTCGAATTGCATCGATCCAGGGGTGCTCGCAAAAAACGCTCGCACCCCTGGCTACCATCTTTGTCGCCGCTAACGCGGCGCTCACGCCGCGGAGCGGCGCAATCTACGTAGCCCACAGCGTGAGCTGTGGGATTGTGATCGGCCAATCTCCAGCCGCGGAGCGGCGACATCTCGAACGTCGCCAATGGTGCAATCCGACGTAGCCTCAGCGAAAAGTACGGGATGGCGTGCGACGAGCGGTATATGTGGAAATGATCACTCCGAGATGTCGCCGCTCCGCGGCTCGAGACTGGCTCGCATCTGAGTCCCACAGCTCACGCTGTGGGCTACGTAGATTGCGACGCTCCGCGGCGCAAGAGCCGCCTCCGGCGGCTTTATGTGCCGCGTCAGTGGCACTGGAGAATCACAAGAGATTGCGTCGATGCCCCCACTGCCGCTGACGCGGTACGAAATTGAGGCACTTGAGAACCAGGGGTGCCCGCGCTCCGCGCGCACCTACCTTTTCTGTCCCGCTAACGCGGCATGAGATGCATTGCCACGAACGCACGATGACGGCTCCGTGGACACGAACTTCCCGGGAACTGTACTTAACCGCCGGGTAGGCCGTAGAGCCAGGCGAGAGCGTCGACCGAGTGATGATGATACGGAGAAAACGCCGGGTGTGCGGATGTGTCTTATGCCGAGGTACCCTCGGGACGGGAAGGTCTTCTCGCATGGAAATCGACGAAATCGACTGGCCGGAGCTACCCATCTCCTGTCCGCATTGCGGCAACCATGGCCAGGCCGGTGGAGAGTGGGAAGAGAATGGATGGACGCCGTTCCGGCTGATCGAAGAGGTTGTGCAGTCGTGGCAGTTCACTCCGGTCGAGCGTGGCGACGGCCTCTCCCTGATCGCCGACGCGGCTGCCGGAACGGACCCTCTCACCAATCTGCAAATCGAGTGCGGGCAGTGCTTCGAATTGTTTTCGCTTCCGGAGAAGACGAAGGTTCAGTTCGAGTGAAGGAGAAGCAATCAATTTGCGTTCGACCGCCTGGTCCCATGCAGACGATTCCGAGTCGCATCACACACGACGCCCGGGTTTCAATTTGCGACCCCTGAGTTGCATGCAAGCGACCCCCCGGTCTCAATTTGCGACCCCTGAGTTGCATTCAAGCAACCCCCGAGTCTCAATTTGCGACCCTGAGTCGCATTCAAGCGACCCCCGGGTCTCAATTTGCGACCCCTGAGTTGCATGCAAGCGACCCCGAGTCTCAATTTGCGACCCCTGAGTCGCATGCAAGCGACCCCTGAGTCTCAATTTGCGTGCGACCCCTGAGTCGCATTCAAGCGACCCCGAGTCTCAATTTGCGACCCCTGAGTTGCATGCATGCGACCCCGAGTCTCAATTTGCGACTCGGCTTGATTAAGAGGGACTCAGATCCAGGCCGTGAGAGGCTCAATCGCTCGACCATCACGCCCTCCTGTGACAACCGTCGTACCTGCGAAGGCACCTCGGACGCACCTTAGAGCGGTGCCACAGCCGGACGTCGTCCTCATTCATCCCCCCAGCGTGTTTGACTTCCGGGAGCGGACCATCTTCTACGGGCCGATCAGCGATGTCATTCCGTCGTCGCCGGTGTTTGAGATGTATCCGGTCGGGTTTCTCACGCTGGCTGCGTACCTTCGGCGGCATGGTTATCGGGTGCGCATCATCAATCTCGCACTGTTGATGATGCGCAGCCGGCGCTTCCGGCCGGAGCGGTTGCTGCGGAAGCTGCGGCCGACGCTGTTCGGGATCGATTTTCACTGGCTGCCGCATGCGCATGGCGGGCCGGCCGTGGCGGCGCTGCTCAAGAAGCTGCATCCCGACATCCCGATCGTCTTCGGCGGCATCTCCTCGACCTACTTTCATGAAGAGCTGATCCGTGACGACGCCGTCGACTTCGTTCTCCGCGGCAGCGTCACCGAGCCGGCGCTCCTGGCGCTCGTCCGCGAGCTGAAGGGCGCGCGGCAATTCGAGCGTGTGCCTGGATTGACGTGGAAGGAGAACGGCCGGACCCGCGTGAACGCCGAGGGAACGGTGGCGTCGCTCGACGACTGTACCTACGACCTCGGCGCGATGGTCGCTGGCGTCACGTCGCATCTCGACTTCTGGAGCACCGTGCCCTTTCACACCTGGTGGGGGCATCCGATTACGGCCGTCTTCACCGTGCGAGGCTGTGCGCGCGGTTGCGTTACCTGCGGTGCATCGCACGCGGCATTTCAGCGCTTCATGCCGGGCCAGTACCCGTTGTTGCGCAGCCCCGCGTCGGTGGCGGCGCAGGTGCGCCAGCTCGCCGAGCTCACGCGCGCGCCGATCTTCCTGGTCGGCGATCTCCGTGACGGCGGCGAAGCGTACGCGGGCGACGTGCTCGATGCGCTCGCGGCCGCGCCGGTGAACAATCGCCTCGTCTTCGAGTTCTTCGACCCCCCCAGCCGCGAATACGTCGCGCGCATCGACGCATCGATCCGGCACTGGGGTGCGGAGCTATCGCCGGAGAGCCACGATGAGGTGGTCCGGGCACGGCTCGGCAAAGCGCATTTCGCCAATGCCAGGATGGAGGAGGCCATCGAGGCGATGCTCGCCCTCCGCTGCGAGAATCTCGATCTCTTCTTCATGATCGGACTGCCGGGCCAGACCTACGGCAACGTCCTGGAGACGGTCGGATACGTCGAGCGTCTCTTCACCCGTTTCGACCGCCGGCTCTCGGCCTTCATCACGCCGATGGGGCCCTTCATCGATCCCGGCAGCAACGGCTTCGAGAGTGCCGAGCGGCATGGCTACATCATGCGTGCGCACACGCTGGCCGAGCATCGCGCGCTTCTGGAGCAGCGCGACTGGGAGTCGATCCTCAACTACGAGACGCGGTGGATGACGCGCGCCGAAATCGTCGATGCCACCTATGACGCCGCCGAACGGTTGAACGAGCTGAAGCGGCGATACGGCCGCATCAGCGACGACTGTGCCGCCGCCGTGAGCAAGCGCATGGGTACCGCGCGTGCGATCCGGCGCAAGCTGCTGGCGAATGGCGAGCTCGATTCCGCCGAAGTGCGCGCCTTCTCCGAGGGGACCATCAACGACAAGTCTGAGCTCTTTGCGCCGGGAGCGTTCCTGCGCAACTTCCGGATCACCGGGATTTTGAAGTTGCTGTTGCGGGAGGTTTTCGGCGGGGTCTCGGGGTCTCGGGGTCTCGCGGTCTCGGCGTCTCGTAAGCCAGGGACCAATGTGGCACAGACACTCTTGTCTGTGCCCCGGCCGGAGCCGACCGCCGCTGTGGGCTTGCGATCTGAGTCGTGGCGAGACCCGGCACAGACAGGAGTGTCTGTGCCACATCTACCCCCTCCGTGCCCGCCGACGAAGCTGCGTAGCGATCGAAGCATGCTGTGTCAAACGTGCACCGATGCTGTTACAGACAGCGTCACAGAGATCGAAGACGGTCGGATCGGCGATGGAGTAGTAGACGTTGTTGCCGTCCTGCCTGCGGCCGACCAGCCCGGCCTCCTGAAGAATGCGCAGGTGCTTGGAGATATTCGGCTGCGTGGAGCCGATTCCGTCGACGAGCGCGGTGACGTTGCGTTCGCCGCCCTGCAGGGCCTGCAGGATGCGGATGCGGAGCGGCTCGCCGAGGGTGCGGAAACGGGCGGCTACGAGGTCGATCACCTCGGTTGACAGCGTTTCGTGTCTGGTCTTCTTTCGGGTCATCGCCGGCATCGTAACGCCTCCGTCGCACCGGGGCGTGTGCGCAGCATCACATCGCTATATGACTATACGATCATATAGTATCAGTCGTGAAAAGAGGATCCCTATGACCATCGAACGCTATCTCCGCCTCATCGCCGGTCTCTTCGTTCTCGCTTCCCTGGCCCTCGGCTATTGGGTCAGTCCCTGGTTCTATCTGCTGAATGCCTTCGTCGGCCTGAACCTGCTCCAGTCGGGGTTCACGAACTGGTGCCCGATGATGACCATCCTCCGCAAGTCGGGCGTCGCGGCGTGAAGACCGTCCTGACCGGGGCTATCCTCGTCTTTGTCTTCGCGCGGAGCGGTGCCGCCCAGAGCCTGACGCTGCGCGATGCTGTCGATGAGGCGCTTTCGAAGAACCCGGCCATCGCCGCCGCCGATGCGCGGCAGCAGGCCGCGGCGGCTCGGGAGGCGGAAGCGCGCGCGGCGCGGATGCCACGCATCGACGCGAGCGAGAGCGCGACGCGCGGCAACAACCCGGTCTTCGTATTCGGCTCGTTGCTCGAGCAGGGGAGGTTCGCACCGCGCCACTTCGATCCGGCTTTCCTGAACGCGCCGCCGGCGATGACGAACTATCGGTCGTCGATTACGGCACGTTTCGCCATCTTCGACCGGTTCCGCACGTCGACAGCGGTGGGTCAGGGCGCCAACGGCGTTGATCGCGCCTCGCTCGATCTCGACGATGCCCGGCAACGAATCCGGGCGGATGTCGTCGCCCGCTACTACGGTGTCCTCGTGGCCGGGGAGAAGGTAGCGGTGACGAAGGAAGCGGTCCACGCCGCCGAAGCGGATGCGAAAGCGGCACGGGACCGGTTCGAGCAGGGACTGCTCGTCGAATCCGATGCGCTTTCCGCGGATGTGCAGGTTGCCACGCTCCGCCAGCGGCTGATCGCGGCGGAAGGCGAGCAGGCCATCGCGCGCGCGGCGCTGGCGACGTTGCTTCAGCGGCCGCGGCGGGATGACGTTTCGATCGCCGGAACGATCCCTTCAACACTCCCTGCAAGCGCGCAAAACGAGCCCGACCTCGATGCCGCAATCGCTCATGCCCTCGCCAGCCGTGCGCCGGTGCGGATCGCGGCGCTGGCGACCTCGGACGCACAGTTGCGGCTGACCGCGGAGCGCGGCACGGCGCTGCCACGCGTCGATGCAGTCGGTACGGCCGGTGCGAGCGGGGCGACATTCGGACGCCGCAACAGCGACTACACCGGAGCGATCGCCGTCACGATCGATCTCTTCGATCGCGCCCGGCCCGCGCGGATCGCGGAGGCGCGCGCCGGAATCGACGCGGCCCGCGCCGGCGACGCCATGGCGCGCGACGCGGTGACGATGGAGGTGATCACGGCGTGGCAGCGGCTGCGCGCCGCCCGTGAGAGCGCATCGGTCGCCGCCGCTGCCGTCGAACAGGCCCAGGCCGCCGCGCGCATCGTCCGCGATCGTTACGAACATGGACTGACCACGATCACCGAGCAGCTCCGCGCCCAGACCGCTCTCGTCTCCGCGCGATTCGAGCTGCTCGCCGCCCGCTACGAGAGTGTCGTCGCGCACGCTGAACTGCTGCGCGCCACCGGAGATCTCAACGATGTCCAGCCATTCATCTGAGGCACTTCTTCTTTCCGCGCTTCTGCTTGCCGCGTGCGCGCATCCCGAGCAGGCGCCGTCACGCGCTACCGTCGACGCGCCCGTTGTGGCCGCACAACGCACGTCGCTGCCGGCGTTCCACTCCGTGGCCGGAACGGTTCGTTCGCAGACCGCCAGCACGCTGAGCGCAAACGTCGTCGGAACCGTCGTGCGCGTTCTCGTCGCCGAGGGAGACCGTGTGCGCGCCGGCGAGGTGGTCGTCGAAATCGATGCACGTGCACAGCGCGCCCAGGCGGATCGCGCACGCGCAGGAGGCGAGGAGGTCGAACGGGCCATCGACGCCGCCACGGCCAATGCGAAACTCGCTGAGTCCACCTATCAGCGATATGCGGCCTTGCGCGAGCGGGGATCGGCCAGTCCGCAGGAGCTCGACGAAGTGCGCGCGCGACAAACTGCTGCTCAGGCGGAGCTGGCGCGGTTGGTGGCCCGGCGCGGCGAAGCGCGCGCCGAATCGGCGCAGGCCGCTGCGGTCCTCGGCTACAGCAGCGTGCGCGCCCCGATCGACGGCATCGTCACCGGACGCTTCGCCGATCCCGGAGCACAGGCGGCTCCGGGCGTGCCTCTGATCGCCATCGAGGACGAGCACGCCACGCGCGTCGATACCAACGTGCCGGAGAACGTCGCCGTTCGCGCCGGCGACCGTGCCGTCGTCGTTGCCGGGAACGAGCGTCTCAGCGCGCGCGTAACGCGCGTGCAACCTTCAGTGGACAGCAGTGCGCGGTCGGCGCTCGTGAAGCTCGAGCTCGACCGGCCGCTGCGTTCGGGCACGTACGTCAACGTCCTGTTCCCGGTCGGCGAGCGCTCCGCGGTCACCGTGCCGTCATCGTCCGTCGTCCACCGCGGAGAGCTCACCAGTGTGTTTGTCGTCGGCGCGGATCACGTCGCCCGGATGCGGCTCATCACCCTCGGCGCGATCGACGCGGACCGGACCGAGATCCTTTCCGGGCTGGACGCCGGCGAATCGATCGTCTCTGCCCCCGCGCGGGTGCGCGAGGGCATGGTGGTCAGGAGTGGTGCATGAGCCGCGGCGAACGCGGAATCGCCGGCGGTCTGGCGGCGGCGTTCATCGAGTCGAAACTGACGCCGCTCGTCATCGCCGTCTCGATCTTCATCGGGATCGGCGCGGTGATGCTGCTGCCGCGCGAGGAGGAGCCGCAGATCATCGTGCCGATGGTCGACGTCTTCGTCACGATGCCGGGGGCGTCGCCGAAAGAGGTCGAGCAGCGCGTTACGGCGCCGATGGAGAAGCTGCTGTGGGAAATCCCGGGCGTCGAATACGTCTACTCGACGTCCTCCGCCGGAACGTCGATGGCCGTGGTGCGCTTCAAAGTCGGCGAGAACGAGGAAGCGGCACTCGTGCGGCTCAACGAGAAGCTGCATGCGAATGCCGATCGGATCCCGCCCGGCGCCATCGGCCCGCTGCTCAAACCGCGGTCGATCGATGACGTGCCGGTGCTCGCCTTCACGCTGTCGAGCGACCGCTACGACCACTTCGCGTTGCGGCGTGTCGCGGCGGAATTACAGACGGCGATCAAGCAGGTCGAGAACGTCTCGGCGGTGACGATCATCGGAGGCACGCGCCGGCAACTGCGGGTGCAGATCGATCCGGCCCGGCTCGCCGCGCGCGGCATCGCACCGATGCGCGTCGCGGCGATGCTGCAACAGGCGAACGGCGAGAGCAGCAGCGGCGCGTTCGCGTCGGGCGACCGCGAAGTGCTCGTGAGAACCAGCGGCTTCCTCCGCGATGCCGATGACGCCCGCCGAATCGTCGTGGCTGTGGCCAACGCGCATCCCGTCTACCTCGGCGACGTCGCCACCATCACCGACGGACCGGAGGAGCCGGCCGATTACGTTTACTACGGCAGCCATGACGCCATCCGTCCGGCCGTGACCATCTCCGTCGCCAAGCGTAAGGGCTCGAACGCCACGGAGTTGACGCGGCTCGTCGAGCGGAAGGTCGAGATGCTCCGGGGCGTCGTCGTTCCGGCCGACGTCGACGTGGCCGTGACCCGCAACTACGGCGAGACGGCGGCGGAGAAGTCGAATGAGCTTCTCTTCCACATGCTGCTGGCCGTGATCTCCGTGGTCCTTCTGATCGGGTTCGCACTTGGCTGGCGCGAGTCCGGAATCGTGGCCATCGCCATCCCGGTCACGCTCGCCCTGACGCTGGCGGTGTTCCAGTTGTTCGGGTACACGCTCAATCGGGTGACGCTCTTCGCGCTGATCTTTTCGATCGGCATCCTCGTCGACGATGCCATCGTCGTCGTCGAGAACATCGTTCGTCATTATCGGCTGCCGGAGAACCGCAACCGCTCGATGCGCGAGATCGCCATCGATGCGGTGGCCGAGGTCGGTAATCCCACCATTCTGGCGACGTTCGCCGTGATCGCGGCCATCCTCCCGATGGGATTCGTCCGCGGGCTCATGGGACCGTACATGCGGCCGATTCCGGTCGGTGCGACGGCGGCGATGCTCTTCTCGCTGGCCATCGCATTCATTGTCACCCCATGGGCGGCGCGGCGGCTCCTGGCGCGGAAGGGGAATGGACATGCCGTTGCCGAGGGATGGTCGACGAGGATGTACCGCCGGCTGATGGGCCGCATCATCCACGAAACGCGTTGGCGGAGGTCGTTTCTGGCGCTCGTAGCGCTGCTGCTTCTTGCGGCTCTGTCGCTCTTCGCCTTCAAAGTCGTGCGCGTGAAGATGCTGCCGTTCGACAACAAGAGCGAGTTGCAGATCATCGTCGACATGCCCGAGGGAACGACGCTCGAGCGAACGGCCGCGGTGGCCCGCGACATCGGCGCCGCCCTGGGCGATGTGCCCGAGGTCGCGAACTGGCAGATGTACGCCGGCACCGCCTCGCCGTACAACTTCAACGGCCTGGTGCGGCACTACTTTTTGCGCGGCGGCGCCAATGTCGCCGATCTTCAGGTCAATCTGCTACCGAAGGGAGAGCGCAGCGCGCAGAGTCACGACATCGCCAAACGGATCCGGACCAAAATCGGCCCCTTAGCGCGCCGCGCCGGCGCCCGGGTGAAGATCGCCGAAGTGCCTCCCGGACCGCCGGTGCTGCAGACGCTGGTCGCGGAGATCTACGGCCCCGACTACGCGCGTCAGATGACCATCGCCAAACAGGTGCAGGACATCTTCGACCGCACGTCGGGCGTGGTCGACGTCGACTCCTACGTCGAAGACGATCAACTGCAGTACCGCTTCGTCATCGACCGCGAGAAGGCGGCGCTGAGCGGCGTGTCGCAATCCGAGATCGATGCGACGTTGCAACTGGCGCTCTCCGGCATGAACGCCGGGCTGCTGCATGACGAGCGCGAGGCGGAGGATGTGGCGATCCGCATCGAGGTGCCGCGCGCGCTCCGCTCCTCCGTCGAAGCGTTGCGCGGCTTGCAGGTGACCGGCACAGGCGGAACGCTCGTGCCGCTGGGAACGCTGGTGACGATTGAGCCGGTGACCGCGCCGAAGAGCATCTACCACAAGAACCTGATGCCGGTGGTCTACGTGACCGCCGACATCGCCGGAAGCGAAGAAAGCCCGGTCTACGCGATCATGAAGCTCAATCGCGCGCTCGAAAACCTCCGCCTTCCGGAGGGGTACTCGATGGAGCGGCTGGTCTCGCGGCTGCCGTTTTCGACCGAGCGCTTCGCCATGAAGTGGGACGGCGAATGGCATATTACCTATGAAGTCTTCCGCGACCTCGGCATCGCCTTCGCCGTCGTGCTCGTGTTGATCTACATCCTCGTCGTCGGTTGGTTTCAGTCCTTCCGGACGCCGTTCACGATCATGGCCGCCATCCCCTTCTCGCTGGTCGGGATCATTCCGGCGCACGCGATGATGGGAGCGTTCTTCACCGCCACGTCGATGATCGGCTTCATCGCCGGCGCCGGCATCGTCGTGCGCAATTCGATCATCCTCGTCGACTTCATCGAGCTGCGGTTGAAGCAGGGGATGCCGCTCGATCAGGCGGTGGTCGACGCCGGCGCCGTCCGCTTCCGGCCGATGATGTTGACCGCCGCCGCCGTCATCGTCGGCGCGAGCGTGATCCTCTTCGACCCGATCTTCCAGGGGCTGGCCATCTCGCTCATGGCCGGTGAGGTTGCGTCATTGCTCCTGTCGCGCCTGACGGTGCCGGTGCTCTACTTCATCTCCGCGCGACGGATGCCGAAGATCACGCCGGCGAAGCCGGCGTAAACGGAGCGCTGGCGTCTCGCCGGCTGGCCCGGGGGCGTCTCGCCCCCGGTCTGGCGAGATCCAGACTCGGCCTGGTAACAGGGGGGGCGGGGCGACTTACGTTACATCAGCGTAGGCCAGCACGGGGGCGAGACGCCCCCGGGCCAGCCGGCGAGACGCCAGCGCTCCGGCGCTGCGCGCTGCGCGCTTCGCCTGCTATTCGCGCGCGCCCACCCACTTCCAATTTCGCAATCCGGCTTTGAATGGATTGTTCAAGACATAACTGCGCGTGGACCAGTAATCCTCTGCATCCCGAACGATGCGATCGAAGTACTCCCGCTGCCAGATGACGCCCTGGCCGATCTGGTGCGCCGTGAACGACTTCCACGAATGCAGTACGTACTCGAGATCCGCGCCGTGTTGCAGGTGCATCATGGCGTGAACGTGATTCGGCATCACGCACCATGCGTACAGCTCGTATCGGACGCGATCGAAGTGGCGGAGAGCGTCCGCTACGAGCTCTGCGTTTCTGTCGACACGAAGAATGCAACTGCCGTATCCCTGGTCCAGATAGGAATCGAGTCTGAGGCTGAAGAGCCGATCGACTTCGGCACGCTCGGATGGATTCATCCTCAACCGCATCGACTGCTCACGCTCGAGAATGAGCGCGGCCGCGACGTCGCGCGGCAACGAATCGCGTAGGCGGAAAGTGATTGAGTAGGTCGCCTCGTCGAGCTGCCAGTGAGGCAGTCGGCCTCGTGATTTACGGACGAATCGCTTATCTGTGTAAATGAAGTTGTCGTGGCGCATGCGCGCTGGAAAGAGCGCGGCCGACGTGTGGGGGCGATGAGGTTACCTCGGCGCGAAGCGCTGCGCAAGCGAAGCGTTAAGGAGCGCTCCGGCGGCTAACGTTCACCGCCCCCTCCCCATCGTCACTCTCCGCCGCACCGCGTCATCACGCTCGTCCTCTTCGATCCCGTCGACGATCGCCCGGATCTCCTGCTCGATTCTCGGAAGGACGACTTTCTGCAGCGCATTGCAAAGCTTCGTCGTTTTGCGCATCGCCATCGATAGTCGCGCCACGGCGATCTCCTCCTGGGCGAGGGCGACGACGTCGGGGAGCAGGGTCTGAAACGCGGCGCCGGCCTCGTCCAGTGATTCCGTCGTTGCGGCGGCGCCGTAGAAGGCGCGGTACGGCTGGACGGTGGCATCGAGCTCGGGGATGCGCACACCCATCACCGAACGGTTGCTCTCCGTGAGAGTGAAGCGCGGC
Source organism: Thermoanaerobaculia bacterium (assembly GCA_017883235.1). Lineage (GTDB taxonomy): Bacteria > Acidobacteriota > Thermoanaerobaculia > Gp7-AA8 > Gp7-AA8 > JADGNZ01. Next base: position 10,511 of record JADGNY010000076.1, on the reverse strand, counting down.
GGCTGGGCCAGGGCGGCGGCTTCCACGCCGCGCATTCCGAGCTCGACGCGGGCGATCCGCAGGAGACGGTGCGCTTCGAGGTAGCGCGCGGCCGTGACGGTGCGAATCGTCTCCAGCAACCGCTGGCGGCGGGAGATCTCGCGCAGGAGAACCTCGCGCTTGCGGTCGAGCAGCTCCGCGCTGCGGCGCGCGGCGCCGCGGTCGCGGCGGAGCTCGAAAAGGCGCGAGCGGGTGGCGGCTCCGATCATGGCGCGTAGTGTTTCTCCAGGATCTCGTCACGGACGCGCGTCAGCTCCGCCCGCGGCAATTCATGCAGGACGCGCCAGGCGCGGTCGAGCGTCTCGCCGATCGTGCGCGACTCATCGCCGCGCTGTGTAAGGAGCTCGCGCTCGAATGACTCGCCGAAACGGAGATAGGTCCGCTCGATCTCCGTCAGCTCGTCGATGCCGATGATCGACGCCAGCCCGCGCGCCCTCTCCACGCGGGCCACGGCGGCGTAGAGCTGTTTGGCGACGTCGGGATGATCGTCGCGCGTCCGGCCCTCGCCGATCCCGTCCGACATCAGGCGGGAGAGGGAGGAGAGAATCGCAACCGGCGGGTAGACGCCCCGCCGCGCGATCTCGCGGTCGAGCACGATCTGTCCTTCGGTCACGTAACCGGTCAGGTCGGGAATCGGGTGTGTGAGATCGCCCGAGGGGAGGGTCACGATCGGAATCTGCGTGATCGAGCCGGGGCGGCCGGCGATGCGGCCGGCGCGTTCGAACAGCGAGGCAAGGTCGCTGTAGAGATAGCCGGGATAACCCTTGCGGCTTGGCACTTCGCCGCGTGCGGCAGAAATCTCCCGGAGCGCTTCACCGTAGTTCGTGATGTCGTGCAGCACGACCAGGACGTGATAGCCGGCGTCGAAGGCGAGGTACTCCGCCGCCGTCAGCGCCAGGCGCGGTGTGATGAGCCGCTCGGCGGTCGGATCGTCCGCCAGATTCAGGAAGGCGATGAGGCGTCCGCGTGAACCACTCGTCTGCAGATCGTCGAGGTAGCGGGTGGCCACGTCGCGCGGAAGCCCGAGAGCGACGAAGACGACGGCGAACTTCTCGACGGACGGCGCGCGCGCCTGACGGATGATCTGCATCGCCAGCGCATCGTGTGCCAGACCCGATTCCGTGAAGATCGGGATCTTCTGGCCGAGGACGATGCTGTTCAGCGCGTCGATCGCCGAGACCCCCGTCTCTAGAAAATCGCGCGGATAGGCGCGGCGGCAGGGGTTGATCGGCGATCCGCCGATCGTGCGGCGCTCGACGCATGCCGGCGGTGGAAGCGAGTCGCGCGGAGATCCCAGTCCGTCGAAAACGCGTCCCAGGAGCTCGGGGCCGACGCCGAAACGCATCGGACGGCCGTGGAAGCGGACAGACGACGCGCCGAGTTGCAGGCCGTCGGTCACGCCGAACACCTCGACGATCGCGCCGCGCTCCGTCGTCGAGAGAACGCGCCCGGGCCGTGTTACGCCGTCCGAGCCTTCCAGATCGACGAATTCGTGGAAGGCGACGCCGGCAACGCCCTCGACGAACGCCAGCGGTCCGCGCAGCTCTGCCAGTCCGCGGCGCTCGATCCCGGCATGATTGTCGTGGCGGGCGGCAATCCCGGTCATGGCAGCTCCTTCGCCGTCTTCATCCGCTGCAGAGCGGCAAAGTCGATCGGCAGCGCGCTCGCCGCGGTTCCCTTGGCGATCTGCTCCAGCCCTTCGCGGCGCACGCGCATGAACGTCTCGAGCAATGCCATCTGGCGCGCCGGGGTGCAGCAGGCATCGACCGCGTCGTAGGCGTTCTGCTGGAGAAAGCCCTCCTGAAACGTGTCGGCCAGCCGCAGGAGGAATCGCTCGCGCTCGGGGAGGCTGTCGGCTCCGACGAGCCGCGCCGTCTCCTCGATCCGCGATGCTTCCTCGAGAAACGTCATCGCTTCTTCGCGCGCCGCCGCCCATCCCGGCGAGACCTGCGAGGACCACCAGTTGGTCACGCCCGGCGGGACTTCGCTGTACGAAGCGCGCGTGCTGACCGCGGGAAAGACGCGGGCGGCGGCGAGCTGGCGGTCGAGCGTCCAGAAGGTGCGGACGAAGCGCGCCGCGTGCCGCGTCACCGGCTCGGTGAGATCGCCGGCCGGCGGGGAGATAGCGGTGATGACCGTGAGCGATCCGTGGCCGCCGGAAAGCGTCACCACGCGGCCGGCCCGTTCGAAGAACGCCGCCAGCGCGCTGGAGAGATACGGCGGATAGCCTTCCTCCGCCGGCATCTCGCCCAGCCGTCCCGAGATCTCGCGCAACGCCTCGGCCCACCGCGAGATCGAATCGGCCAGAAGCAGAACGTCGTATCCGAGGTCGCGGTAATACTCGCCGATCGTCACGCCGGTGAAGAGCGACGCCTCGCGCGCCGACACCGGCATATTCGACGTATTGGCGATCAGGATGCTGCGTTCGGCGAGGAGGCGCTTCGTGCGCGGATCGATGAGACGCGGCAGCTCGTCGATGAGCTGCGTGATCTCATTGCCGCGCTCCCCGCAGCCGACGAAGATGATCACGTCGGCCTCCGCCCAGCGGCAGAGCTGATGCTGCGTCACCGTTTTGCCGGTGCCGAAGCCGCCGGGCATGGCCGCCGTCCCGCCGCGGGCCAGCGGGAAGAAGGTGTCGAGCACGCGTTGCCCGGTGATGAGCGGCGCATCCGGCACCAGGCGCTCGCGCACCGGGCGCCGCACGCGGGCGCGCCACTTCTGCAGCATCGTCAGCTCGCGGCCGTCATCGAGACGGGCGATGACGTCGGTGATGCGGCGCGGTCCTGCCGCCGCGATCCATTTCACGTTCCCGCTCACACCCTCGGGGACGATGATCGGATGCGGAAGCGCCGGCGTCTCCATGACGGTGCCGAGAACGCGGCCCGGCTCCACATCGCTCCCTGCTTCGATGGCCGGCTTGAAGTCCCACAGCTTCTCGCGATCGAGCGCGGGCAGCCGGCTCCCGCGGCCGATGAAGTCGCCCTCCTGTTCGGCGAGCATTCGCAGCGGGCGCTGCACGCCGTCGAAGACGCCGCCGAGGAGTCCGGGGCCGAGCTCGAGGGAGAGCGGCTCGCCGGTCGCGTACAGCGGATGGCCGGGGGCCACACCTTCGGTTTCTTCGTAGACCTGAATCGTCACCTCGCCCCGATTGAGCGCGATGACTTCGCCGATGAGGCGCTCGTCACCCACCAGAACGACCTCGCGCAGCGCAAGCGGAACCTCGGCACGCGCACGGACGACCCAACCGGAGATCTCGGTGATCACGCCCGCTCGTGCAGCCGGATCGCTCATGGCTTGTACATCCCGCTCAGCGCGTTGCGCCACTCCGGCTCCAGCCGGCGCGACCGCGCCTCGAAGCTGTTATCGAACGACGTGTCGCCGATCGTGACGATGCATCCGCCCGCGATCGTCGCCGTGATGACGCGTGCGTCGCCGGCATCGACCAGTTCCCGGTCGCCCGCGCTGACGGACAGCACGGATGCTCCCGCGGGCAATCGCGACCGGGCATCGCGGACCAGCGCATTGAGTTGCTCCCGCCGTTTCGCCGGCTCTCCGCGCGTCCACGTCTGGTGCGCCTTTGCCACCACGCGCTGAATCCACGTCTCACGCTGCTCGATCGTGGCGCGATGTCCGTCCCACTCCTGCCTGGCGATGCGCTCCTCGTTTGCCCGCCGCGCCGCCGTCAGCCGCGCTTCGCGATCGGCGATGGCAACGCTCGCGGATGCAGCGGCGTCGCGGATCGACGCCAGCTCGTCCGCCGTCGTCTGCTCGGTCCGTTCGACTTCCGCGTCCGCTTCTTCGCGAATCGCGGCGACGACGGATGCCGGGCTTCCGAGCGTCCGCATCACGGCCTCGAAGGCAGCACGATCGTCAGGGTGTCGTCGTGCGGCACGCTGCGCGCAAACACCGCTGAGAGGATGACCAGCGCATCCTCGCCAGCCCGCTCCATCGCCTGGCGGGCCTCGTCCGGTGTCGCGCAGATCGTGCCATCGACGCCGGCCAGCCCGAAGCCGGTGACGTCGTCGCTCGTTCCGATCACGAACGGTCTCATCCGAGCCGCCCGAGGATCATGATGGCGATGATCAGCCCGTAGATGGCGATCCCCTCGGCCAGGCCGACGAAGATCAGCGCGCGGCCTGCCGTCTCCGGCTTCTCCGCCACCGCCCCCATCGCCGCCGCTCCGACGATGGCCACGGCATAGGCCGCACCGCAGGCGGCCAGTCCGGCCACGATCGCCGCGGCCATGAATCCCCACCGCATCACATCCGGCGGCACGGGAAGCGCCGCCGCGCGCGGGGGGGCAGCCGCGGCGAGGAGCGGCAGCACGATGACGGTGACGATGACCGGCGCTGCCGCCGCCAGAATCCAGAAGAGTCGTTTACGCATGACGTTCACTCCCTGACCGCAGCGTGAGCGGAGCGTAGGGCTCGCCGCCGCCGCGGAAGAACTTCCCGAAGAATTCGTAGTACTCGAGCCGGAGGACCTGCACCGATACCGTCAGTCCCTCCAGCAGAATCACCAGCACGTTCCCGGCGACGTGGACCACGATCGACAGCACGCCGCCGAAGCGCATCGCCGCGATCGTGTCGGCGAGTGCGAAGATGGCGATGAACACGCCGGCGTGGACCGCCGCGAACGCGGCGATGCGCACGAACGAGATCGTGTTCGCGAAAAACGAGAAGAGCGTGTCCACCAGCTCGACCGACGCCTCCAGCGCATGCAGCCACCATGGCGTCGTCCGCACAGCCGGGCGCGGTCTTGGCTCCGCGTCGCGCCCGAGCATGTGCATCAGCGGACGCGCTCCGGCGATCACGGCGATCGCCGCGAGCACCACCCCTGCCACGACAACGCCCGGGATGCGCACCGTGGCCGGCACGAAGGCGCGCGCCAGAACGACCAGGACGATCCAGTACAGCATCGCCCCGGTGACTCCTCGGGGACCGTAGAGCGCCGCCTTCCACTCACCGCTCCGCCAGCTATTGATGATGTTGAGGACAAGTCCGCCGGTGACGACCGCCGCTCCGAAGGCCACCGCGATCAGCATGAACCGCGGCAGATTGTCGATCGGCTCGAGCCACAAGGTCGGGATGAGACCGCGGATGCCGAAGACGCTGCCGTAGAGGATCCCGAACGCCGCCGACGCCACTCCGGCCTCCATCAGCAGGATTCCGTAGTCGAGAAAACGCGGCAGATAGCGAAAGAGGAACCACCCCGCCGAGAAGAGAACCGCGCCGTGGCCGGCGTCGCCGAACATCAGGCCGAACATCAGCAGGAATCCGATGGCGAAAAACGCCGTCGGCTCCACCTCCGCGTACGAAGGCGTGCCGTAGATGTTGATCAGCTTTTCGAACGGCCGGAGCAGCAGGGGATTGCGGTGCAGGATCGGAACGCGCAGCGTCCCTTCGCTCACGCCGGGGATGCCCTCCGCCGGCTCGACCTCGATGACCGCATGCCCTTTCGTTGCCGCGCGCACGCGCTCGGCGAGACGATCGGCGCTGTCGCGCGGCACCCAGCCCGAGATGACGATGAACCGCCCCGCCGCGGCGAAGAACGTCTGCGCCTGCAGCAGGAGCATGGCCGTCTCGGCGCGGCGCGCGATCCCTTCGAGCGAAGCCCCTGAAGCCGTTCGCTCCTCCTCGATGCCGCGTTGAACATCCGCGGCCGCCTGTTCCGCTTCGGCCAGCTCGCGCGCCAGCCGTGCCGGATCGAGCTCGCCCGCCGTTCGCGGAAGCGCCATCGGCTTCGTGCTCGTCAACCGCATCGCCTCGTCGAGACGCGCACGCTCGGCCGCGGGGACTGCCGCCGCGAAGAGCACGCTGCCGTCGGCCTCATGCAGCGGAACGATGGCATGCGATGCCGGCGAGAGCATGGTGACGATCGCGCTCAGTGCCTCGGCAGGAGCGACTCCGAGGCGGACGAAGGCGAACCGCAAGGAAAGGAGGCGCTCGATGTCGACGCCGGCGCCGCGCACGCGGTCCGCGTCCGCGCCGTTGTCGCGCGCCGTCGTCAGTCTCTCGCGCGCCTCACTCCCGCGGCGGACGAGCTCCTGTACCCGCTTCTCCATCGGTTCGAGAAGGAGAAGGATTCGCTCCCGCTCCGCCGCGAAGTCGGCCACCTCGTCATCGTTGATCGCTCCGTGAGTCTCTTCGCGTTGAAGTCCCAGACGATCCGCGGTGGCGTGAATGCGGTGAACGATGTCGCGAAACGAGGCATAGAGCTCCCGCACGCCGGGAGGCGAGGCATCGAATGGCGCATGGCCGTGGGCGATGTCGACGAGATGCAGCATCCCCTCGGCGGCGATGGCCCGCGTGGCCAGCGCCGCATCACGATTCGGCACCTGCACGCGGAAGTGGACCATCGGTACGGAGCGCAGCATGGTCAGGTTCCGATCTGCGATCCCGCGATCGCCCGCAACATCGGCGCATCGAGCTGCTCGTCACCCTGCCGCTCGACGAGAGCCTGTACCGCGCGCACTTCTTCCTCGGCGAGCAGGACGACGGCGACCGCGGGCGCCAGGAGAAACGGGCTGCCGACGAAGGCACGGCGGCACAGCTTCTTTTGCACAGACAAGAGTGTCTGTGCTTCTTGTGGCACAGACGCTCCTGTCTGTTGTGGCGCAGACACTCCTGTCTGTTGTGGCACAGACACTCTTGTCTGTGCGCTCGCCAGCCCGTACCACTTCGCCCCTCGGCGGACGATCTCCGCATCGCGTTCGCGCACGACGAGCTCCACCAGCCTCCGCGCCAGCGATTCGCGATGAGGGAGGCGCCGCGATTCCTCGAGCAGCCGCTCCGACACCCATCGGTCGAAAGCCAGCTCCGCGGCCGCGATGTCGTTTCCATGCACTCGGGCGATCCTTGCCGCGATCGCCGCGTAGGGAGTCTTCGCAAGATGCTCCGCCAGCTCACGCGGCGTAGCAGCATCGACCATCGGTACCGTCGCCAGCGCGCCTAGGTCGAGCCAGAGGCGCGGGAGCGCTTCACGCTGGCCGCGCTTGGCCGTGAGGCGCCAGAGGAGCTTCACGTTCTCGATCTCGTGACGCCGCAACAGCGCGCGGAAGAGCGAAGCGCCGTTGCTGTAACCGCGGATGGCGGTCTGATAGACGCGAACGAGGCGCTGCATCGGATATTCGATCTCCAGCGCGGCCACCGCGCGCTGGACTCCTGCCGCATCGGCGGCGGCGAAGAGCGGTCCGGCATCGGCGCGTGTCAGCAGCCGCGACTTCGCCGCCCGGATGCGCGCGTGCGCGTAGGCGAGCGTGCCGCGCGACGTCATGGCGCCGCCTCGCAGACGATCCGCAGATAGAGCGCCACCGCGTCGTCGATCGTTCGCTCCCCGGCATCGGCCAGTGTTGCCAGGTATTGCTCCTGCTGCCGCAGGATCTCCGCGACGCGGGCATCGCCTTCCGCGCGGATGGCTTGCAGCTCTCCCTGGAGAGACTCATCGGCCTCCCGGCGGCGTGCTTCGATCGCCGTATCGCGCGCCGCCCGTGCGGCTGACAGTTCCCGCTCGCGGCGATTCTCCGCAAGCGCCACACGCGATCGCGCTTCCTCGTCCGAGGACACGATCGCGTCGAGATCGGGATGCATCCGAACCCTCCACGCTCACGGTGCGGCGCACGCGCGCGCCGCGCGGTGCCGGGGCGCACAGGCCGGCGTGATCGTTACGGCGGCGTGTCAGCGCACATCGATCCGTGTCACAGAACACAGTGGTCACTGCCGTCAGTGACGCATTCTCGGCTTCAAAACAGACGGAGAGAAGTCGATGCGCGGTTCCCATTACGGTTTTGATCTCTTCGACGACTGCCTGACCTGTACCTGGCGTACCGAGGGTTACTTTTGCAATATCGAGCCGTCGGTGCGTCTGAAGTTCGACGCCACCACCTTCACCAATGTCTATCCGGACGGCGCTGTCCTTTTTTCGGAGGGGCAGCCTCCTCGGGGGATCTTTCTCATCTGTCACGGCAGAGCGAAGCTGAGCATCTCTTCGGCCGAGGGCAGGACGCTGATCACGAAGATCGCCGAAGCAGGAGAAGCCCTCGGGTTGAGCAGTTCTATCTCCGGCAATCCCTACAAGACCGCGGCGGAGACGATCGAGCCTTCTCAGATCAAGTTCGTCCGCCGCGATGACCTGCTCCGTTTCATCGGCGAGCATCACGAGGCGTCCGCGAGCGTCATCCGACAACTGGCGCATGAATGCGAGGCCGGCACCGACCACATTCGAGCGATCGAGCTGTCGCATTCCGCTGCCGGCAAGCTGGCAAACCTGATCCTCTCCTGGTGCACCACGCAGGGGAAGGGATGCGACCCGTGCCGGTGCCAGATGCTCATGACCCATGAGGACCTGTCGCAGTTGATCGGGACGTCGCGCGAGACCGTAACCAGGCTTCTCAAGGAGTTCCGGGACAGGAAGCTGATCACGCTCAAGGGATCGACGCTCAACGTGCAAAACCGCGCGGCGCTGGAGGCGTTGGTTGTCCTGTAGCGGCGTGACGGCGCTCACCAAAGCAGTGTGCGCATGCTCCACGCGGGATCCAGGCCGCACAGCTATCGTTCAAACGGAGGGTGTTATGGATGAAGAAGCAATCCTTTTCGCGCAACGTTCGGTTGGCGACGTCGCCGACGCCTTTCCGCAGGCCGTCAAGGTCTTTGATGACGCCGGGATCGACTACAGCTGCAAAGGGGCGCAAACGCTCGCCGATGCCGCGGTTGCTGCCGGATACGGCGCGGATGAACTGATTGCGCTCGTTGAGGAGACTCCAGGCCCTGAAGATGCGATCGAGTGGTCGCAACGCCCTCTGGATGAGCTGGCGCGCTATCTTGCGGAAGATCATGCCGACATGGCGGAGAACGTAATCCCCACCCTTCGCGAATTGCTCGAGAACTCAGCCCGGCAGCATCCCGAGCTGACCAACATCCGGCGCATCGTCACGCTCTTTACCGCTCTTTCGGCCGCGGTCACATTGCACATGGTTCACGAGGATCGCGATCTCTTCTCCTCCCTGGCGGTGAAAAACGGCGGATCCAACGGCCGGCCGAACGCGCGGCTCAGTCAGCGCGTGCTACGCGAGCTCGTCGAGCACGCCACGTTTCGCGAGGAGCTCCGGACCATGCGTGAGCTCTGCCTGCTTGTCCGCGACGACTGCGCGGACGAGATCTTCTGCGCGCTGAGCGAATTCAGCCGCACCGTGCACTATCACATGCACCTCGAGAACAACATCCTCTATCCCCGGGCCATCGATCTCGAGAATCAGCTCCGGCGTGCCAGTTGACGTCTGTCACATGCGCCGTGTGACCCTGCTCCTTTGCTGGTAGCAGGCGAAGCATTACAAATCACAACATGAGGTGAAGAGCCTCATGGAGGTTCGTCAATGTACAAAGTCATCGGTTGTTCATTCCTTCTTTTGCTGGCGCTGACGGTTGGCGCTGCAGAGCAGCAGCATTCGCAGATGCTCGTTTCGACCTCATGGCTCCAGGAACATCTTTACGACCGGCAAGTGACCATTCTCGAAGTCGGAGACAGTGCCACATTTGAGAAGTCGCACATCCTCGGCGCGCGCTTCGTGGCCCTGGCCGATCTTCTCGTCCAGCGCGACGGCACGCCGAACGAGTTGCCTGATCCCGCGGTGCTCGAGAAGGTGTTCAGCCAGGCCGGCGTTCCCGATCACGGCAGGATCGTCATCTACGCGAGGGATCCGATCGCGGCGGCGCGCACGTTCTTCACGCTCGACTATGCCGGACGGAGCGACGACATCGCCATCCTCGACGGAGGGTTCGCGCGTTGGACTCTCGAGAACCTGCCCACCGGGTATAGCAAAGCGCGATTCGAGCCGCGGGCATTTGTGGTTCGCCTCCGTCCCGAGGTTGTGACCCGACTGACCACGATGCGTGTGCTGGCGCAGGTCGCGGCGGAAAGGCCGGAGGAAGTGGCGCTCATCGATGCGCGCTCCCCTGAGCAATTCTGCGGCGCTGAATCGGGAGAAGGCGTTGCCCATCCCGGTCACATCGCCGCAGCCGTGAACGTCCCCTGGAACGAAACCTTAGCCGGCGGACAGGGGGCGCTCTTTCGCACCGCTGACGATCTGCGCGACCTCTATCGCCGCTCCGGCATCGCCGACAACGCCACGATCATCACCTACTGCCGCACCGGGATGCAGGCCTCGGTCACCTACTTCGTCCTCCGCTATCTCGGCCGTGACGTCCATCTCTACGACGGCTCATATATCGAATGGAGCCGCGCCGTAGGCGCCGCCGAAGCAGCGCGCAAGCAGACGATAAGGGTCGACGCCGGCGGTCCCGCGGGGCAGCCGTAATGAGCAAACACTACCTGTCATCCTGAGCCGCCGGAGCCGCGTAATCGCGGAGCGATTGCGCGGCGCAGAGCCTGCCCTGAGCGCAGCCGAAGGGACGGTCGAAGGACCCCCAAGTTGTATCCCGGTTGGGCGGCGGAATGGTCGATAGCCGCCGCCCGAC